>JBCCVR010000239.1:0-9257 GCA_039194995.1 Cyanobacteria bacterium P01_E01_bin.42 | reverse complement strand
GCTCGATAGACCAAGCCCAAGAAACCATACAAGCTGCATCTGCAATCCCCGCACCTAATAACAAACTCCAATTTTCACGCATCTTGGATTGCAGTTCTGTTGTCCCTTCCTCTGGGATTTCCTCGGGCTGGCGATCGATGCGATTCCATACCCCCAAAACTAAGGTTGCCACCCAAAAACGATGAAACATAATCGCATTTGCACCCAGTTCGGCAGAACTGATTTTGATGAGAATGGGTGCAAATGCAATTGCACTAATCCCACAAACAAGGGCAATGATTTCTGTTGAAATAAATTTACGCTCGGAGAGATTTTCCACTGGATTCTTGTCGTGTAAGATGAGCAATTGAATAGAGATTAGTTAGCGATCGCGTTGCAAAAATTCCTCGAATTTATTCATAGCCTTTTGAAAAATTGTCGGTTCGATCCCTAAAGCAATGCGAAAAGAACCCGGTAAATTCAAGGTTTCTCCTGGCAAAATGAAAATGCCTGTTTCTTCGACCAGTTTGCGGGCAAAGTCTAGAGATGAGATTATTTCATTTTTCCAAAAAACGCAGGCAAATGTTCCTGCTTGAGGTTCGATCCAGTCGATTGTCGTCGAGTTTCGTAAAACGATTGCTTTTAAGTAATTGGCATTCTCAACAATCCAGTTTTGATATTTAGGTAGAATTTTCTGCCAATTTAATAATGCAGATTTAACCAACAGATCGTCGATCGCGCAGACGGTATAAGTTGTTCTTTCTTTCAAATCGTGACAGGCTTTGAGGGTTTCTCGGGGACTCACTAACCACCCCATTCGCAAGCCAACGCAGCCAAAACATTTACCGATCGATCCCAAGGCTAAAATGCGAGGAGATTGGCTGAATAAAGAAGGAATAAATCCCGATTCTCTGTCGAGAGGAAGAAAACGATAATGTTCGTCGGCGAGAATATCGATATTATATTTTTCCGCGAGTGCGATCGCCCCTTGGAGTTCTGCTTCTGAGTAAACAATACCGGTTGGATTGTGGGGATTATTTAAAACAATGGTTGTCGTTTTATCATCGACTAATTTAGCTAATTCTGTCAAATTTAAGCAAAAATCCTCTTCTTTGCGTAAAGGCAAATAGCGCACCTCATAACCGAGGTATTGAGGAGCTTCATGCAAGAGAGGAAAAGCGGGGACGGGGACGACAACATTTGCACCGACTTCGTAGCGAACGTTAAAGTAAAGGAATGCTGCTTCTGTTGTCCCAATAGTAACGAGAATATCTTCGGGGCTAACATTGTCGTATACCGAGGCGATCGCTTCTCGCAATCCTAACGAGCCATAGGTCGCGTTATAGGTCAAACTCAAATGCTGGAGTTCGTCTTCGCATTTGGTTAATTTAACGAGTTCGTCAAAGGAAAAACAGGTAACGCCACTCGAACTCAAGTTGTAAGGGGCGCGATCGTATTTTTCTAACCAAAGTTCTAAAAGGGATGGCTCTAGTTTCATTCGTTCAACTTCCATTATTTCGTATCGATTCGAGATGGCTGGCGAAAGATTGTTAATTTAAAGATTGTTAATTTGTCGCCAATCTTTCACCAGCCGTTGTTTCATTGGGCGAGTTGTTGTGTCGCGATCCATTGAGAATGCACGCTCGCGATCGCATTTTGCAGGATCGTCGGAGCAGAATTAGCAGATAGGAACAAACCTCCTGTTTTGCGATCGAATTGCGCGTAATTTTCATCCTGAAGATAAACATTATGCACTTTGGCAACATTCCAAAAGGGGATCTTGGGATTTAAATGGTGAACGAGATGATAACTCTCGTTGTGCATGCCTGTAAACAATTTTTCTAACCAATGACCGTGGCGGTTGCGAGTCATATAAAGGTTGATTTTATTGTTCATTAAGGGATAATGCTCGCCGAGTTCAATAAACCAACCAATAATTTGAAAGGTGGTCAAATAAGGCACAACCCAAAATAAGATGAGATACTGACCCCATCCCAAACTGGTAAAAATTGCGGTCAATATTCCTAAATAAGCGATCGCACCGACGAGTTCTTTGCGGTTGCGCTTGTCCAACAATCGACTCTGAACTAAGGAATAGAGATAATTAGGAACTTTCACCAAGAAGCAAGGCAAAATAATATTTTGGATGACAAATCGAACAGGTGTTTGCGTCTTATCGTACAAATTCTGTTGCAGGGCAAATTGATAATCCGGATCTAAATTGGGATCGCCAAAATGCCCGTGATGAAATCGCACGTGAGATTCTCGATAAGACCCCATATTCTGTAAAATGAGATAGCCGGAAAAAAAAGTTCCGAGGGTAAAGTTGAGATATTTGTTTTTCGCCAAAGTTTTGTGAGATGCTTCGTGGAGTAATGTTGCCAAAGCTCGCTGACGAGAGCCAATAACCAGAATGGCTAGCGGATACAAATACCAAGACAAATAACAGGTCGCGATCGCGCTGAGAGCAATTAAGCTATAGTCTTCTAACAGTGCGAGCAAACCGTGCCAATTGTCTAATTCCGATAATGCGTGAAGTTGTTCGCGTATCGAATTGTCGAAATGATAAGTTTTATATTGCATTGTTCTGAATGACAATGACCCTCCAATGCCCGATTGAATTGTTTTAGCAATGATCTACCATATAATGTCAAGGATCGATTTTATGTAAAGTTTCACTTAACAAAAGGTGAAGTTTTTATTTTTTTGATGAAAAACAGTTGAATTCAATCTTACTTACGTTAAAAAATTGCTTCAGTAGTGGGCGATCGCAAAATCATTGAGACAGTTTATGGAGTCAGCTATCGTTTGGGAAAACAGCGAGTTACTGAATAGCCCGATCGAATGTGGCAAAATCTTGGCGCACGTCCCGGGACTCATTTAAAGCAATGCCTTGATATTCGACCCAAGCATGAGCCTCAAATCGATCGCGATCGCGCCGCACTCCAATTCTCAATTCGCTTTCGATGCTTTGCCAGCGTAACAGTTGCCACAACACCAAAGACTTTTTCAAACAATTGGTACAAAATCGGCAATAACGGGCAGCAATTTTGACCATTGCGGCAGTTTCTTCAACCCGTTGCGATCGCTCTGCTTCGGTCAGGGTTAAACTTTGTTGGGGGAGTTGGGAAAGTAGCTTTTGGGTAGTTTTCAGACCCGAAAGGGGAAGCGCGATCGCCACGAAAAGCAAACCGAGAAACGCTCTCCAAAATAGCGATCGCGATCGCGGGGATAATTGTTGTAACGTCGTCCATTTACGACCCGCTAACTCGAACCAACCCATATTCGACTAACTGTGCGACAAACTCTAATAAATCTTGTTTTAACCGTATCTCATCGACTTCGTATTCTGCTAATAAAATCTCATAAGCGACTTGTAAGGACTCGGATTCGCCAGCAACGGTTAGCATTCGCGTCCCGATTTCATCCAAGCCAAAATATTCCTCACTCTCGAGATCGAGTAAAACCGATTCTCCTGCCAAATCTTGGATGAGAACGTTTTCAGCGAGGGAAACTTTTTGAGTCAGGGCGATATCGGACATTTAGGGAGAAGGAAAGAGCACCGGGAGGGGGGAAATGTGGGTGTGAGGATGCAACAAAAAAAGGTCTCAAGCCTCCCGCTTCAGCCGGAGGTCATTGATAATCGATATTCGATCGTTATTCGTTGAAAGCGATCGCCATGCCAAAACTAGCTGACAACCAATTGACCTTCTGTTGTTAAACCAATCGTGCCTTCTAACTTAGCATTATCCAATTGAGTGCCGATTAAATTCGCACCAATCAAATAAGCACCGACTAAAAGCGCACTTGCTAAATTGGTATTGAGCAAATTAGCATTAGAAAGATTGGCATCGGTGAGATTAGCCCCGATGAGATTGGCATCGCTAAGATCCGAGCGAACTAACTTAGCTTCACTGAGATCCGCACTTAAGAGTTTCGCCGAGACGAGGTTACTCGTACTTAAATTCGCTCCGCCAAGATCGGCGCTGCTTAAATTGGCACTATTGAATTTTGCCCCGATCAGATTTGCCCCGACTAGCTTCACGGCTCCCAAATTCGCCTCGCTTAAACTCGCATTCACTAAAGTTGCAAAAGTTAAGTCTGAAGCACTTAAAACCGTGCCGTTGAGATTGGCATCAAAAAGATTAATCCCTTTGGCATCTGCGCCTCTAATATTGGCGCGGGTTAAATCGGCATTGACGAAATTGGCATAACTCAGATCGGCTCCACTGAGATTCGCTCCACTGAGATTCGCGCCACTGAGATTGGTGCAGTACAGATTCGCACCACTGAGGTCAGCGCCACTGAGGTCAAAATTGCTCAAGTTGGCGTGACTCAAATCTCCGCCTTGGCATTTCTTCGTTTCCAGTAATCTTTCGATATCTCCAGTATTGTCAGCCATATTCTTTGTTGAATGGGTGGGGTGCAAGTCAACCAAAATCATAGCAGCATTGGGGGAGGGTGATGCGTTTTGCGCTTTGAGTTTCCAATTGCCATAATGAGGCTGTTAGAGAGAAAGAAATTAATAATCCATGACTCCGCCCAAATCCTACCAAATTGGCTTGTTGATTTATCCCGGCATGACTCAACTCGATCTCACGGCTCCCCATCAAGTTTTTGCCTTATTACCCGATACAGAAGTCCATCTGCTATGGAAGACCCTCGAACCGGTAACAACTGGCGAAGGAATGAAAATTCTGCCGACGACATCCTTTCAAGATTGCCCGCCTTTGGATGTTTTATGTGTTCCGGGGGGAGCGGGACAGGCAGAAACCATGCAAGATCTAGAAGTTCTAGAATTTTTACGGGAATGCAGCAAAACGACTAAATATATTACATCTGTCTGTACGGGGTCTCTCATTCTCGCGGCGGCGGGTTTGTTGCAAGGATACCGTGCGGCTTGTCATTGGGCATTTCGCGAGCAATTGTCCCTATTTGGTATAGAAGTGGCGACGGAACGAGTTGCGATCGATCGCGATCGCATTACAGGAGGCGGTATCACGGCG
The DNA here is from genome assembly GCA_039194995.1 of Cyanobacteria bacterium P01_E01_bin.42. Classification (GTDB taxonomy): domain Bacteria; phylum Cyanobacteriota; class Cyanobacteriia; order Cyanobacteriales; family Spirulinaceae; genus CCY15215. The sequence continues at coordinate 4,272 of JBCCVR010000239.1, read as the reverse complement.
GGGTTGGATTTTGCCCTTGTCGTGACGAAGGAGCTTTTTGGAGAAGAAATGGCGCAAACCATTCAATTGCTTCTAGAGTACAACCCCGCGCCACCTTTCGATACGGGATCTCCAGAACGAGCGGGAGAGTCTTTAATTGCGAGCGTGCAAGCACTCGCAGGTGAAATTATAGAAGCATCAACCGCAGCTTCCCAAAAAATGGCAGCTTCCTCGAAAGAATAAATTTGCAGAAACAAATGAATCCCCTCGCGCGTTTATTTTGGAGCGTTATCCTAATTTTAGCTGGCGGTACGGCGATCGCGCTCTTCGGCAAAGTCGCGAGTTTGCAATGCACTCACCTCGAATCCTCGCGGGGAGAAGGGTGCGAGCGATCGCGCAGAGTTAGGCGATCGCATTGGAATCGGTCGTTTTTTGAATTCAAAATTTTGAATTTTGAATTGTTCTAAGTATCGTAAACTTTTGCTTCCCGTGCTTCGGGATGTTCGTCGCAATATTCTTCAAAATAGGTTTTTTGGGGCTTTTTAGCGCGTTGGTGAGCCAATTCTGCTTGTAATTCCTCCACCGTATCCCAAGCGTTAGCACATTCGGGGGACGTTGCGCCTTTTTCAGCGCAAATCGAGCGCGCATCATCTCGTGCTTTGGTAATTTCTTCTTCTAGGGATAGTTCTTTCGGTTGCTCGACAAAATTACTCTTGGTAATGATATCGGTAATAGAAACAATGCCGAGTAATTCTTCTTTGATGACGGGAGCGCGACGTATTCCGGTATTGGCAAATAAACGAGCGACGTATTCTACCTGCAAATCGGGATTGACGGTAATGCAAGGTTTGGTCATGATTTCATAAACCCGGATGCCCTTGGGGTCTTTTCCGTAGGCAGCGACTTTATAGGCGATATCGGTTTCCGTCACCATTCCGTAGGCATCTTCCTCCGTGCGACGGGACACGACCAGCGCGCGCAATCCATTTTCTTTCATGAGTTTAACGGCTTCTGCAACCGTGGCAGAGCCGCGAATGGTGACGACATTGGCCGTCATAATTTCCGATGCTTTCATCTTTTATACGTCCTCAAAACAGACCACCTGCTATTGTTCTAGGAATGGGCAGAAAGAACAAGCCCCAAACAGTAGAAAGCGATCGCCGCTCCCAAGCCTAACAAAAAGCAGGTTCGCATCAAATTTAAGGCAGCGAGAACGACTTCCGGGGTGATTTCGCGATCGCCCTCTCCCAATAGGGGCTTATTTTTCGCGACTCCCCGATAAATATTTTCTCCCCCCAATTGCACTCCCAAAGCGGCGGCGTAAGAACATTCGCTCCAGCCAGAGTTAGGGCTGGGATCCTGGGGTGCATCGCGGCGACAGAGGGCAAAGACGCGCCTCGGTTTGCCCGATACAAGGGCGATCGCGAGGACGGTGAGGCGACAGGGCAACCAAGTCAAAATATCCTCTAATTTGGCGCTAAACCAGCCGATATCGGTGTAGGGTTCTCTTTGATAGCCCACCATTGAATCGAGGGTGCTGGCGGCTTTATAAGCCAAGCAGAGGGGGACGCTCCCGATCGGCGCGAACAGCCCGACGATAGCATAAAATAAAGGCGCGGTTACGCCATCGGTGGCATTTTCGGCTACAGTTTCCAAAACAGCACGGAGTATTTCTCTTGCCGATAAATTGGCGGTATCTCGCCCCACATACAGGGCTAATTTTTCCCGAGCGAGTTCTATTTTTCCCTCGGTTAACGGGATTAAAACATCCATCGCCGCATCTCGCAAACTGCGCCCGGCAAAACAACTGCCGAGGAGAATCGCCGCGATCGCGATTCCGAAAAGAGGATGAATTAAGGTTGCGATGAAAGTGGCGATCCAACCCGCGATCGCGCTGCCTAAAATTAATCCGCTTCCCAAACAAATTCCGAAAATTCGTTTAATTCTTTGGCTGAGATTGAATTTAAAAACAAATTGAGTTGTGGATTGAATAATCGTTCCCATGACTTTCACGGGATGGGGAAAACTCCACGGATCTCCGATGAGGCGATCGAGCAGTGCGGCAAAAAGAAGAATGAGCAGTGAATAATCTCGAACTAACACCAGTACAATAAGAGTTAAATTAAATTTCGGTAGAATTGCAAGAGTATCAAGTCCCTAATCTATTTCAAGGGGTTTTTAATATGAGATGAGGATTTTCAAATCTTGGCCGTTCGAAAACTAGAAAGAGGCTGTCATTATCTAAATACATCTTTGACCTTCATTAATTGTAAAAACAAAAAAATTTATGGTAGTATATGAAGATCCTAGCACATTAGGACGCAAAGACTATGAAAATCAAGGAAATTTCTGTTACTGGGTTATTTGGTGTTTTTGATCGTATAATTCCATTGAACATGGATGAAAAAATCACAATTATTCATGCTCCTAATGGTTTTGGGAAAACCATTATTCTCAAAATACTACATGGATTATTTAATTCAAATTATTTTGTATTTTGGAATATACTATTTAATTCTTTTACGGTTACATTCGATAACAATTATCAGGTTAAAGTCATTAAAGAGTTTGAATTGATTTCCGATCATTTTTTTTTAAATCAAAAAACAAAAATTGGGAAAATCAATGTTAATTTTTATGATTCCAAGATGAAGCAAATAGAGGCGTGGGACTTATCAAAATCATCTATTACTCATGCTCGTCATGAATTACCAGACTCGATAGAAGAGATCGAAAAAATGATACCTTACGTTAAAAGGATCGGAAGAGATGAATGGAAAGATATTGTTACAGGCGAGTTTCTTTCTTTCAATGAAGTTCTGGATCGATTTTGGGATTTTTCATCATTCCCAACACTTAAAATAGTAGAACCTCAATGGTTTCTCAATTTAAAAAAAGTTGTCTGCATTCATTTAGTAGAATCACAAAGATTATTGGATATATCTGCAACGAAAGATTCATCGATCTCCCCAACTGTTTCAGCTTGTTCTAGAGAACTTGCCAGCTATATTCAAGCTAAGTTAACAGACTATGGAACAGTATCTCAATCTTTAGATCGTACATTTCCAGCTAGAGTGGTAAAGCGGAAACTATTGCCAAATGTAGCCGAAGAAAAACTCCTGCAACAATTAGATGAACTTGAGAATAATCGTTTTCGTCTCATAGAAGTAGGTTTATTAGATGAGGATGAAGAGGCTGCTTTTGAAATTCCGTCTCGTACTCTTGATGACAGTACAAAACAAATTTTATCAGTATATATTGAGGACACAAAGGAAAAACTGAATGTTTTCAATGATATTGCAAATAAAATTTATTTTCTCAAAACAATAATCAATAAAAAATTCAAGTCTTCTCACAAAAAAATGATTATTGATAAAGAAAGTGGTTTTGTTTTTACAATTCCCTATTTTGAATCAGATGGATATAGTGAAACATATCTTCAACCACGGGATTTGTCTTCAGGAGAACAACATGAGATTGTGTTACTTTATGAACTTCTTTTTAAGGTTAAGCCTAATTCATTAGTTTTAATCGATGAACCTGAAATCTCTCTTCATGTAGGGTGGCAAGTAGATTTTTTAAAAGACTTGCAAGAAATTACCAAACTGGTAGATATCGATATTTTGATTGCAACCCATTCACCCGATATTATTCACGATCGCTGGGATTTAACCGTTGAATTGCAAGGAGTTAAAGCGTGAGAGAATTTATCACTAGCGATCGCGAAGCAAATTCAATTCAAATGCAGCGTAGCAGTTTTTCGGGGACATTTCTCTTAGTTGAATCGGGTTCAGATAAAAAATTCTACGATCGCTTTATCGACAAATCGGTTTGTGAACTACGTTGTTTTCATGGGAAAGAGCAAGTTATAGCAATTTTAGACACGCTAGAAACGAGAAACGTAACGGGAATTTTAGCCATTGTCGATGCAGACTTCGATCGCATTGCTCTCTCTTGCCATCATAGCCCCAATTTACTCCGAACCGACAGCCACGATCTCGAAACCATGCTGATTGAATCTCCCGCACTGGGTAAAGTTATTGCCGAATTTGGATCTGAGGAGAAAATCGATAAATGCGATCGCGAGGTGAGAACAATATTACTAGAGGCAGGAATAGCGATCGGTTATTTGCGTTGGATTTCTCAATGCGATCGCTTGAATTTAACCTTTAGAGGCATAACTTTTAGTAAATTTTTTAAAAAAGATTTGCGAGTTAACGAAATTGAATTGATTGAAGAAGTGAAAAAGAAATCTCAAAAGTTTGATCTAAACAATAAAACTTTGCAGAACCG
>JBCCVR010000238.1:0-9301 GCA_039194995.1 Cyanobacteria bacterium P01_E01_bin.42 | reverse complement strand
TATTTAGATATATCAAAAATAAAGTAAACCAACAAAAAAATGAGATAGTATTATAGTTTATTAGAAAAACATCGATAAATGCCCTAGAATTTTTGAATTTATATTGAATCCATGTGGTAGAGACACTAAAAGCAAGAGAAAATACTGCATATATAATCAAAAATATACCTTCTTTTTTTAAGAGAAAGAAAATAATACAAGTTAAATTTATTGCTGTAAAACTCCCAAAAGAAATGATAATTTCTATTAGATCAAAATAAAGAAATAATCGTATATCTTGAAATGTATCGGATACACTCATGCTAAAATCAAGTTCTCGAAAGCGTTTTATCAAATTAATCAGTGGGATGTTTTTTAAATATTCTTGAATAGAACGTTTTGTTTTATAATGTATTGTACTGAGATTACGACAAGAACCTAGTGTAGTTTCACAAACCCAAGCACTTTCACTCTCAAATGCTAAAATTATTAATTCTTGTTGTATTTCAAGATCGAGTAAAGGAATTGCCTCCGAACTTATTTTCGCAATGAGAGTATCTTGCGAATGAAGAGCTTCATAAATTAAAGGAAATAATTTAATTTGAAAATCCTGAAGAGCGAGAAAATCAGAACGAAAAGCATCCGTTAAAAATCTCAAACAATGAACGACATCACGAGAATTATTAAAATCTCCACTGAGAAACTTACTTTTAGATTTTTCAATCACTGACCAACAATATTCAGCAATATTTCGACGAACTGAAAGCTCTGCAATTCCGCAATACATCACCAAACAATCCCGCCAACGTGAATCCGTAGGAATCGCTTCAACATTGAGAAAATCATTCTCCGTTTCCCGAATTGCCTCAACTACAAAAAACTCAGCAAAACGCCGATGAACGAAAGAAAAACGAGGATTAATCCGACCGCCAACCCGAACAATGCGAGAATAACGTAATGCTTCAATAATATTTTCCGCCCGATCGCGCCCCATTTCCCCCAATGCCTCCTCAACCACCCATTTAACCTCTGCTTCCAGCCCAAAAGTGCCGCTACGATACATTTTTTCTGCAATCATTGCCGCGCATTTCCTCACCTCCTCCCCAGTCAAATTCAACTCTCTTAACTTGGGGCGATCTGCGGCTAACCTGTTCTCAATATAGTGGTTAAAAACAGCAAATAAATTCTCCGGTAACTCCTCCTCCCCCGCCGATCGCGCGTATTCTGAAATTAACTCCGCCGTAAACGGATTGCGTAACGCGGGAACTAACTCCGGTTTCTCCCGAAATAAGCGACGAATGTAGCCATCTGTATCAATTCTGCGCCCCAGTAGCCAAGTTTTCATCGCTTGGCGAATTTGCGACTCGCGAAACGGACGCAACATTAAGCGAGTTCCCTTCACTCCTACGGGGGCGCGAAAATGGCGAGACGAGAGAACCGCCCGACAAGACTGAATCTCCTGCGTGAAAAAGCGATCGAACGCCGCCGAGGTGCGTTTGTGAGCATCGCTGCGATCGTCACAGTCCAACACCGAGGGCAACTCATCAAAAGAATCGATTACAAAAAATAGCTGACTGTTCTTTCTAAATTGGTCGTACCAAGTATCCAAAAACGATCGCCCGTCTCGTCCCGTTTGTCGATATGCCTCCTCTTTGATAAACTCAACCAGTCCCTCCGTTGTCAATTGCCGATTAGGGGGATATTCCCGCAAATTCACATAAACCGGAACTACTCCCGTCGTTTTCGCCTGCTGGCATAACTCCCGCACCAAACGCCGCAGAGAGACGCTTTTTCCCGAACCCGGATCCCCCAATACCACAAACGTCTCGGAAAAGCGATCGCGTCGAATAGCTGCTACCAAATCCTTAACAATTCTCGGGCGCATCCGGCTATTGCGTTCCGTTTCTACCTCCGCTTCGAGGGGTGTAAGATCGCGATCGCTCCAATTCACATCGCGATCGTAGCGATCCAACTCCGCCACCAAAGCGGTACAATAGCGCTCTAAACTCCTATCAAAATCGGCGCGATCGCTGTCGGGTAAAATATCCTTTGCCCCTTGAGGAACTGGGCTGATATCCCGCGATCGCCAGGCAATATTTAAACTCACAATTGTCAAGCAAACAAAACTTTGCGCCACGAGAGAATACCAAAGCGGATCGCCGAGTTCCAAATGCAACCATCGATTTAACACCGCGATCGCGATCGCCGTCAGGGGATTAGAAGGCAGAAAATATAAGACAGAGGTTGCGTATAGCGTCGCTAAACTGGCAAGCTGAACCTTAGTCTGTCCAGTAATACCGGGAATAAACATCCGTCGGAAGAACCACCCTACAACCAGCAAGGGAAGCGGGAGCCAAAGTCCCCAAAGTGGAGCGAGAAAGAATGCTCCTAGAGACGATGAGACAACAATGAGCAGGCAAAAAACAACAAATGCGAGTAACCTCTGTTGGGGGGGAAGCACGATCGCAATCTCTCTCATTCAACGCTACGATTTTAATCTGAAATCCCTTTGGTTAACCAATATGACAGGGACCTGGTAAATAGGGGCAGGGCGGGCGAATAGGGGCAGGGCGCAAGCATTGCGCCCCTACGAAAATTCCTTTTAAATTCTTCTTCCCTTGCGATCGCGCTAAGGACTGTCTTTTCGACTAGAATGCGATCGCTAACAACCAATAACCAAAAAATGCAAATCCGTCGAGTTAACCCCAGCCGTGCCGTTGATGTCAGCATTTTAAGCTATCGCGTCAAACACCCCGAAGCCGAACCCCGCAATATTTTAGAAAAGATTGTTTGGCATAAAGAAACCGAAGTCGAAAAGATGCGCGATCGCGTCCCCCTCATCGAACTGCAAAGAAAAGTCAAAAATACCCCTCCCCCCAAAGATTTCTTTAACGCTTTAAAAAACGGCAAAACCCAACCCGCCCTTATCGCCGAGGTGAAAAAAGCCTCTCCCAGTAAAGGACTGATTCGCGAAGACTTCGACCCCGAGGCGATCGCCCAAACCTACGAAAAAGCTGGGGCAAGCTGCATCTCAGTCCTCACCGATCGCGAATTCTTCCAAGGTAGTTGGGAAAATCTCGCCAAAGTGCGCGCCGCCGTGGATTCACCTCTCTTATGTAAAGAATTTATTATCTATCCTTACCAAATCTTTCTCGCCCGCAGTCAAGGAGCCGATGCTATCTTATTGATTGCCGCCATTTTAAGCGATCGCGACCTGCAATATTTTATTAAGATTATCGAAAAAGCGGGCATGACCCCCCTCGTCGAAGTTCACTCCCTTGCCGAACTCGATCGCGTCCTCGCCCTTGACGGCGTTAAGCTGGTGGGAATCAATAATCGCAACTTAGAAGATTTTTCCGTAGACTTGCAAACAACCGGAGAACTACTGAAGCAACGACAAGAACAGATGAGCGATCGCGGCATTCTCGTGGTCAGCGAGTCCGGACTGCATTCGGCTGAGGATATCGATATCGTCTGCCAAGCAGGGGCAAATGCCGTCTTAATTGGGGAATCTTTGTTGAAAAAGCCAGATTCCGCAGAAGCGATCGCCGAATTATTCCCCATGTAAAATCTTTCTGTTAAAGTCTAGAGAGTTTGGAAAATATATCTATACTCTGTTCTATCCCCTTAAGCTCGGTCTTCAATGGATCAAACCCCTCTTCCTTCCCCCATTCATTACGAACTGCTCTTGCAACTGCTCGAGCGTCAAACCATCATAGCGGTTGACAAAAATCCTGCTTTGCGCGATCAAGTTCAACAACTTATTATTACCCTTCGCAAAGCCTTTGCCCAACAGCGTCAAATCGAAGCCATTTGCGAACAGGCAAAAATTCCCTACGAACATCGCTGGTCTCTCAATAGTTTGGAACTCGAAGCGGAACTCTTACCCGAAATTCTGCGGGCGATCGAAGACGGCAAAACCGAGGACAAAGAAATAGCCTCCTAATTAGCAGAACGAACAACAAACAACAAACAACGAACAACCCATAATAAATATGCTAGACAAACAATTATTAATGATTCCGGGACCCACTCCCGTCCCCGCACGAGTCCTGCAAGCCATGGCCAAACACCCCATTGGCCATCGCAGCAAGGCCTACGGTAAAATCCAAGAGGAAGTTACCGCCAATTTGAATTGGCTGCACCAAACTCAGCATAACGTGCAAGCACTGACGGTTAGCGGTACAGGGGCAATGGAAGCGGGAATTATTAATTTTTTGAGTGCTGGCGATCGCGTTTTGGTGGGTTGCAATGGGAAGTTTGGCGATCGCTGGGGAGATATTGCCGAAAAATACGGGCTAAAGGTGGAACGAATTAACGCTGAATGGGGCAAACCCTTGGATGTGGCGGAGTTTGAGAGCAAGTTAGAAGCGGATAAAGAGAAGGAAATTAAAGCCGTTATCCTAACCCATTCGGAAACCTCGACGGGGGTATTAAACGACCTCGAAAGCATCAATAAAGCCGTTAAGACCCACGGAGAGGCCTTAATTATCGTCGATGCCGTGACCAGTTTGGGGGCGATGAGCATTCCTGTTGATGAATGGGATCTGGATGTGGTTGCATCTGGGTCGCAAAAAGGCTACATGATTCCTCCGGGTTTAGGATTTGTTGCCGTCGGGGAAAGAGCATGGAAGGCTTACGAAAGCGCAACTTTACCCAAGTATTATCTCGATTTGGGGCTGCATCGCAAAGCAACCGCAAAAAATAGCACCGCTTTTACACCCCCGATCAATTTAGTTTTCGGGTTGCAAGAAGCCTTGCGAATGATGAAAGAAGAAGGGTTAGAGAATATTTGCACCCGTCACGATCGCCTCAGAAAAGCAACTCGGGCAGGGGTTCAAGCGTTAGGTTTGAGCTTATTCGGTGCCGATGAAGTCGCAAGTCCGGCGGTAACTGCGGTAATGCCAGCAGATGTAGAGGTAGAAAAAATCCGTTCTACCATGCAGCAAAAATTTGATATCTCCCTCGCAGGCGGACAAAATCACTTAAAAGGAAAAATCTTCCGTATCGGTCACTTGGGTTTCGTTTGCGAACGAGATACCTTAACGGTAATGGCTGCGTTAGAAGCAACGTTACAAGAATTAGGACAAAATAACTTTACGCCAGGGGCTGGAGTTGCCGCCGCAAATCAAATCTTTGCAGGATAGCTATCTTTTTGTATCTCAGATAAATTTGCTCTTCAAAAAGAGGTCTTCAGCCTCTTTTTTTGTGCTTTTTAAGATCCATGCAATTTCACCAAGCCTCGACCTCTCGCGCTGGCGACTTGAAATTAATGTAAATTAACGAGAGAAAAATAAAGATTTAGCGATCGCATGAAAATGTATTGCATTTTCTTGCATTTTCTGCCATGATGCGGTAGCAAAAGAACCAAAAATGTATTATACTATAATACGAAAACTTGTAAAACCTTAAGGAGGTGAGGGATGTGTTCGATCTCTTCGAAGGCAACAAGCTACGGATTATTGAGTTATCCGATACGGTAAAAATCGAAACCAATATCGCCGATATTTACCTCCCTGCTTTGCGTGCTGGGTTCGTCGGCTGTCCGACAAACCCTCGCTGGACTGCAATTAAGTTTCACGCATGGAAAGTGGGTCGCCAATGGCGAAAAGCGCTCAATGCTGGAGAATTAAAGGTGCGGACTTCTGATTCGATGTTGGTGCATCGCGACGAGGAAGAAGTTGCCGAACCCGCTCGATATTCTCTCAAAGAAACGGTACAAAAGTTTGCTTTTTGGAAACTCCAATTTAATCGTTCTGTCTCAGTTTCTTCACTTTGAAAACCAGTCACTCAATCGGCCCCGATGCGAGATTCTCTCCCCTTGGAAACATCCGCATCGGGGCTATTTAACGGGAAATTATTGGGCGTTTGGGGTTTTAGTTTGCAGGAAATCTTGGAGTAGTAAAGTTAATTCCGAGGCGCGATCGCGATCGCGGCCGCTATAAAGACAATGAAGGGCTGTGGGATGATAAGATTGCAAAGCGATCGTATAGTTTTGTTCTTCTTGAGTGGCGGGGAAAGTTTCCAATTTGAGAGTGCTAAAATCAAATTGATATTCTATAGGTTGAAACGGGAATATTTGGTTAAACCAGATCATCTTTTGGGTCTGTTTGTCGAATGTATATTTTTCTTGGGTGAGGGTTGAAACGATTAAGATCGCCAGGATAACGAGCAAAATCAGAAAGTAGACGGCACAAAGCGCAATAGTAAGGGGATAAGATTCAACTTGAATTTGTAAATGCTCTCGATCGCGATCGCCAATGAAGCGATCGATCTGCCAAACAATGGCATTTTTAGTGCTATTCGAGATAAAAATTAAATCGAGATAGTTCGAGAGGGGAAAAGAAATTCGGCGTTGGGGAACGGGAATAAATCCCCAGATTTTTGTCTGGGTTTGCAATTGGATATAGGAATCGCTAAAATAGGAAACACGAGATTTATCGAGACGAGATTTCGCTAATCCGGCGAATGTTTCAATTCTTGGCGTTCTTGCGATTGCAAAAGATTCTTCGATTTGACATTCTAAGGTAGAATCAACAAGGCGATCGCAAGTTAGGGTTGAATCCTTGGGCAGAATAAAGCCGATGAGGTAGGCGGAAATGCTGAAAATTGTAAAGATAATAATAGCAAAAAAAATTAAAGTTGCTTTTAAATCTGAAGATGTTGGCTCGATGACCAATTGAGTAGATGTCGGTGCGGAAATTTTCATGGCGCGATCGCTTTTACTTGACTGACTTGCTTCGAGGTTGCAAAAGTGGTTCGATCGATGGCATCATTGGGTTAGCAGCGACAAACCCGCCGACCGTTCCCAAATAATATTTATTGTCATGCGCATCTCAAATTAAAACAATATCATAATTGAGATGATTATCCGAGGATTTTCCTTTTTTACCGCTTCAATTAAAATTTCCTATCCCTCGCAAACCAAATAAATGAGAATTCCCAGTAAGCGCTCAATAGGAGCGATCGCATAAGATTCTAAATCGATAGTCAAATCTGTTTTTTGCAACTTTAAAAACTTCCAGAGTTCCCCATTTGTGACGCAACCATAAATCGTTAGATCCGGTTGTTGATTGAAAATTTGTGCCGCCACCATTTCCGCCGCACATTGTCCCAAGCCTGCATTTAAGTTTTCTGGTTTGGCTTCTACCAGTATTACAACAGGAGATTCTAACACTAACAAGCGAGGCGATCGCGCTAGCAAAAAATCCACATACCCTACCAAATCCCGCTCCGGCTCGATATTAAACTCCCGTCCCGAAAAGACGCTGACAGGTGAAGAAGAAAGGCGACGAACTGCCGTTAAAATCGGATTGATAATCCATTCGCTGCGAGCTTTTTCATTGCCTTGAGCCAACGCCAAAGGCATTGTATTGGCAAGAGTTTCTTGCAGGAGAGAATCCGGTGCAACTGTCGGTAAATCCGGTAAAAAATGAATTGTTTCGCGAATCGTCAAACCGAAATCCTTCTGGACGCGAGGAAGATCGAATTTGCTATAGGGCATAATTGTAGTCTCCAAACCCGTGTAAAATATATATGAAACCCGTCCCGATTCATCTTAGCTAAATCCTTTCGAACTTCGACAGCAGAAAGAATTTGAGCGCCGATCTAAAAATGAAACGAAAACAAATTGCCAACGAAACCACACGCATCTTAGAACAAGGTTATTATCAAACGCCGAGCGATCGCCTTGTCAATATTGCTGACGAACTCCAACAATGTCTGACAAAAACGCAATTTTACGACCCCGATCGCTTGGAAAAGATATGCGATCGCATCCTCGAACAATCCCCTCAATTCGAGCAAACCACTTTTAGCGTTATCAATGAAACCACTTTACAGGGGGCGGCGCGTTTGAGTCAAAACGAAGAGATAACTCGAATTGGCGTATTAAACTTTGCCTCTGCCAAAAATCCGGGAGGCGGGTTTTTAAAAGGCGCGCACGCACAAGAGGAAAGTTTGGCGAGGAGTTCGGGGTTATATCGCAGTTTATTAAAAGCGCCCCAATATTACGAATATCACCGCCAGCAGCAATCTTGTTTGTATTCGGATCGGATGATTTATTCCCCTCAATGTCCGGTTTTTCGCAAGGATGACGGCACATTTTTAGAACGACCTTATTATGTGGATTTTATCACCAGTCCCGCTCCCAATGCCGGGGCGATCGCCCGGAATTCCCCGCGAGAAATCCCGAAAATTCCCGCGACTTTGCAAGAGCGAAGCCAAAAAATATTAGCCCTTGCAGCTTCCTATAATTGCGATACTTTAGTCTTAGGTGCTTGGGGATGCGGCGTATTTCGAAACGATCCCCAAATGGTTGCAGAGATATTTGTTGGACACCTCGGAGTTGAGGGAAAATTTTGGAGACGATTTCGAACGGTTTTGTTTTCGGTTTTGGATTCTTCCCGAGAGAAACAAACTTATCAGGCATTCTGCGATCGCTTTTTGTAATCCGATCGGCGCACTTTAATTTCAGAATATGGGCATTTCATTAAGCCTGAAACCTTATTTTACTACGCGCGATCGTGCTTGCGTCGAGTTGTTTGAGATAGGCAAAATTTACTGATTTGGCAGAAAAACTGATGGTGACACATGAAAAAAACGTGCGAGTTCTTTTATATGTTGTATTGTTAATGATTGTTTTTCATCAAGAATATCAGTGGCGATCGATTCTGTTTCAAAAACTGGGATAATATCTTGTTTTTCCAATCCCATTTCTTCCATCAAAGATTTAATCAGTTCTACACCATAAATATCGGGAACGATATCCTGTTTTTGTTCGTATTCATAAATTAATGTTCCTAAAACATTGAGATAATCTTTTTCCTCTCGTGTTAATTCTTTAGAATCGAGTAAGCGATCGACTCGATTTTGTGTTTCTCTTAATTCTTCCTCGGAGGTTATTGGACGAGGTGGAAAAGTTGTGAGTAGTTCTAAGTAGCGATCGGACGTTAGCATTTTCTTGAATCGTCTCAAATAAAGTGTGCCAAAATCATCTAATATCAGAATTGTTTGTCTAAGGTTCGTTCTGATTTGCCATCAATTTCTGCTATTTTAGCCTAGGCGATCGTCAATATTTTACCAAAACCCCAAGATTAAACTCAGAGTTTTCAAAACTACTAACAAGAATGACAAAACTCGATTGCTAGTTCCAACCTATATTAGTCTTTTCCAATAAGAAAGTTTGCTAGAGGTTCTATCAAAGCATCTTTTGCTTTCCAATTTATCCAAGGAATGTCGCTCATAAAACCAATTATGATAACTATAACACCCAAATTATCTGCTCCACTACTCAACAAGAACCCTCCCAGTATAAGACCAG
>JBCCVR010000237.1:0-9314 GCA_039194995.1 Cyanobacteria bacterium P01_E01_bin.42 | reverse complement strand
TCGAGGGATGCTGAGGAGACCTCAGCATCCCTCGACCAAGAGAGGGAATGCTGACCAAGAGAGGGAATGCTGACCAAGAGAGGGAATGCTGACCAAGAGAGGGAATGCTGACCAAGAGAGGGAACGCGCACCAAGACAACTAATAACCAATTAAAGAAAGTAGAGTACATTCCCAGACTAAACGCGGTTGAGCATAGGCTAAAAGATATTTTTTGGCTTGTTCGAATTGTTCGAGGAGCGATCGCCTTTGATATTTTTGCCAGTAACAATATTGTAAATAATCGATCGCCCACAATTGCGCTTCGGTATCTAAGGCCTTATCGACTTCTTTGGCAAGTTGTAGCGCATGGGAGGGGGTTTTGGGTAATTCCACGAGTTTTTTTAATAGATCGGGGGAAATCTGTTGCAATTGCTCCCAAGCGGCGATCGCTTCCCCCGGACTGCCTTGAGCAATATTCAGCACGATCGGATCGTCGAGAATTTCTGCTGGCCCGCGATCGCGCACGATCTGCTCGACTTGTTCTCGGGACAGGCGATAGAAAGGAATGCGCTGACAGCGAGAAACTAAGGTAGAGAGCAGGGAATCCCCACTGGGAGCAATGAGAATAATGGTGGCTCGTCCGGGTTCTTCTAAGGTCTTGAGCAGGGCATTCGCAGCACTTTCAGCCATCGTTTGCGCATCTTCTAATACCACCACCGATCGCTCGGCTTCCAAGGGAGGACGAGCCAAAAATTCCGCGATCGCGCGAATTTGTTCGACGCGAATTTGCGGGGGCGATCGGCGTTTGAGTCCGGCTTCAGTTGCTTCTTGCACCGTCAGCAGTTGCCCTTGATGTTGATAGGTAGGTTGTACCCAAAGAAAGTCCGGGTGGTTTTTGGCTTGAATTTTTTGGCGAATGAGAGAATATCCTGACTCGGGTAGATTCCGACAGAGAAGCCGTTCGCTAAAGGCTAAAGCAGCCAATCGCTTGCCAACACCGGCCGTTCCTGCAAACAAATAAGCTGGGGCAATTCTATCTTTAACGATGGCGCGATCGAGAAGGGCGATCGCCTGTTGTTGTCCGATTGGATCGGAAAAGGGCATATTGGTTATTGGTTATTTGTTGTTGGTTGTTAGCTTTTGAGAAATTTTGAATGAGTATCCCCAGTTCAAAAGTAACGCCTGCTAACTGAGTTTTATTTTATTGAAATTCATTAAACTGAGATCGAGCGATCGCGCTAAAGCGATCGCTCTCAAAAGATAATTTCTTATCCTTTTTGCAAAGTTTCAGATAAAGGACAAGGAATGGATTTTTCTCCCATCCAATCTGTAAACGTATTTTCATCCTGGTAATGTCGAGGGGTTTGCAAGAGTAATTTCCACGCCGTACCAGCTTCTAATAAATTGAAGCGATCGGGATAATGAGTTTGCAAAAGCTCTTGTACCAGAGGATAGTAATCAGAATTCACGCCTGGAAAAACATGATGTTCGGTATGATAGGAAAAATTCAAATGCAGGATGTCAAATATCTTCGGAACTCGGAGTGAAATGCTGTTGATGAGCGGATCGTTTACATCCGTCATTCGACAAAGCATATGATTGGTATAGATATAAAACATTGCACCACCGTGACCGATCCAAATGGGTAAAAAATATCCCAATAATAACTTGATTGGATGAAAATCAAGAAAGGTGATAATACTCAAATGAATGCCAATGATAAACAGCGTTTCTAAGCCAATTGCTTTCCGTTTTTGTGAATTTACGGTAAAGGAAAAGACGGGGTATTTTGTTGCACCATTATTGAACAAGAAGACCGAGCTTAAATTCCGAAAGGCATGAACTCCCCAAGCATGAGCCATGCCAATGATTAACGCGATAGGATTGACTTCTGCTGAAGGAACAAATTGATTTTGAATCCATTTTCCCCAAGTTTTAGGTTGTTCGTTCAGATAATTTCGATCCGGATCTTTTACGGCGTTAGTATTGTTATGATGCTCTCGGTTATGAACGGCTTTCCAGAGAGAAGGTGGCATCCATAACATACTCAATCCGAACAGACCCACAATATGTTGTAATTTGGTATTTTTAATGGTTGCGCCATGCATGATGTTATGGGTGCTGAAGAGTGCAACAATAATACTGTTGCCCATAATTACAGCCAAGGGCAAATACAACCAAAGCCAATAAACATTCCAGCGATCGAGATAGTCGGCAATACCCCAACCTAAGAGTAATATGGTTAGGTTGATCCCCAGAATTAAAACATAATTTTTGCTGGGTGTAAATGCTTCTTCTGGAAGGAGGGGACGCAGTTTCTTTACGTATTCAGATTGGGCGATTAACGGTTTAGATGCGACAGTGTTTACCATGAATTTTTTAATCCAGAAGATCCTGAAATTATACGATCGCATCAATCTTATCAAGAAAACGTTAAGAATTAAACCAATTGCGATCGCACAACCAGCCAAAGCCGCGCACGTCAGTTAAATTGTATTGTAAAGGGGTAATTGAAATATAATTTTCGCGAATGGCTTGTACGTCCGTGGGAATCTGGGCGGGTAGATGTAAATGTTCCGGTTGTTCGACTTCTTCTACGACTTCTCCCGATAGCCAATAATAAGTTTTTCCTCGGGGATCGGCTCGTTTTTCAAACTGTTCGATATAGCGGCGAATGCCCTGACGAGTGACGAGAACGCCAGCGATTTCTTCCTCTGTTACTGGCGGAATATTGATATTGAGTAATGTGGATTCGGGTAGCGGATCTTTGCCAAATTTATCAAGTAAGTCTCGCGCAAAATTTGCCGCCGTGGGAAAGACTTTTTCGGTAAAGCTGGTCAAACTAAAAGCAACACTGGGAATATCTTCCATGACTCCTTCCATTGCTGCAGAAACGGTGCCGGAATACAGGATATCCGTGCCGAGATTTGCCCCCTGATTAATACCAGAAAGCACCATATCCGGGCGCTCGTCTACCAACGCATAGAGGGCGAGTTTGATACAATCGGCAGGAGTTCCCGAACAAGACCACGCCGTTACATCAGGATGATAAATTGAGTCTACGGGATAAGCGCGGATCGGTTGATGGAGGGTCAAACCGTGACCTGTCGCCGAACGTTCGCGATCGGGGCAAACAACGGTGACGCGATGCCCGGCTTCTGCTAAAGTATCGGCTAGGATTCGCACGCCCAAGGCAAATATGCCATCATCATTGCCGATAAGTAAATTCATGGGTTGTTTGTTGTTTGTTGTTTGTTGTTTGACAATCAATTCTTTATTATATCTATACCCTAACATTACGTCGATCGACTCAACACTAATAGTCCCAAGTTTCTAGACTCCGAGTGCTTCTCCTAAAAAGAGACCGACCAATAACCAACAACCAATAACCAACAACAAAACTATGAAACGCACTCCTTCTAACAATCGCTTTGTCTTAATTTTCTCGGTTCTTTTGATCGTTCTTTTGGTTGGTGGTTCTTTATTACCACTGCTGGGAAGATTCCAAAGCGATCGCGTTTCTAGCACAACCATCGCGACTCCCTCTCCCACCCCCCAAATTTCTCCTGTATCCGAAAATACTCTCGAAGCGAGAGCGATCGGCTATGAGTCGGTTTTAAACCGAGAACCCGATAATAAAACGGCTTTACAAGGATTAATCGAAGTTCGTTTGGAACAAGGAAAACTCGCAGAAGCCCTGCCTCCCCTCGAGCGTTTGGCTCAATCTCACCCCCAGCAGCCCGATTATACAATCCTCCTCGCCCAAGCCAAAGAGTATGTAGGAGATGACGAAGGAGCTTTCCAAGCCTACAATCGCATTCTGGGCATCAATCCGGGCTATTTGAACGCCTTACAGGGGATGGTGGCGCTACAATTGAAAAATAGCCGCCCCGAACGGGCGATCGGACTGCTGCAAGCCACGCTACAAACCGCAGCCCAAGCCAATGCAGCCAACCCCGATAGTATCGATGTTGACTCGGTACAGATGTTATTGGGACGTGTTTACGAAAATCAAGAACGCTATACCGAAGCGATCGCAGTTTATGACAAAATTATCGAGAAGAATGAGGACGATTTTCGTCCGGTTTGGGCAAAAGCCGAAATTTTCAAACAACAGGGAGAAATCGATAAAGCACGCCCTCTTTACTCCCGTGCGGTCACTCTCGCCCCTCCCAAATACAAAGACCAAATCAAACAACTCTCCGAACAATTATCGACAAATGATGAAGAGTAAAACTGATAACCGATAACTGATAACTGATAACTGATAACTGAAATGTCTGAAACTCAAGTTAGAAAAGCCGATCACCTCCGGATTTGTTTGGAAGAAGACGTACAATTTCGTCAAAATACAAACGGGTTCGATCGCTATCGCTTTCTACACGCCTGTTTGCCCGAACTCGACTACGAGGAAATCGATCTCAGCACGACTTTTCTCGGAAAACCTTTGGGTTTGCCTTTGCTGATTTCCTCCATGACAGGGGGTACCGAACAAGCCAAAACCATTAACTATCGCCTCGCAGCAGCCGCCCAAACGTATCAATTAGCGATGGGAGTTGGTTCCCAGCGCATTGCGGTGGAAAAGCCGGAAGTTGCCGATACTTTTGCCGTGCGCGAGATTGCCCCGGATATCCCGCTTTTTGCCAATCTCGGAGCCGTCCAACTCAACTATACTTATGGCCTTGATGAATGCTTGCGAGTGGTGGATATTCTGCAAGCTGACGCTTTAATCTTGCATCTCAACCCCCTGCAAGAATGCATCCAAACCAATGGCGATAAGAATTTTAAAGGTTTGCTTGACAAAATTACTGAAGTCTGCAAAAAAATACCCGTTCCCGTCATCGCGAAGGAAGTCGGTAACGGTATTTCGCCACAAATGGCGCAATACTTAGTGGATGCGGGGGTGAGTGCCATTGATGTCGCTGGAGCCGGGGGCACCTCTTGGGCAAAAGTGGAAAGCGAACGAGCTACCAATGCCATGCAGCGACAATTAGGGCAAACCTTTGCCGATTGGGGCATCCCCACGGCAGAATGCTTGGTTGGGATTCGCAGCCTTTACCCGGAAATTCCCGCGATCGCCTCGGGAGGCTTGCGAAACGGACTGGATGCAGCTAAGGCGATCGCCCTCGGCGCAGATTTGGTGGGGTTGGCTTTTCCCTTTCTACAAGCGGCTTCAGAGTCTCCCGAAGCGATCGATCGTTTCGTTCGACTCCTGCAAGCCGAACTAAAAACTGTCTTCTTTTGCACGGGCAACAGAACGGTAACAGAACTCAAGCGATCGAATACCCTACAAAAACAAGGATAAAACAGTAGGATAAAACAAGAAGAATGAAACAGGAAGAATGAAGGCTGAAGTTGCCCGCATACCAACATTATCCTGTGCAATCATCCTGCAACATTATCCCACCTGCCAATCACATGGCTTGGCTCTCCCGATTGACATAAGCCCACCAGAAGCGAGAGAGGTCTTCGGCTTGCTTGCGAGCTTCCTCGCAAACCTGATACATGCGACGAGGCCGGCCGCGACCTTCTACCTTTTTCCAATAGCCGGCAATGGTTTGTTCCTGTTCGAGAAACTTGAGGGCACCATAGAGAACCGTATCGGATAGTCGATAGGTCGGCTGCGTTTTCTGGAGTTGCTCGATCAATTCCGTACCATAGGATTCGCCCTTCAACAAGACTGACAGAATATAGCAGACTGCCAACTCTTTGTTGAGATAGTTCGGGGGAGGATTGTGAAAAAACTGGTAAATATCTTCAAATTTCATTTTGTTTAACCCGTCAAGTTTCCCAGTTAACAATGTACAAGTTAAGGCACACCCAATTAATTTGCCCCAAATCGAGAGCATATAAATCAATGAGTTGCGAATAACAAGCGATTAACATTAACCGTGGATGCACCCCAGCAGATCGGTGAATATTTTCGATGAATATTTTTGAGGAACGATGGCGATTTTACAAGACACAATTTTTTAAGACACAAGTTTGCAAGATATTTGCAAGATATTTGTGTGGTTTGGCTTGTTTCCGGTCATTCTCAAAAGCATTTTGCGATTGTATTCTGCTCGGTAAAATTGCGTACTCGACATTGCCGATTTCAAGACCCATCATGCAAGCGATCGCATGAGTGGTATGAAATTGCAGATTAAACCAAGTCTTAGCCTTAGCTACCGATCTATTGTATAGCGATCTTCCCATTGGTTCTCTCGAGTTCGGGAGGATTTTTCTCCGCCGAAATACTGAAAACAATTTCCGATCGCATTTTCAAGTGCCGGGACGCATGCCCTCAGACAAGGGAACGCTAGAGTAGAAAAGGGTTTTAACGATACGAGGCACTTCTGCGATCGGCAGAAAATACAGACTCGCACGCCGTCAAATTTTTCCTTTTACCCTCTAGAGTAACAACCTTTTTATCTCGGAAGAGCAAAAACAAAGCCTAACGAAAAAATCTCAGAGTCCCGACACCGAATGACACCCTACTAGCTCTGCGTACGGCACCCTGCGATCGCCATCCGGAAATCTTGCAACCCTGACGAGAGGATTTTCATAAAAGTTTCCCGAGAAAAAATTCTTTCTGCGTTCTCCATTTAATATAGAAAATGCACAGTTCCAAGGCGATCGCAAGATAAAGAAGCCCATGAGCGAAAAAAAGCGGGGGGAGCTTGCCTCCTCCACCTTCCAAGACAACGACTCAGCACCTGCTCCCGTCCCCCAAAAAGTCCGCCAAGCGGCTGCCGACCTCAAATGGGCCGGTCAGATTGGGTTTTGGGTGCAACTGATTTTAGGGGTAATTTCTACGGTTACCGTGCTTTTTGCTAGTTCCAGTTTTATCGGTCCGGACAATACTGCCAATACTCAAGGGACGGAACTGGGGGTCTTTTCTGCGATTTTGGGGCTGATTGCGTTGGGAATCAGCGTTTACTATTCCTTTCGCTACATGGCGATCGCCAAAATGCTGCAAAATCCCAATTCTTCCCAACGTCCCAATCGAGCGGATACGATTAAGGTGATTCGAGCGGGATTGGTGGTTAATCTAGTCGGGATGCTCCTCACGATTATTGGAGCGGAAGCGAATGTCGGTTTGGTTTTAGCAAAATCTCTTGCCAATCCTCCGGGAGCGATCGCTGGTTTAGATCCGAAAAAATTAGTCAATTCGATCGATCTCCTCGTCATTCAAGCCAATACCAATACCATCGCCGCCCACTTTTCCGGAATTGTCTCTTCTCTGCTACTCTTAAATCGCATTACTCGATAAATTGGTTGTTCGTTGTTGGCTTGCACTGAGCATAGTCGAAGTGTTGTTGGTTGTTCGTTCCGTTTCCAACAACAAACAACAAGTAACAGATAACAAATAACAACAATGCTAGATATTAAACAAATTCGCGAAAATCCGGAATTCGTGCGCGATCGCCTCGGTTGCCGAGGAGACGGTTACGATCTTGCGCCTATCCTTGAATTGGACAAGCAACAACGGGAATTACAAAAAACTCGCAATCAATTACAGGCACGCAGCAATGAAATTGGCAAAGCAATCGGCCAAAAGATGAAAGGGGGAGCCGATCCCAAAAGCGAAGAGATTAAAACACTTAAGGAAGAAGGCAATCAAGTTAAGACGCAATTGGCGGAATTAGAACCCCGAGAAAAGGAATTTATTGCAGAAATTAACCAATTACTTCTACAACTGCCCAATTTACCCGCCGACTCCACTCCCGTTGGGGCCAATGAGGGCGGCCACCTCAAGCCGGAGTAGCTCAATATCATCGGCCGTAAATAAGGTTGTGCCGGGGAAACCGACGGCTAAATCTTTGGTGCGCAGCACAATATTGCCGCTCCGGTTGGCGCTTTTTAGCTGGAATTTAAACTGCGGCCGCTGGCTGTTCACCCGCTGAGACAAAAACTGTTTAACTTTTTCTTCTGTCTTCCACATGACCAGCGCCTGTCCATCAACCACCAATTTGTCATTGAGTCGCTTCCATTTTCCCTTGGCCTGACTGGTCCGCTGCCCCGCAATGTTTTTACGGATGTAGTCCATCTCTTTTTCAAGTTCTGCCTGCTCTGCTTCCAGCTCTTTGCGCCGTCGCTCCCAGCGTTCTTCTCGCTGGTTGGCATAAGCGGTGTAGTTGCCGCGATACACTTCAATTTCTGTCGCAGACATCTCCCAAATCATGGTAGCCACAGTGTCTAGAAAGTAGCGGTCATGGCTCACAATCAAGATCGCGCCGTCCCACGCGTTGAGCATCCCTTCCAGCCATTCGACGGCCGCAATGTCTAAATGATTGGTCGGCTCGTCCAGAATTAGCAAATCTGGCTCTTCGAGCAGCAAGCGGGCCAAAAGGGCGCGGGTACGCTGCCCGCCTGAAAGATGGTCTAGCTGGGTGTCCCAGTTTTCTGGCTCAAAGCCTAAGCCGTCTAGAATACGTTTAATACGCTGGTCGTAGTCGTACCCCCCGGCCGCTTCGTATGTCTGCTGCAGCTGGCTGTACTGCTCCAGAATTTCCTCGTTTGATGGTTCGTCTGCCATCCGATTTTCAAGGGTTTCAAGGTCGGCCGCCATTTGGGTCAGGTGCTCAAATATGCGCTCCATCTCTTGACGCACGGTAAAGTGCTCGCGCCCCTTGAAGGCCAGCATCGCCTCTTGACGCAGGTAGCCAATCCGCGTGCCCCGCGCCAAATTAATCGAACCGGTTTTAGGCGATGTGCTGTCAACCAGAATGCGCAGCAGGGTAGTCTTGCCGATTCCGTTTGGGCCAACTAGACCGATCTTGCCCCCTTTCTCAATAGATCCGCTGATGCCTGAAAAGAGGTCAAAGGCACCAAATGATTGAGACAGGTCGTTGAAGGTGAGGATACTCATCGGCCGGAATTATAGCAGGATGGGGATGTGCAGGGGATAGTTGAGGGGATGATGGTTGATCAATTCTCATCCTATCAACTGTCAGCCATCAAAACGAGAATTGGTAAATGGTGGTTTGCCGATACGTCTCGTCCGGCCGGAGGAAAGCCGTAGGGAAGTGTGGTTGGTTGGGTGAGTCAGGAAAACGCTGGGTTTCTAAACACAGACCATGATATTTTTCATAAACCATCCCCCCTTTCCCCACTTGCCCTTTCAGAAAATTGCCGGTGTACAGCTGGATACCCGGCTCTGTGGTAAAGACGTCGAGCTGGCGGCCGGTTGTGTTTTCAATCATCGTGGCTGCATGAGTGAGTTTGCCCGTTTCATCTTTGCTGATGATGAAATTGTGATCGTATCCGCTGCCAAGAACAATCTGCTCGTGCTCAGTTTCTAGCCCGTCACCGATGCGGGTCAGCTGACGCAGGTCAAACGGGGTGTCAT
>JBCCVR010000236.1:0-9340 GCA_039194995.1 Cyanobacteria bacterium P01_E01_bin.42 | reverse complement strand
GTTGCCGAAAGTCGGACGAATGCGGGCGATTTTATGCCAAGGGACGGGAAGTAACGGGAAAGATTCTCTCAGAGAAGCTGTGAGCCAATTGTTCGGAGGTCAGGGAATGTCTAGTTGTTCTCTCTCCGACTTCCGCCAATATGACCAAGGGCGAAAATTCCCCCTCTCCCCCTTGGGACGGAATCCAAGAATCAATTGGAGTAGTGAAAACACTGGTTCATTGTCCCTCGACCACGTGCAATCTCTCAAACAAGCCATTTCCGGAGATCCTCTTACTGCCGAGCAAAAAGGCAAGGATGGGGTAGACATTGACGTTAAGACTGTCTTCTTCTTTAACGTCAACGAAGCCCCCTTGCTGAGTGCCAGTCTTGACGCGATCGCCACCCGCTACTGTATCCTGACGTTTGATAAGACCTTCAAAACAGACCCCAATCTCAGCTATGGGGAACTTCAAGCCGATCCGTTATTCAAACACGATCCTCACTTCATTCGAGATAACATTCTCCCCGCTTTGCTCAATAAAATTCTGGATGCGCTTGCCCGCTTGCCCGACGAGGGGATCAATTATGCTGCCACGGACGAAGCACTCAACGAAATTCGCCGAGAAAGCAATCATCTCATCGCTTTTTGTCAGGATGTCGGGTTGCAAATTGTCCGCAATGGCAAAACCTACATTAAAGACATTTGGGCGCGACTCGAGCAGTGGTACATCGATAATGGCACCCTTGAGATAGATGAAACAGACGGGCGGAAGAAATATTTCTGGAACGAACAGGTTAGGCGTTCGGACTTGAACGTCAAGAGAAATCATGTAGCCGCTCGGTTTCAACGACTCTTTCCCAAAGCAAAAAAAGGGAAAGATTCGTATGTTTATCTACAAGGAATTGCTTTTTCTGATGAAATTGAGGGTAGTGTTCGCGATCGCGGGGAGAAAAGCGACTCTATCCCCAGCCTAGCAAGCCATTCATCGGCAACACCCCCGTGCGCGATCGTTCGCGATCGTTCGCGATCGCCAGCGATCGTGAGCGATCGAACGGAAGAACGGAAAATAGACAGTTCATCTCAAGAAGTTAACGAAATATTAAGCGATCGCGAAGGCTCTACCTCGATCGCGAACGATCGCGAACGATCGCGAATGCTTCCGCGAATGTCTGAAACTCCCGAAGAGCAGACGGGGAAAGAGTTTTCAGGGGCGGACAAGAGCGATCGCGAATGTTCCTCCCCAAAAATTGATTCGGAAAATTTCACCGAGGCGAAAGTTCACAATCGGGTGGAGGAAAATATTGCGGCCATCGTTGAAGATTTGCGGGTTTGCGAGAGTCTCGATACTTACGAGGCGATCGCCGAGGCATCCGTGGAAGTCCAAGAAGTCCTACGGGCGGATGGCATTGTCTCGCCCGGACTCTTTGAGGAAGCGATCTCCCGACTGTCCCCAGAGCAACAAGCAACAATCAAAAATTTGGACACAGAGACGGACGCTGGTAGCGATAACGTACAAAATCATCCCCCGGTAGAGCCAGAGGAAGACCAAGAGGAACAAGCCATCCAAGCATTGGTTCGGAAAATCGAGGCTTGCCGCAAACTCGAACATTGGCGAACTCTCCAAGAAAAGGAAGACCCCGATCTGCTGGCGATCGCTTTTAGAGAAGCCTCTTTAGAAAGGCAAGAGACCATCAACAGGCAAGTTGTTCTCGAACAACAAGAAGAAGACCGACGGCGGCGAAGAGAACTCAATCATGTTAATCCCTTCAAAGAGGGCGATACCGTCGCGATGCTGGGGTCTGTTGCTTCGGGATTGGGGACGATTGTCCAGACCCATAAGGATCAATGCAAAGTCCAATGGACGACGGGCTATGAGGGTATAGAGAAGGATTCTCGCTTAATCAAAGTCGGTGAAACGGTCTTGTATGGCGGCGAGGACGAGAACCTAAAACTCATGTTCATTAGCCCCAAAGCCAAGCCAGAAAAATACCGCTCTCGCACCCTAATTGTTAAGTCCATGAAGCCAGACGGGGAGAGCATCGCGATCGAAGTGACGGCTGAGGATTGGACGGCTTCCTTCTGGGTGGATCTACGCGATTTGAATCGTTGATTGGTATCGATTCGGTATCTTTGCAAAAAGCTAAAATGACTACAAAAAGGGAAATTACAGCCCTCTTGAATAAACTTAAAGCAATTGACGGCGGAAAATTTGCCACAAGAGGACAAGTTAACTTAGAGAGATATCGCCACTCGATTCGATTGCGATGGTCAGTTGGAGGGAAACGTCATTCCATGACCATCAAAGGGGGGATATGTTTCGCCGCCGTACAAGTCGCGATCGCGCGCTGCGATCTCATCAATAGCGATATTGCCTTTAATCGCTTTGACCCCTCGCTCGCAAAGTACGACAGCGATCGCCCTCAACCCGAGAAGCGTCGAGAACCCAATCTAAAAGATGTTTGGGAAGCCTACAAGGAAGCCAACGAGCACAAGATATCCCCAACAACAAAAAAACGTAAATGGCGAGATGCCGATCTGTTTTTGGAGGCGCTTCCCCCTGAACAATTGAACCTTTCAAGACTAGAGATATTAGGGCGAGAAGGGTTAAAGATAATATCTCTTGGAACGCTTCATCGCATATTTCAATCTCTAAACCCTGCCGTCAAATTGTATACAGGAACAGACCCAAAATTAAAATCCCAACTTCCTAGCGAACCGAAGAACCCCATCGAATGGTTTGAACCTGAAGAGGTTAAAAATATTTTAAGAGCCTTTGCAGACAATAGATACAGCCCAGACAAAAGCAACTTCTCTCACAGTTTTTACTATCCCTATGTTTGCTTTCTCTCTCATACGGGATGCCGCCCTGAAGAAATCCCACCATTAACTTGGAATAGCTTAAAATGGTCTAAAAATAACACTGTCTGCCGCGTTAAGATTGACCGAGTTTATTCCAAGGGAATAATAGTTCCTTATCCGAAGAATCGCAAAAACAGAATAATCCTTTTGTCTTCTACTCTGATTGGGGTTCTCTTGGAACATCAGAAAGAAGCCAAGAGAAGTAATCAATTAATATTTTCTGGAGTACAAGGAGGCTGGTTCGATCATGACAATTTTAGAAAACGCCACTGGGTACCCATTCTAGAAGGACTCGTCAAGGATAAATTGATAAGTCAGTATCTCCCCCCTTATAACTTGCGTCACAGCTACGTAACAAATACGTATTACTTTCACAAATTATCTTTTACGGAAATCGCTGGGATCATCGGGGACAATCCGGAAACCGTAATAAAACGTTACACGGGGATAAAGGCAATTGACCCGGAAAATGTCCCTGATTTGTACTAAATTCTAAGATTGTTGGTATCGTATTGGTATTAGTCCTTAGATTACATCAACAAAGGCAGTCTCAAGAAGCACTAAAAGCCTTGGTGTGCTTGAAAAGCCCTCGACGAGGATTGAACTCGTGACCTCACCCTTACCAAGGGTGCGCTCTACCACTGAGCTACGAGGGCAAAATTGAATAAGGCGAAGTATCTTGAGTAAATTTCTAGAGTAGGGAGTTCGAACAAATTTACAAACTCCATACAAATTCAGAAAAGTTCGTGGTGGGCCGAGTTGGATTCGAACCAACGTAGGCGTAGCCAGCGGATTTACAGTCCGCCCCCATTAACCACTCGGGCACCGACCCTTGAATGACCACGATTAACTAATATAGCACAAAGTTTTTCAAATTGGGGAATTTCAGGATAATTTTTCGATCGCATCCCGATCGCCAGCAAATGAAGTCGGGACGAGATCGTTCAAAACCCCCCAACAAGGCGAAAAGAGCGTTTAGACCGCATAAGCTGCTGTTAAAGCCCAAGCGATCAATAAAGCAATACTCCCAAACACCAACAAGGAGGAAATCAAGACTACAATGGGCTTGTCAGCATTCTTAAACTTCATGATGCCGCGATTGAGGTCGGACATTGCTCGTTTCTTGAACTCTACTTTTGTAGCCTAGCAATGTTCTAACTGAATTGGGACAATCTTTAGGAAGTTTTTGTCTGTCTTGTTTTTGTCCGTATGGGGGAGGTTGCCATTGGAATTCATCATTGCGATCGCCATTGTCGTCCTCGGAATCCTTGGGATTGAATTGGGTTTGCGTTTATTCTTCGGTTTTGGCGATCCTTTGCTGTACATTGGCGATGAAAAGATCGGTTATTTGCTTGCCCCCAATCAACGAGTACGACGCATGGGCAACCGTATCGCTATCAATCAATATTCCATGCGTTCTCCTAGCATTACCCCCACTCCCGCTTCAGGAACTTTCAGAATTATGCTGGTGGGAGATTCTGTCGCGAATGGGGGGTGGTGGAGTGACGAAACGCAAACGATTTCCCGATTAATCCAACAAAGTGCAGGCGATCGCGCGGAAACCGTAGAGGTATTAAATGCCTCGGCGAATTCTTGGAATCCTCGCAACGAACTTGCGTACTTACAACAATTTGGCTTATTTGAGGCTCGCGTTCTGATTTTGCTCCTCAATACTGACGATCTCTTCGGGATGCGCCCCACCTCGATTCCCGTCGGCCGCGATCGCGCTTATCCCGATCGTAAACCCTTACTCGCCTTCCTCGAAGTCTACACGCTCTTTCTGACCCGTCCCCAACCTATCCCGGAACTCCAAGCCATTCGGGACGAGAAGGGCGATCGCGTCGGCATTAATTTAAAAGCCATTGAAGAGATCGCGGCGATCTCCAAAAGCAATCAAGCAGGGTTTTTTCTCGCTCTAACGCCTCTCCTGCGAGAAATCGAATCGGGTTCGCGAGACTACGAAAAAAAAGCACGTCAGCGATTGCTGGAGTTAACCCAAAGTCAGGGGATGAATTACCTTGATTTTTT
Organism: Cyanobacteria bacterium P01_E01_bin.42; assembly: GCA_039194995.1. Taxonomy (GTDB): domain Bacteria; phylum Cyanobacteriota; class Cyanobacteriia; order Cyanobacteriales; family Spirulinaceae; genus CCY15215. The sequence continues at coordinate 4,471 of JBCCVR010000236.1, read as the reverse complement.
ACCTTTGTTTGAAGCGCTTGACAACCCGACAGCACTTTATCGCGATCGCATTCACCTCAGTCCTGAAGGTAACGAACGAATCGCGAGATCGCTTTGGGAAGCCATTGCATCCGAACAACTCAAAACCCCGCAAATCTAAGAAACGGGCAGAGATTGGGGAGATTTTGTCTCTCGATCTAACGCATTCCAGACCATGCCATCTAATGCCATATGTTCGATAGAACTAGCAAGGCGTAAGGCTTTCAGAGCCTGTTCTCCTCCCACGGAAGGCTGATTTCCCCCGCGCACGCAGGTCACAAAATGCTCTAATTCCGCGTGTAAGGGTTCGATGTTGCTGGTGTAAACCTTTTCAATCGAACCATCTTGACGATAAAGCACTTGACCGTAATCCGTCATGCAATTCGCCGTTGTTTGCCGATGAATTAAAATTTCATTGTTGAGAAAATCGGCTTCGGTTAAAGAGTTTTTACAGTGGGCGCTAATGCGACGAATTTTGCGATGGGTAACTTTACTCGCCGTTAGAGTAGCTACCATGCCATTGTCAAACCCTAATGTTGCCGTCACGTAATCGAGATAGCCGGAGTCGGACGCGCGACTGCCACTGGCGGTTAACTTAACGACTTTTGCGTTGGCCAGTTCTAATAATAGATCGATATCGTGGATCATCAGATCCAAGACCACGGAGACATCGTTGGCGCGATCGGAATAGGGACTCATGCGATCGGCTTCAATGGCAAGTAATTCTTCGGTTTTGAGGACTTTACTCAGTTCTTGGAAAGCGGGGTTAAACCGTTCGATATGCCCCACCTGTAAGATACAGTTTGATTCTGCTGCCGCATTCACTAACGACTCTGCTTCGGCAATGCTGGCAGCGATCGGCTTTTCAACGAGGATATGCACCCCTGCCTGCAAACAATCCATGCCGACTCGATGGTGCAGGCGAGTGGGAACCGCCACGCAAACGGCATCAACGTGGGGAAGCAGGGATTGATAGTCTTCAAAAAAGCGAACGCGATACTTGCTGGCGGTATCCAAACCCCGTTCGACATTGACATCAGACACCCCGACCAGTTCCACATCTTTCAGCAAACTGAGAACGCGGGTGTGGTGCTGTCCCATGTTTCCCACGCCAATTACGCCGATGCGAATGGGTTGGAGGGGGGAACGCGTTACTTTTCCTATTCCATTTCCTTCTGCCTTCGGCTCTTGCACTCCTTATAGCCTCCTCTACGATTGGGATTGAGTTGCTGGCTGATGCCCTCTTATCCATCCAGATAGTACCATAGCTGTATGGAAGCTGAAGAAATAAAAAATTTTGGTCGTTAATGGTGCTCCTGATGGCACAGAGTTACGGGGAGTTCCCTTCAGGCTCGGGCCAAACGAGGCGCAAAGCGAGGAAGATAAAACCGATCGCGGCGATGGCTTTTAACAATCGTTCGGGCAGAACTTGTGCCATGCTTACTCCCACTAAAACCCCAAAAAAACTGGCTAAAACCAATGCCGTAACGGTTCCCAAGAATACCGCCCGAGGCGAGGTGGAACTCCCCCCGAGGGCGATCGCGGCAAGTTGGCTTTTATCGCCAATTTCCGCAAAAAATACTGTAGTAAAGCTCAATCCCAAGAGTTGCCAATCCATTTTGTTTGCGAATGATGAGAGAGTCGGCGGGGATCGAATGGCGATCGCCCAACCTAATCCATTAAGAATATCAAGACAGCCAAAGCAATCTTAAACCAACGGTCAGGACGATCCCCCAAAATCTCGCCCGTGTATCCGTTAATCACAACTTGATATTGCTTGTTTTTATAGCGATATACCCCCAACTTGAGGAAATGATCGCACCCAGAAAGTTGCAATCTTGTCCTGACCCCCGAGAAAAATTGCTGTTAAAGAAATTAGGCAACGAAATTCAGGTCTCGAATGATGCGCGATCCCTCTTTATTGGCAATCAGTTTACTGTCTCTATCTGTTAATTTACCGGAACTTCCCGAATTGTGGCAGCCGGATTTTTGGATGTCTCCCCCCGCTTCTCCGAGCGATCGCGACGCAAACCCCCAACCCAATACTGCGATCGCAGCCGCAACGGAAATCGTGCCAGATGGGGGAGATTTCCCCGAATTTGCCCCTGTTAGCGTCGAAAAGATGAGTAAACTCATTGCCCCTCAGTCTGGCGCTCAATTGTACGGACAGCGCCTCGCTGCGTTAAAAGCAGGACGACTCTACACCCGCTTGCTACCGCAGAGTTTTGCCGAAATCTGGCAAAAAGCGATCGCGCAACCCACTCACCAACAATGGAAACATCTTCTCTCGAAAGAAAGTAGGGCGATCGCGGGAGGGCAAGGCACAAATCGCCTCAACATTTTAGTGGGAGATTCCCTGAGTATGTGGTTTCCCTCTCATTTGTTACCGAGAAATCGTTTTTGGCTCAATCAGGGAATTTCGGGGGAAAACTCCGGACAAATTCGCGATCGCCTGCATTTTTTCGCCCGAACCCGACCCAGTAAAATCTATGTTATGGCAGGCACGAACGATTTGCGCCAAGGCCAAAGCGATACTGTTATTCTCAACAATATTCAAGCGATCGTGCAGCGTTTAAGACAGAATCATCCCCAAGGAGAAATCGTCGTTCAATCCATTTTACCCACCCGCAATACTCGGATTTCTAACGATCGCATTCGCCGACTCAACCAAAATATTGCCGCGATCGCCCGTCGCGAAGGGGGCGCATTTCTGGACGTTCATGCTCTTTTTACCGACGAGGAGGGAGAATTGCGATCGGATCTCACAACTGATGGCATTCATTTGAGCGATCGTGGTTACGAGGTCTGGCGCTCTCTACTTTAAAATAGATTGAAAAATTGGGTTTCGGAATTCAACAATGCGATCGCTTCTATCGATGGCTAATTGTACCTCAGAGAATAAAATAAAATGGATGGGAAGCAATTCTAACCAACCGCCTGCTTGAATGCTACTAAAAATTAGCTTTGCTTGACCTTCAATATTGTGGTCAATGAGAAAACACATTAACTTAACCGTGTTTGTTTGTGTTTTCTTTGCTGTAACTTCTCCCAAACTGCTTGATGTTCGGCTTTAGAGGGGGATTGTGCAACTCTTGCTAAATGTTCTTGGTTTTGTTTGTCCCAATATTTACGAATTTCTTCGGCTTGTTGCAACACGATTTTATATTCTTCTTCAACTGCCTGACGATGAGTTTTAATATAGAGCATTGCTTCGGCAAACTGTTCGTCCGTAATGGAAAAAAGATTGCGAATTGACTCGCGAGGATAATTTGCATGAATATAATCTAAAATTTGATATATCGTGATTCTCGTACCTGCAATTGTTAATCCTCGCTCTGTACGAATAATTCCAAGTTCGGTTTTTTCTACTAAACTCATGTTAATTCAGTTTATGCTTGATTTTTTATAGTGTAACACTTTGATTGTGATACGATCGCACTTATTCCTAACAACTGAGCAATTGCAATTTAGTCATGTTTTAACAACTATCCAGCTAATTCTACCTTAAGGCTAGATAAATTTCTCTCAAACTCCTTTTGATGATCTTTCTCTAAATACTCTTCAAAGGGGATACTGTAAGCTGTCCAAATGACATTAAAATGCGATTTTATTAGACGTTGTTCTGTTAAGTCAGAAGAATAGGTATCTTTACATTCTTGAAACTCAAATATTGGGTATTCTTTGCCAAGAACGAGGCCTTCTTGATAAGTTCTACCACGGCCATAAAAATATTGTTCAAGAAATATTGCTTCATCAGTTCTTAAGAAAGCACAGGATGAATGACTCGAGTATAAACGGAGATGGAATTTTCCTCCTAGGTTATTACAGTCTTGGATATATGTAATGGTGCGATAAACGTCCGCAAATAATTTTGTAGAATTATGCCGCTCCCATGACCATTCTTCTAATTCCTGTTTAATTTCTTCGGGAGGTGAGCTATCTGCAATTGCTCGTAAAATTGCTGCCTGAGAAATTGGATTAATGATAGCAATTCTGACTTTCTTGTATTCTTTAGTCCCATTTTTTCCTTTAATTTCCAGTGATTTTACTAGAGGTTCACTGACATAGAATTTCGCTGTAACTGCTAATATATCAATTGTCTCTTGGCTATGAGAGTTTCGAATACTTTCAAGTTGACGTTGACCACTCTGATAGCGCTGATCGGTTCGATATATGTTTAAAATTTTTGAGTTCCATATTGCTTCGGTCGTACCAACCATATTATCTTGCTCTGCTGCTAAAGCATAGTCCCATATTACATTGATTGAGAAATCCAATTGAGAATATGGCTGTGAACCTGAATGGTATTTAATCACAGGTAAATCATTTCTCTCTGCACGATATCTGTAACAATATTGCTCAACAAAAACGATATTTTCTGTTATGAGAGTGAATGAAAAGGTGCAGTGTTGATATAAACGAATTTTCAAATATTCTGTACATCGACTCTTAT
>JBCCVR010000235.1:0-9423 GCA_039194995.1 Cyanobacteria bacterium P01_E01_bin.42 | reverse complement strand
GTTTCACTCGCAAAGGAGTGCTGAAACTCTACTTTCACTTCTTTAACGGCAGTCAATTCTGGTTTCCATACGTTTCACTCGCAAAGGAGTGCTGAAACCCAAATCTGCGGCAGGCTTACCAACTCCATTTCATGTTTCCATACGTTTCACTCGCAAAGGAGTGCTGAAACAGTCGCGCCAAGTTTTCTAAATTTTTCGGTGGGGACGTTTCCATACGTTTCACTCGCAAAGGAGTGCTGAAACAATACAATTGATCGCAAACTGCGAGAATTTGGAGAGTTTCCATACGTTTCACTCGCAAAGGAGTGCTGAAACCTTAGACGATGCACAGGAAAACACCGTTCGAGCAAAATTGTTTCCATACGTTTCACTCGCAAAGGAGTGCTGAAACTCCGCCAGCTACAACCCGCATCAGATAATGATTCTGGCAGCAGATTTGGCGGCGCTGAAAATATTGTGCCAAATCCGGCCTCATTTGACAACCTTTTGCTCCCAGAGAATCGCCATATCCTTTACAGAACAAGCCTTTCGAGATTTTGGCAGCACCCCCGGGAAAATCGACCCCGCTTCGCCCTGCCAAAAATCCCCCGATCTTCGAACAATTTTGTAGAGTTTGGGAGAGAATTGAGAATCGATCGCAAGTTCGGGTCGATCGCAATGGCACGATCGCAATCCCTTCCGTTTCTCCTCCTCATCCTTTTTCCTCGCTCTCGATTTGCGTCACCAGCAAAACGATTCCCCGTCGTCCCGTCACCCAAACGCTTTCACCCGCTTCCAGACATCGGGAGCCAGCCCCAGTATCGAGAACGGCAAACCACCACGAACCTAAAGCCCGCACCCGACCGCAACAGTGGGGCGTAACGTCACATTCGATAATCCCCCGTTGAGGACGCTCGAACAGAACGACAGAATCGTGAAGAAATTTTGCACTCTCCATTAATATTACTTAACTCTGGGTTTACCTTAAATGTGGAAAAACGAAAATCCTACAAATTTCATGCGAATGAGTCGGCGATCGTAAAGAAAAAAATATTTTTTTGGTAATTCGCATAAAACGCGAGGAAATCGGACAAGAAGTACGTACAGTCAAAAGTAACGTTCCGAGAAAACTGCCGATGTCGGTATTTCAACGCAAACTTTGCGCTTTGTTAGATGACGAGACCTTATTGAAGGACTTGGAGTGCCTCGATGATGACTCGCGATCGTGGTGGCGCAGGAAGAAAGAAGCCATCGAAGCGATCGCCTCGTCAAGCGATCGCGTCAACCTCAAGTTACAGAATAAAGATGAGGATAAAACCCGCGTCAAACATCCCATAAGCGGTCAAGAACAAACCATTACAGCGAAGAAGATCGCGATCGCTCTTCCCGATCGCATCAAAGCAGAAACCGATCCTAAAACCGTTTTTTGGTGGTGCTGGCGGTTTGTACCAGAACTGAGGCAAGGTCAATGTAACGATGGGAAATGGGAAGTTCCCGATGCTCTTCTCCAAGCGAAACACGCCATCTTGCCCGATTGTCCGGTTCATAGCTATCGCGCTACCGTATCGGCATTAGCAGGAGCGATCGATTTTGATGAAGAAGGGAAGGTCACTCGATATCCTTATATTTTGCTCTTCACCTTTTCCCCTGTGCAGGAGTTTATCAAAGCCTCCCGTAAATTCCTTGACTTTTGGGCGGGATCGTACCTACTGCATTACCTGAGCGCAAAACTGTGCTGGTATATCGCCGAAAAATATGGAGCAGATGCCGTTATCACACCGTCTCTGTGGAGTCAGGAAATCATCGATGCGCTGTTATTCAAAAACTATTTGAAATTTGCAGCCTATTGCCAAGATGAGGAAGAAAATCAAGAGCGAGGATTTTGCCCCCTTTATCCGATTGCCGAACGCTTCGGCGATCGCTCAAACTCCCTCGCGACGGCAGGTTTTCCCAATACGATCGCCGTTTTAGTCGGAGGCAAGGAAGAAGCGACCAAACTCGGGGAAGGACTGAGCGAGAAATTGCGGGAAGAATGGCGATCGCTTGCCAACAACGTGCGAGAGGGAATTAAAGACCATCCCATTCCCGAAATTAAATCGGGGATTCGCGATCGGGTTATGGCATTTCTCGACGACTCCAAAAATCAAAAAAAGATCGCTGAAATTCTCCAAGAGTTTAAAGATCAAGGCGGTCACGACGAACAAAACCAAAGGGATATCGAAAGCTGGAAAAATAAGTGCTGTTGGGAATGGCGAAGACTCTGGCAAGCGCAAATCGACCATACCTGGCAGCCTTACTGGACAGCAGTGCCTCTGGGAGATGTAAAAAGTCCTTTGGATATTAAGGAAGGCGATCGCTACAAGGAACTCCCCGATGGAAACTTGATTAAAACACAGGAAGATGTTGCAGTTGGCGATCGCTATGACTTTGATGAAACTTGGATGAAAAGGCAAGAAGAAATCGCCAAAACCCGCGCGAAAACACCGCCGCCAACGGAAGCAGAGAAAATCATCTATGCAACCCTCAACGATGGGACGTGGTGGGGTTCGATCCAAGCACGATGCGCCAATGCCATGCAGGGATTGAAAAATGCGAGAACTTGGGCGATTCCCATTTCCCCGGGCGTGCGATCGACCCTTTCGGGACAATTGAGCGCCCTGCATCCCCAACTGTTCTACGGGACGAAACGCGATCGCGATCGCAACACTCGCGACTTTCGAGAGGGCTACGGCTTATCGATGGAATCCATGCGCTTATTTTGGCGAATTATGGCGGAAGCGCATCCGGGTTTATTCGACGGTTCCGAGATGCTCAACGCCCTCGAACTCACAAAACGGATGTCTTGGGTGTACGGTGGGGTTGCCGAATCTTTGGGGATCGATCTATCTGGGTTACAAAACGATCCAGACTACGAACAATTCATTCGCTTTCCCAATTTGAGTTCGATCGCGGCGGCGAAATTTGCCTATCTCGATTGGCAAAAGTCTCAAGATCGGCAACTGAGCTTATATTGGCGAACGTTAAATGCAGCAATTGAAAAGGAATTTGGAAATAATAGCGAGGAAAGCGATCGCTTTGCCGCCCGCACCAGAGGTCGCCCTTTCCGCGTTCCCAAAACCGATAACAAAATCAATCCCGACGATCTCAAAGGTCGAAATTATAACGGAGTCATGTTTTCGAGTAAATGGCTGGCGGACGATCTGAACTTGGATCGCGAGAAGTGCGATCGCCTGCGTCCCCTTGTCAGTAAGGCTCACAAAATAGCCGGATTTAGCGATGCGTCTCCCTCGGATTGGTGGGTTATTGTCCTCGGTGATGGCGATGGCATGGGTCAATACGTCTCTGGGAGCAAGCTACATCCCTATGAAGAATATTTGACCGAAACAAATCCCGAAAATTTGATCGATCGCGATCGTTTTAGTCAAGACCCACAAAAGAGACAAGACTTTATTACAGCCTTTCAAGAGGGTAAAAATTCCCTGCTGAAAACCCGCAAGCGCATGGGACCCGCCACCCATGTCGGACTCAACCTCGCCTTATTAGACTTCTCCAATCGCCTCGTCCCGTTTATCACCGAAAAACGCTTTTGCGGTCGCGTCGTCTACAGTGGCGGCGATGATGTGATGGCGGTGTTACCCTTGGAAGATTTACCCGATTATTTACTCTCGTTGAGGGCAGCATGGTGCGGTGATAAGAAGGATCCTTACGAACCGCAAAAAGGCGATCCCGATCTTAAATTCGAGGAAAGTGGCGGGTATTGGAAGCCCATTGCAGAATCAGATAATTTCGAGGGTTTACCAAATCGCCCGCTTTTCACGATGGGGAAAGGTGCAACGATGAGCTTTGGCATTGTCATCGCTCACAAAAGCGTCCCTTTGCCTGCCGCCTTAGATGCCTTGTGGGAAGCGGAAAGCGATCGCGCCAAGAAAATGCCGGGAAGTCCCAAGGAAATAGAGTCGGACGAGCCAAAATACAAACCCAAAAATGGCTTGTGTTTCAAAGTGCTGTACGGTTCGGGGAATTGCCTCGAAGCCTTGATGAAAGGCGAACTCTTTGCCGATTGGCGAAAGTGGATGAAGATTGAAGCAACCCAAGAAACCGAGGATCTCGATAAACAATATCAGGCTTTAAGTTCTCTACTCTATCGCCTTGCCGAAGAATTGCCCAAACACGCTGCTTTTACGAAAAGCGATTATCTCATCGCCGAGGCCGCTAAAGTCATCATCGATCGCCGCGACGAGAAAGATAAGGTTAAGGGGAATACTGAGTTACTCGTTCAATGGCTGCGAGATTGGGAAGACTGGGCGCGATCGCATTTCTTCGAGTGGAAAGAGAAGTACGATGAAGACCCCAACACGCCAGACCTCCTCGGTTTCAATCCCAATCTGAGGGGACTTGCCAACCTCCTGCGCTTCTCTGCCTTCTGGCTCGACAAAATGCAGCAGCGCGAGAAATGGCACGAACAAAAACCACAGGAAGCAGCCTCCTCCCAATAGAACCCACCCCCCAACCCCCTCCCAAGAGGGGGAGCGCAAGAGGGGGAGAAGAGAGGAAAACCAACAACCAATAACCAACAACAAAAAATGGATTGGTATATTATCGACCCCCTTGATGTTCTGTTATTTCGCGAGTCCAAGCCCTTCAGCCCGGGGGAAGGCGCTCGGGCGAAAGGACAGTTTCCCCCGATGCCGAGTACCGTCTTTCAGGCATTGCGATCGGCTGCGGATACCCGGCAAAATAAACCCGAATTTCTCGGACCTTTCTTACTCGATGAGGACAAAACCCTATGGTTGCCGACCCCCAAAGACTTAATCGGAATCAGCGAGGACGAAACGACCGATAAAAAAGCAAAATCTTGGGATCGGTTGGTTTCCTGTCGCGATTTGCCTTCATGGAGTTGTATTAGCTACCCCACAAACCATTTAATGCCAATGGTTTTTCCCGAATTGGGCAAAGACTACACGGGGATTCGCTCTGAGCCGTGGATGAAGGCAGCAAAACTGCTGGAATATCTCAACGGTTCTAACAAATTCGATCGCGCTGATTTTACCGCCAATCCGTGGGACGTGCAGGTTTTGCCCCATACTCACATGAAAGCGGGAACGCGACAGGTTAAAGATGAGGAAGGCTTTTTCACGGAAGTGGCGACGCGGCTGAAATCGGGATGGCGTTTTGTAGTTGGCGCAAAGCTGACCGGATTTCCCCGCGCTCGCGTCGTCGTGCGCTTGGGGGGAGAAAGCCATCGGGTCATCGTCTCGAAGGTTGCAAAGCCGGAAAGCATTGAAGGATTAAGCGCTCTCGCTCAACCCACCCAACCCGAAATTAAGCGAGGAATGTTTGCTTACTTGTTGACTCCGGGTTTAGCAGAAACTTCCGAAGAACTCACCTATGGACTCTATCCCCATGCTTGGAAAGATTGTTTGCTCGGTTGTGCGGGCGATCGCCAGTTGATGTGGGGGGGCGTGCGATCGCGACAGGAGAAGCGCAAGGTATTGCGAGGGGGCAGAGAAAAGGAAGAGGAGCATAAATCCTTTGCCCTACAACCGCAACGGGCTTTCGTGCCGCCGGGAACCGTCTATCTGTTTGACGAGCGATCGCTAACTTTGGAGCAATTGCCGGAGCGTTTGTTACCCGATGTGGAAAACAAGCGATGGATGGACACTTTTTACAAACTCAATTACGGAAAATTATTGTGGGGAAACCGATGCACGATTACTTAACTTATTTATATTTGCTGACTTCATTACATACGGGAGGGAGTGCCGATGAAGGCAATCTCATGGGGATTGCGCGGGAAGTACATACCGAATTTCCCTATTTACCCTCCTCATCCTTGCGCGGGAAAATTCGAGCCTCCTTGGAAGGTGAAGAAAATGCCGGGACTTTCTTCGGTCAAAAGATCGAAAACGGAAAGCAACCGACTGAAGGAGAAGTCTGGTTTGCTGATGCAACCTTGCTTTTCTTTCCCATTGCATCCTTAAGCCACCACATGATTTGGATTACCTGTCCCCTATGGTTGCGACGTTGGAATCAATGGTTGAATGATGGGGATATCGATGAGGCGATCGCCCAGTGCGATGCTTCTCTGAGCAAAGAAACACCCGCTCTCGTGAGCTTCACCCCAGAATCTCTATTTCTGCAAACGGCTTTACTTAAACCTAATGAGTTAACACAACTCGATTCCAAACTGCTAACTTCATCATTATCGGCTGTAACTCGCGGAGGAGGAGCTATTAGTAACCTGTTAAAAAAACTGGTTGTTATCAGCGATGAGGATTGTATTACCCTAGTCGAAACGGGTTTGCAAAGGGAAGTGCGCGTGGCTTTGGAAACGGGAAGTAAAACTGTAAAAGGCGGGTCATTTCGTTCGGAAGAGGCCATCCCTCCCGAAACTGTCTTATTTTTTCCTTGGGGAACAAAACCCCCCAAAGAAATTTTAGATCCCGAAACCAAAAAAACGAAAAAAATTGATACCCAAGCCGTGCGCGGTAAACTCAACGAACTGCTGGGAGGTAAGTTACAACTTGGCGGTTTGGAGGGTTTGGGACGAGGTTGGACGAATGCGAAAACGATCTCGACTTCACGACAAGGAGGCAAGCAATAATGTTATTAGATTCTCGCAAAATGAGCCAAGAAGCTCACATTGCAATCAAGGAAATTCAAACAGAATTAGCTACGAATTATCATGGCAAAGCAAGCGGACTCGTGCAGGGTTTGAGCGCCTACATCGCGACTTGGGGTTTGCATCGGCTGGCGGGAGATGCCAAGAAGTTTTTAGCAGGAACGGCAGAAGATACGACCTATAAAGGCAAAGTGTATCGCAAGTTTTTGGGGAAATTACAAGCATTGAGCGGGATCGATTTCGACCCCGACGATGAAGGCAGTTTGATTCATTTACCGCTACGCCAGTATACGGGACTCAATCGCTTGGCGATGCAGTTAGCCAAGGAATGGTCATTTTGGGCAGCAGCCGTATTAGGGGAGGCAAAAGAATGAAGGAATGGCAACAGGTTCTCGATAAACTGAAAAAGAACAAAAACCCACTTTACGATCTATACAAAGATGGCATTCCCGAGGTAGGCAAGGAAATTTTGTTCTCTTTCCCAACGGAGGAAGCCAAACAAGCTGCCCAAAAGAAATGGCAAAAGTTGCAAAAACAACTTCCTCCACTCTGGCAAGGAAAGCGAATTACTTATACTGTGGGCGTTCCTCAATCCTCTGCGAGGGAGCGATCGCCAGACAAAACAAACAAGAAGAATGGCAAAAGTCGGCGTTCTCAAAGGATTTTCAATCCCTTACAGGCTCTCAATCATACTCTATTTAGCGATCGCCCCGAACCCGCTTTAATTGCTGCCGTAAAAGCCGAGGATAATTGTGAGGCGCTCTATAAAGAGTTAACTCAAAAAACCGAATATCTGGCAACAGAAACCTTTGATGTCGAGTTTATTTGGCGGGTGCGCGTGGGAGGAATACGCGGTTTTCGCGAGTTACTCCTACCCGTATTCCATCCGGTTTACGGCGTGCCTTACGTCCCGTCTAGCAGTCTGAAGGGCGTTTTGAGAGCATGGGCGAGACAGCATCAATCAAAAAGTGAGCTAGAGCGTTTATTGGGAACTCTCGATGATGGCGTGGGGTGCGTGCAGATTTTCGATGCTTTTCCCCTCGCACCCTGTCTCGATGTGGATATGGCGACTCCCCAATGGACTTGGGACAACGATCGCGTTACTTATCAACCCGCTCCCCATGCTTTGCTCTCGATGCTCGAGCCGACGTTTAAAATCGGCGTTGCTCCCACCAGTCGCGGCACTTCCGAGGATGCTAGGATCGTTCGGGATTGGCTGAAGGAAGCGTTATCTCTCGGCATTGGCTCTCGGGTCGGTTCGGGCTACGGACGCACGACAAAATCGCGATCCAGCCTCCCTCACAATATAGAGTATGCTTTTCAATTGCGATCGCAGGGGATGTATGGAGCCGTACCGCCAACCAAGGAGAATCGGTGGCAAGGCGAGGCCGAATTTCGCCCGACGGCATTGCGCGGCGTTCTCCGTTATTGGTTTCGTGCCGTAGCATTGAGCCTTTATTCCCCGACCCAATGCAAAGACTTAGAGGGGCAACTATTCGGCGCGATCGAGCCGCAAAGTCAAGAAGGCAGTTTGCGCATTGCGGTGGATTGGACGGAAGATGGAGGCGATGGCAACAACCCTCATTTATACGAGGGAATAATCCTTTTGGAGGCGAAAGAGGCAAAAGAGGTGAAAGAATCGTCTCGCCTGAAACTGCTTGAAAGATTGCTGATTCTGGCAACGCATTTGGGGGGAATGGGACGCGGATCGAGGCGATCGCTACACTGGAACGATCCCTATCCGGGATTGCGGGGATGTTATTGGCAGTTGGAAGAGTCCAAACTTCCTTATAAAAAGAAAGATTGGCTGGCTTTTATCCAAGATTTAAAAACGACTTTTCTAGCGATCGCGCCTCCGGCTCCAAATTCGTCACCCAGTTCCCAGTCTCCGGGTAAGCCGAAAAAACGCTATCAAGATGTTTTAGACAGCAATACTCGTTTATTCCTCGTGCTTTGTCCGGGTTTGAAACATCCCGAAAAGGTTCGCGACTGGCCCAAGGAAGGGAAACAGTTATCGGTGCGCGGAGAAGCCCTAGATTTGCTTTATAGCAGCGATAAATTTAAAGGACGCAATCAACAAGGGAGAGGCAATGAAAATGTTGGTGGCGGTTTGAAAACGCCTTCTTTTGTCACCATTCAATCTAATTTCCCCGATGATGAAATTCCCTATCAAGCGGTAACAGTATTCGGAGCAAATCAGCGCGATCGGGCTGCGTTTGTGACGGAATTGAAAAAGTTAACCCACATTCAAATTTTGTAGTTTTTTGGAGAATTTTTACCACCATGAAAAATACTTGGATTGTTACAACCGGAAATAGCGATATTTGGCTCAACAGTACGGAGCATTGGGATGAGGCTTGCGATCGGGCAAACTTTACAATTGATAAACGTCCCAATCAGCCAAACTCAAGAAACTCTAACAATAAGAAGGACAGCAAACTTTATTTTCTAGTATCGCGATGTTTAGGTCTAATGTATAGCAATTATCCAGAAGCATTTCAAGATTTAACATTTCCGCTTTGGGATTTGTTTCTGAAATACTTCGAGGATAATAATATAACCATTCATCGAATGATCGTACTCTTAACCGATCAAGAGAAGATTTTTCCTAAACAAGATAAAGATAATTTTGAGCACGCATTTTGGAAAGATACGGTCAAGTGTCAGCCTTTATTTGAACAATATTTGCAAAATCATAACTGGAGTAAAGACATAAAACTAGATTTCCGAATCCTTACCCTAACAAAAACCAGCAAAGGTTTAGATTATTGGGATATAGCAATCCTAAATGAGTTGTGAAAAAGCATCGAATCTTTCCAGAT
>JBCCVR010000234.1:0-9442 GCA_039194995.1 Cyanobacteria bacterium P01_E01_bin.42 | reverse complement strand
TTTTTCCCCTCCTCATAAGTTCTTCCATAGTAACTGATAGGAACTTCATAAACTCGACAATGTAGCTTTGCAATTTTAGCAGTGACTTCTACTTCAAAACCAAACCCCCAAGAATTGATAATCATCTCCTTGATTATTTCTGAGCGAAATGCTTTATACCCTGTTTCAATATCGGTCATATTCATATTGGTAAATAAATTACTTAAAAAAGTCAGAAATTTATTAGCCAAATAATGATAATAGTATAAAACTCGTGATGCTTTCTTGATCATAAACCGAGAACCATAAACAACATCAGCTTTCCCTTGTAAAATAGGTTCTATCACAGAAGGAATTTCATCAGAATCATATTCTAAATCTGCATCTTGAACAATGAGAATGTCACCATTTGCATTACCAAAACCTGTTTTCAATGCGCCTCCTTTTCCTCGATTTTTTTCATGTCGTATAGAAATAAATATTTTTTTGCGATCGTGGTTCTCCAAAAATTTTTGGATTTGTAAAGCCGTATTATCCTGACTGCAATCATCAACAATAATGATCTCGATGTCAATCGAATCAATATTTAGGTTATTTAATTTTTCAAGAGTTTTAAAGATAAGTTTTTCTTCGTTAAAAACAGGTACAATAATGCTGAGTAAATGAAAATTTCGCTCTGAAGTCACTAATTGAAATAACTTTTTATTTCTTTTAGTAGTTAAAAGAGACATTACTTCTAAAATTCCTGTGAATTCTACTAAAGTTAATAGGAAGAGAATAACACAAGATGCAAAGAGATAACGAAAGTTAACGACAGGAGAGACAAACAGAAATGATGCTGCAAAGGAAAAAGCTACAGATAAAGAAGACCAATAATGATTTTTGGAACGGTTTGGATTTTCTCTCAATATTTTATGCGCAGTCCAAGAGATCGTCATTAATACAAATAATAAATAAAAATAATCTCTAGGTAAAAAGAAACTTTCCAGTCCGGGTAAAAGGCGATCGACAACATAATCATTGACTTGAGGAATTTTTGAGGAGCTTGATAAATTGATATTGTTTTTAGTAATTTCAATTTCATAGGGATATTGAACGCCACGATAGCCCAGCATGTATGACCAAACTTCCATTTTATGTGCCAAGTAGGCTTGGGGATGTTTTAAGATACTTTCTATGAACAAAGATTGTAATATTTTTCGACGGTTTTCTTCGACTTTCGTATAACTAAAGATAGCATTTTCATGCCAGACATAATCATCGCCAGTAATGGGAGAATAAAATTTTCTAAGTTCTTGATAGGATGTATCTTTCCCTTCATTTTTAATCTCTTTAAAAAGATTCTGAAAACTTTCCGGTCTTGGAGAACTCGTGTTGAGATATGTACCAATTACATCATATAAAAAGGCTTTACCTTCTTGGTGCGTTGATTGAACTTTTGCTAATGAATTAATTGTTGGCGTAAATCCAAAAACTATGAAGATTGAGATTAAAAACGCACCGAGGAAATACAATGATTTTAATTTGAGATCTTTTTTTAAGATAAAGTATACCTCAAAAATGAAGAAAGGAAAATAGAAAATAACACTTTTTCTAAAATGGAGACTTATGCTAAAAAGAATACAGTAGAGAAAAAAATACAGTATTTTACGATCGCTTTTCAGTTTGAATAAACAACAAAGCATGAGGAGGAGAGATGTACAGATCCAAACATCTTTCCAAAGCGTTACACTATAATTCCATAGTAAAGGAATAAAAGGAATTAAAGAAAAACAAAAGATTTGTAATTTAGAGCTAATACTTTGATTTTTCAGTAAAATCGAGACGAAAAGATAGACACTAGCAAAGAAACAAAAGCCTTGGATTATTGCAAATAAAGCTGGACTGCTGGTGAGATATTGCGTGGCTCGCATTCCCAATGTCATCAAGGGTGGATGCCAATCATCATAAGAATTTGCTAAGGCTTGTTGCCATTGATTTAAGGAATCCGGACTCATTAAGGCTGGATAATAAACTAGCGTCCAAAAACCCGCGAGAGTAAGGGATAAACTAAGAATATAACTCCATTTTCCTAAATATCGATTTTTGTTGCCTTGCCAGAGATGAACTGTACTGATAAAAATAATAATTGCGATAAAAAAAGAGATCGCACTGGCGACAAGACTGCAAGTTAAACGATTCCAAAATCGAAACGGCAGTTGATATATATTTTCTTCTAACTCAATAAGATTGTGATTTCTCGCCTTGACTGCTTCAATGTTCGGATTAGTCTCTCCTTCAGCAATAAATTTAAGTTTTCGCCAAGGGGTATCGACGACTTTGATTGGAAATTGCCGCGAGATGAGATCGCCCTTTGCTCTGGCAAAAAAAGTAAAGGTTTGATGTCTGCCAGTTAATTTAAAAAGATCGATAGTTTGAATTTGTCCGTTAGCTGTAATCCGAACTTTCCCACTACCGGGATTCGATAAAAATTCAAATTCTAAATCACCGCCTTCTATCGAGAAAGAAACCGAGCGAACTTGACCGGGAGAACGGGGAAATTCGGGTTTGTTGCTATGAGCGATCGCGGCTAGGCTTTGAGGAGAACCGGGAGAATCTCGCATCTCCCATTCCCCTGCAAATACCGCCCGATACCAATCGACTCGATTTTGAGGCGTGCGAATATCCAAAATGGCTACTTCAAATCCTCGCGAATCGGGATTATTCTCCCCCAAGGCTTCAATTTGCACATTCCATTGCTGAGAGGCAACGGGTTTAACGGTAATGGGTTCGTAAGCCTCTAAATCTCTGTTTGGATCGTCCCAATAGGCCCGAACGATTTCAACACCGGGGGCTGATAGTTCCACCTCAACTGGAACATTACGTTCTGTAAAAACATGAGTCCAGATAGGAAAAAGTGCAATTGCAACAACCAATGCAATTAGATTGAGGCCGACAAAAACAGGGGTAGAGATTGACAGCCTCTCGGATATTTTGGCGAGATTTCTGTATAGCTCGATTTTAAAATTGCGTTTTGGATTCATCTATCCCCACCTTTGGCGATTGTAAAAGTGCAGAAATGCCACTTTACCCATCTATGCTCAACCACGCTTGAAACATTAACACATCCCAAAGATAGTATTGCCAATTATGACTTCCTGACAAGTGCTCCTGCCATTTTTGACGAATGGGTTCGGGGTAAAAGTAGCCCTCTTGCCGCAAACGCTGTTCATCGAGGAGGTTTTCAGCCCAGTCTCGCAGTTCTCCGCGCAACCAGCGATCGATCGGAATGCCAAACCCCATTTTTGGACGCTCAAAGAGATGGGTGGGGACGTACTGAGCGAGAACTTGTCGGAGAATCCACTTTCCCTCTCCTTCTTTGGGAGCTTTCCACGATAGTGGCAGACTCCAAGCAAATTCAATGACGCGATGGTCGAGAAAGGGAATGCGTGTTTCCAAACTGACCCCCATTGCAGCGCGATCGACTTTAACGAGAATATCCCCCGGCAGGTAAGTTATGGTATCTAGATACATCATCCGCGCGAAAAAATTGGGCAGATTTGCCCAGAGTTCCGACTGATTCAGTGCTGTACCGGGTTCGATCGCATTGACAACAATCTCTTCGGGTTTTGGCCAGTGAGAGACGAGACTGCGATACATGGCTTCGGAACTCTCCAACCCGAGCATATCTGCCAGTCGGTGTAGTTTTGTGCCGAGATCTCTTTGTTTGAGAAAAGAAGGAAGGAAGGGTTGGCAAGGATTTAAAGTTTGATTCCAACCTCGAGGAGATTGCATTTTTAAGATTTGTGCCAAGCGATTTCGCAGCCACGTGGCGAAACGATTGGACTTTTGACCAAAACGCTGCCCCATAAAATAGCGCGTATATCCGCCAAAGAGTTCGTCTCCCGCATCTCCCGATAAACTCACCGTGACATGATTTCTCGCCAGTTGAGCGACGAGAGCAGTGGGAATCTGGGAAGAATCGGAGAAGGGTTCGTCGTAGAGGGTGGGAAGTTTGGGGACGATCGCCAACGCATCTTGAGGGGTAACGTAGAGTTCCGTATGATCGGTGCCCAAATGTCGGGCAACGGCTTTGGCATAGTCGGCTTCATTATATTCGGCTTCGTGAAAGCCAATACTAAAGGTTTTGATGGGTTGGGAACTTTGTCCCTGCATTAAGGCCACAATGGTGGAGGAGTCGATCCCTCCCGACAAAAAAGCCCCTAAGGGAACATCGGCAACCATTTGTTGAGCGATCGCCTCTCGTAACAATCGATCCAGTTGGGCGATCGCCTCGCGTTTGTCTCCAGCAAAGGGGTTCGTCGCCCCATATTCGGATGCTTCTTGCAATGACCAATAGGGAAAGGGTTCGGGGCGATCTTCGGGTCGCTCTAACTTCAGCAGGGTGCCGGGAGGCAGCTTATAGAGGTTTTGGTAAATTGAATGGGGCGCGTTGATGTAATTGTGGCGCAAAAGGAGAGCGAGGGCATTGCGATCGATTTCTCCTTGCCAATGGGGATGAATTTTCAGGGGTTTGAGTTCCGAGCCAAAGAGGAAAGTTTGCCCCATCCAACCATAATAAAGGGGTTTTTCTCCCACGCGATCGCGACACAGATAGAGACTTCGTTCTTGACGATCCCAGAGAGCAAAGGCAAACATGCCAATAAAGCGCTTAACTGCGGCTTCGATCCCCCACTGACAAAACCCTGCCAGCATGACCTCTGTATCGGAATGACCCCGGAAGCGATGGCCGAGTCCTTTGAGTTCTTGGCGCAGGCTCGAGAAGTTGTAAATTTCGCCATTGAAGATGAGGACGTAGCGATCGTCAGGAGAGAGCATAGGTTGATGCCCTTCTGGGGAGAGATCGAGAATAGAGAGGCGGCGATGTCCCAAAGCAATGTTTACTTCAGCATCCACCCAACTACCGCCATCATCGGGCCCGCGATGGTACAGCCGAAAAGCCATGTTTTCGACAATTTCTTGCAAGCGATCGCGATTCGCTGTTGCCGAGAAATTCCAAAATCCAGTAATTCCACACATTTGTTATTCGTTAGTAGTTAACATGAATTCGGGATAAGCTCTAAACTAACTAAATTTTTTCTTTTTATCAAATAATGTTTGCTGAATCCAAGCTGGCGTTAGTTACAAATACAAAAAGTAGCATTTCAAGTAATTGTCTTGCCTATTTCTTGATATAACGTCTCGTAGCATTGCACCGAGCTTTTCAGCGAAAAATTCTTCTCAATTCTCTGGCGAGCAAGTTGCCCGAGATCGTGTCTCTCTTTATCGCCCAGATCGAGTAGTTCTTGCCATGCTCGTGCCAATGCTTCTGGGTTTTGAGACGGAATAACTTTTCCGAAATCACCAACTAACTTAGCGGAATCACCAACATCAGTGACAACACAAGGAATGCCACAAGACATGGCTTCGGCGATCGTATTGGGAAATGCCTCTGTAAAAGAAGAAGAGGTCGCGATATCTAGAGCGGCAGCAATATTAGGCATATCTTCTCGTTGCCCTAAAAGATGAACCTTATGAGTTAAATTTTCCCGTTCGATGAATTGTCTCAGGGTTGAGTTTTCGCGATCGCATCCCTGACCGCAGAGGAGAAAAGAAATATCGAGGTGACTTCGATTTTGCCTTAACAATGCCGCGGCCTGCAAAAAATTCTCATGATCTTTTTGAGGATGAAAGCGGGCAATTTTGCCAATTAGTATACTCTTGTCGGATAACCCCAATTGATAGCGCAGGCTTTTTCTAGCCTGTGTAGATGGGGCAAATATAGAAATATCGATCCCATTGGGAATCACTAAACTTTTCCGGCGACTATAACCCAATTTTAGGTGTTGGGCATGACTGATTTCAGACACAAAAACGATTCTTTCTATTAAATTGGAAAGCAAGCTAGAAATCAAAATAATTGCAGTGGTTTGCTTTTTTTCATACGTCAAGGAATAAAAAGAATTCCGAATTCCCCAAATACAAGGTTTGCGAACCAAAAAACTGGATAGGAATCCCGCTAAGTTGGCATGATACATCCAGCCTTGGATAATATCGGGCTTAATTTTACGAATGAGTTTGATGAGATATAAAATTGCTTTTAATGAGGGTAATTTTGGGTTTAAATTAAGCGTATACAAAGGAATATCCAAAGCCGCAATGCGATCGCCTAACGCACCTCGGTCCATCAGAGAGATGACCGTGGGGGAGAAGCGAGCGCGATCGCATCGAGAGAGGAGTCGATATAATGTCATTTCTGCACCTCCCATATCTAAGTCAGTAATAATATGTACGACTTTCACGTTTTTTTCAAGATAGAACTGAACATCTGTTGTATCCATTTCAAGCCGAGATAAGTATAGAAGACCCCAACGCAAGAAAAAATCAACAAGCGGAATATTCCAATAATATAGTGCCAGTCATTCCGATAAAAGTAAAAAAGAGTATAAGGAGCAAGATAACAATAGATTATTAAAAGATAAGGATTATTCCGAGGGTAAAATCTAAGAAAGAAAAAGAGAAAACTCCACCATAATGAAACTGCAAGTAATCCTCCAATCACATAGAGTTCGCCCAAAGTCGTAGACGCTAATCCCCACTCAACATTAGGAAATAAAGTATTTTGTACATAAAAATTGAAAGAAATTCTCGCATTTCCTGTAAAGGTTTCATAAAAAGGAATATATTGAATAAAAGATTCCCAAATGTAGCGATCGCTAACATTTAAACTTTGTTTGATTGTTTCATTTAATATCCCCATTGTTACAAAAGGTTCGCTACCAATAAAACTATTTTCTAAAATTGCAGAAAAAATATAATTGATTTGAAAGATTCCTTGCTCTAATGAATAATAAACGGGTTTATAGATGAATACTACAATAATTACCGATAGGGAGCCTAGAAACAGCTTGATTTTATTGAACAACCCGAAGGATATATCATCTCGCCAAAAAAGAATCAGACCTGCAGATATTAAACCTAAAACAACTGTTGTTCTGTATCCCATAAAGATGTCAAGACCGAGAAATAATGTCGCAGGAACTAAAGAGAAAATTGTCTTCTGTTTATATAAGCACCAGTATAAAATAGATAATGTCGCAAAGATTGTCGCGAAAGAGTACCAAGACGAAATATGAGGAATTCTTTCTAATTTAGAAAGCCAGAGATTGTTCCATCCTAAGTTTTTCACAAAAAGGATCGAACAGATAAGTAAATCTATATTGATGGCCAGAAGAATTAAACTACTGTTGGTAACGAGTTTTTTCGGAGGAGGATCGTTAAAAAAGAATGCGATTGTGAAAAACAATAGATGAAGGAATAAGAAAATGAAATAAACTCTCCAATCAAGATGAGAGAAATAAGTTGAAACCTTTGCTCCCTGATTTGCATAACCTGTTGCAAATGTAGTATATCCCCAAAATAGAGGTAAACCATAGATTATTGTTCCCAAGCCAAATAGAGAAATCGGAGAAATCGGATTTTGCCGCGTAATTATATTAACAAAAATGAAGAGCGACGTTAAACAATAAATAAATTTCAGTAACATTAGCCTTGAAAATCTTGATTTTAAATTACTTCGATTGTGATTCTGCTATTTTTTGATTGCAAATTCGAGTCCAGTAAA
This sequence comes from Cyanobacteria bacterium P01_E01_bin.42, assembly GCA_039194995.1. Classification (GTDB taxonomy): domain Bacteria; phylum Cyanobacteriota; class Cyanobacteriia; order Cyanobacteriales; family Spirulinaceae; genus CCY15215. The sequence goes on along the minus strand of JBCCVR010000234.1, from coordinate 1,860 downwards.
AAAACAAAAAACAAAAAGATATAACGTACACAAAACTTGTGGATAATGCAACTCCTGCGATGCCAATTTTTTGAATAAAAATAAAATTCAAAACAACATTCACAGCAACATTCACAATAGTTCCGATTGCTAATATTTGATTAGCAAGGAGAGAGGAAACTAATCTAGACATTATAATTGATGCAAGATAAAAGGGTAATTGTAAAGCATAACACGATTGAATTTTAGCAACAAGATGCGTACTTTCAGCCGTAAAAGAGCCTCTTTGAAAAAGAAATTGAATGAGTGGTTCGGACATTGTGATAATTAAAACAGCTCCCAACAAGCCAGCAATAAAAATTGTTTTCAGATATCGATTAAGTATCGTTTTAACTTGCTTCCAATCATTATAAGCAATCATCTGAGAAAAATAAGGCATCATTGCAGTCCCTAAGGCAGTTGCACCCAATCCAGAAAGGGAAGCAATCGTGCGTTCTCCGTAATTTAATGCGGCTACACTTCCCGAATCAAGTCCAGCAGCCATTGCGCGATCGATCAAAGTTGTACTAGACATTAAAAGCGAACCAAAAAATATCACTAAGTACTGCATCGTAAATTGCACAATATAATTATTGTTTCCAAACCATCTCGGACGCAAAGAAAATCCGTTATTTCTAACTGCAATCCCTAAAGAGATAAATTCAAAAAATACGCCTAAAACAAATCCAACTGCTAGAGCATAAATTCCCCAAAATTGACTGACGAAAAACATAAAGATAATTGTTGATAAAGAAGTAAAGCTAGGTGAAAGTGCAACTAAACGAAAATGTTTATCTGCATTCAAGATTGCTCCCCATATTATAACCATCCCATTGAGAAAGATGATGGGAGAAAGAACGTATAGTAAATGTAAGGTAAGGTGTAATTTTTCTAGACTAAAGTTTCCAACTAATTGAGGAAGATACCAAGGAGCAGCTTGGATAATCACGAGACTGGAAAGGATCAATAAAATAGCAGCAATACAAGTCACTTCAGAGAAAAACTGTTGTGCCATATCTATACCTTTTTTCTCGCGAATTCGGATATAAATTGGAATAAAAGCAGCGTTAAAAGCACCCGATATTACACTAATCATAAAAGACGGGATAACCAAAGCGATTAAAAAAGCATCTAAATCACTTCCCGTTCCAAATTTCCAAGCAGCAATGATTTCTTTGGAAAATGCTAAAAATTTAACAACAATTGTCATTCCAGCTATTGTTAAAATAGCCCTGAATATTTGAGAGTTAATAGATCTATCTAGAATACTCTTCAGCTTTATCATGGAATATTTTTATGGTTTTTGGACTCAAAAAATTCATTGTTTTTCGGAATCAAGACATTTCACAAAATTGTTTTTTCATCAAGATATGATAAGCGCAGTAAAAAAAGAAGGGGAAAATGGTTTTGATAATTTATACTAACACAATTGAATCTATCGATACCTTATGATATCATGTTCTTGACAAGATGACCAATTGCTGTGTTTTTATGAAATCAAATCAACCTAATGGAAATATTTCTCAAAAGGAGAAGTTCCTTTTTGAAAATTGTCTTACATTTTTTCAGGAAAACTGGAAATCATTATTTGGGGTAGTATTGACTTTATCTGGATGTACAATTCTTCTCTCTTGGTATCAATCTAGATCTCGAACCACACTTTATCATAGAGATATAACTGTTTCAGTTCAATGGGATTTTGTGGCGCTTCCGAGAGTTACCCATTCGAGTAAATTAATAATTCCATCATTGTCGTGGAAAGTAGATGAGATTTACAATATTATTTTAAGTAACTTTAGAAAACGCTTACCCAAGGAAATTGGTTTTGTCTACACTTTCAAT
>JBCCVR010000233.1:0-9490 GCA_039194995.1 Cyanobacteria bacterium P01_E01_bin.42 | reverse complement strand
ATGGATATCAAGGAGAATATAGTCAAGCCATTCAATATTATCAGCAATCTTTAGAAATTCAACGAGAAATCGGCGATCTCGATGGTATTGCATCTTCTCTCAATAATCTAGGGAATGTATATGGATATCAAGGAGAATATAGTCAAGCCATTCAATATTATCAGCAATCTTTAGAAATTCAACGAGAAATCGGCGATCTCGATGGTATTGCATCTTCTCTCAGTAATCTAGGAGTTGTTTATAGTAGGAAAAAAGAGTATGATAAAGCTATTGACATGCTTAAACAAGCTCGTAAAATATTCCAAGAAATCAATCTTTATCACAAAATTAGTAAAATCGATCAATTTCTACAATTTCTAAAGAAATAGCGCAAGTGAAAAAACTCTTGTGGACGAAAGTTAATCAAATCTTTTAAACCATTGTTTTTACAATTGTATCAATGGTTTAAAAATATTTTTCGCACAAAACGATATTAATAGCGATCGCTCTGCACCTCGAGAAAGAATTCCTCCAATAGAAGCGATCGCAGAACTCGAAATCTTTCTTGTACCTAAAGATCCGAATAAAGACTTGCGTGAAAGTCAGATGCGCATCCGCGTTTTCTCAGATACTAGGGGACTCCGCCGATGAGTTGTTACACATTCTCTCAAGGATGGCTACTTCTAAGCCTACCTATCGGGTTCTCCGCACTCCCCGTTCTCAAACGCACGCTGTCAGACAGCGCCATTGTTCCTCTCGTACTTAGTATGTAAGCGCGTTCCGGTTGGGTCACGCAAGCACTTTATGGATATGATTCTATTGCTATAAACTATGTTACATAAATAATACAAGAATGTCAAGGTTAAAGGGAGATCGCCAAAGCCGAATCAAGCGAAACGCGATCGCATTCCTAGAAAATAGTCCAAGCAGTGCGATCGCTTTGCCGTTCTAATTCGCCCAATTTTTAGCCCGTTCTACCGCCCGCAACCAGACCTCAAAGCCTTCTTGTGCTTGTTTTTGTCCTTCTCCGGGGGTAAAGGTGCGATCGATTTGTCGCTTGGCGATAACGCTTTCGTAACTGTCCCAAAAGCCGATCGCCAGCCCTGCCCCAAAGGCCGCCCCCTGTGCCGTGGCATCCTGTACGGCGGGACGTTCCACGGGAATGCCCAAGACATCCGCTTGAAACTGCATCAGAAAGTCATTTTTCGAGGCACCTCCATCCACTTTTAAGAGAGAAATGGGATTGGCAGAATCTTTATTCATGGCTTCTACTGCTTCTTTCACCTGATAGGCAATGGATTCCAAAACCGATCGCACCATGTGTTCTCGCTTCACCCCGCCAGTAATGCCCTGAAAAGACCCCCGCGCACTCATATCCCAGTGAGGCGCACCCAAACCACTTAACGCCGGGACGAAGTACACGCCCTTATTTTCCCCTGCCAACAGTGCCAAAGATTCCGTTTCCGCCGCAGATTGAATTAACTGCACCCCATCCCGCAGCCATTGAATGCAAGCACCTGTCGTAAACATTGCCGCTTCGAGGGCGTATTTGGTTTCCGTTGCCGTCGTCCACGCCACCGTTGCGAGAAGGCGGTTTTGCGATCGCGTGAGTTCCGTTCCCGCTTGTGCCACCAAAAAACAGCCGGTACCGTAAGTACATTTGAGCAAACCCGGGCGATCGCAGCCGTGGGCGAATAATGCCGCTTGCTGGTCGCCAAAAATCGCTGTAACGGGTATTTCTTTGCCGAAAAGTTCCGGATCGACGGTGCCAAAAGTTCCCATTGAGGGCTTAATTTCCGGCATGATGTGCGGGGGAATGCCGAAGAGTTCCAGTAGCGTCTCATCCCAGTTTCCCGTTGCCAAATTCATTAACATAGTACGGCTGGCATTACTGCGATCGGTGGCGTGGACTTTCCCCCCCGTTAAATTCCAGAGTGCCCAAGTATCGACGGTTCCCGCCAAGACATTCTCCATCTTGACTTCCGGCTGTTCTTTTTTCAGCCAGTCCAATAACCACGCCAATTTAGTCGCCGAAAAGTAAGCATCTAAAACGAGTCCAGTGCGTTCTTGAATATCTTCCGCTTTGCCTTGTTCTGTTAATTCGTTACACCGAGAGGCAGTCCGCCGATCTTGCCAAACGATTGCTTTATGAAAGGGCTTTCCCGTGGTTTTGTCCCACAATAAACAGGTTTCTCGCTGTACCGTCAAGCCGATCGCCTCCACTTGGGAAGCCTTAGTATCGGTTTGCGCCAAAACATTGGCGATCGCTTCCCGAGTATCCCGCCAAATTTCCCGGCCATCGTGTTCCACCCAGCCCGGATTAGGATAGTATTGCGGCAGTTCTTTATAGGATTGACCGACAACATTACCATCGCGATCGAAGAGAATGGCGCGATTTCCGGTGGTACCTAAGTCGAGGGCGAGGATATATTGGGAATTTGTACTCATAACCGATCGATTATCAATTTTCACCCATCAATTATCAGTTATCGATCGCCCCACCCTAACTATAACGATACGATTGTTCATATTGCACCCAGCACGAAAACAGAGAAAAGCCCAATTCTTAATTCTTAATTCTTAATTCTTAATTCTTAATTCTTCCCTGCCAAAATTCGATAGCATTCCTCAACAGGCGTTCTTTCCGCCATCGCTTTCACCAATTCCTCGTAAGCCTCTTGATGCTTATCGAGTAAAGATTTGGCTTGCAGGAGTCCCCATTGTTGCTTGTTGCGAGATTCCCGCGAAGGATAGCCCAAAAGAACGAGAGTATCGGTGACTTTTTGGCGATCGTCGCCGCCCCCTTCCGCTTGCTGATAAGTGAGGGTTTCGGCGGCAATCCCTGCCATCCAAACCGTACAAAAGCGATCGCAGAAGAGTTGGCGATCGCGGGCATCTTTTTCTTTTAACAGGGTTTCAACATTAAAACGCACCCCACCGATCCCCGATTGTCCGCTTTTCAAGGTTTCCCATGCCGTGAGATCGTAGCCAAGAATGGGAATATCGAGGTGATACGCTGCCAGAAAATGCCCTGCCTCGTGACGCAGGACGCGATCGCGATATTCGGAGGAAAAACGCGCGACGGTATCGAGGAGTAACGTTAAGCCCTTTCCTTGCCAACCAAAGCGATCGGCGGTGAGAAAGGCGAGGACGGAAAAAGTAGCGATCGCGGGGACAATTTCGGGAAGATGGATTAACGGACCCAATAAAACGGAAAGGGTCATCAGGAAAATGGCGATCGCTGTTAAATTTAAAGCAGTTTGTTGCATGGCAAAAGATAAATAATTAATATTCTAATGTTCGGCTTTATTCTCTAACTTCACTGAGAATTTCTACTATTTGTTTCTTTAAATTTGGAATCTGTTTTTTCACAATTTCCCAAATGATATCGAGATCGATCCGAAAATATTCATGAACGAGAACATTTCTAAAATCTGCCATATCTTGCCACGGCACTCGATTATATTTTTGGCTCAATGCTTCGGACATTGCACTTGCTGCTTCGCCAATAATTTGTAAATGATGAAGAATCCACACTTGAATTAACTCATCCTTCTCAAATGCTTCTCGACCTTGGTTTGCATATTGTTCGATTTTCGCGATCGCCTCTTGAATATCTAATAACCTCTCTCGATCGCTTCTCATAACTTTATTGCCTCTCGCAGCACTCGTTCTCTAATTCTGTCCTTTAACCCTTTTTCAGTGGCAATATCTACTTTTCGCCCCAACAAACTTTCCAACTCTCGAATTAAACGAACTGGAAACCACGGACTCAAATGCTCTCCGAGATCCACCAAAAAATCGATATCACTATCTTCCGTTGCTTCTCCTCGGGCGACAGAACCAAAGACCCGGATATTATAGGCACCGTGTTGAGAAGCGATCTTTAAAATTTCCGTTTTCTTATTTTGCAAGAGTTCATTAATATCCATCTCTATTATCCATAACCTAAAAAATAATGGGTTTGAGATTGCTCTCATGACCCATTACTAATTACCAATTTCTCGAATTAATAAGCGTCTTGTAACTCGTAAAAATCCGGAGAAATGTAATCTTTTCGTAGCGGCCAGCCGATCCAATCTTCCGGCATTAGCAAGCGCTTGAGATTGGGATGACCTTCATAAACGATTCCGTACATATCGTAGGTTTCTCGTTCTTGCCAGTCCGATCCTTTCCAAATCCAATAGAGAGAAGGAACGGTCGGATTTTCTCGCGGTAAAAAGACCTTAATGCGGATTTCTTCAGGCTTGTCAACATCATCATCAATTTTAATCAAATGATAAAAACTGACCAACTCTCGACCCGGACCCACATCATAGCCGCCCTGACACTGCATATGATTGAAACCATAGGCATAAAGTGCCGTTGCAACAGGGACGAGAAAATCCGGTTCGACCTTAATTACCTCTATCCCTAAATGGTCGGCTTCGAGGGCTTCGTGACCGAAACCATTTTCTGTCAGCCAACTGGAAACCTTACCCGCTTCCACAATTTGAGATTCTTCGCTCACTTAAACCTCCTCTTTTTCTGTTGCTTCTTCCAAAGCCACAGGCATTCCCATTGCAGCCGCCAACTCTTTGGGTGGGGCTTTGCGGGTAGGAGAAGCTAAATATTCCCCTGTCAGGATCGGATCTACTGCTTTCATCCCGTGGGTCGTGCTGTAATAGCGATGGGTTTGTTGCAGTACCATTGCTCGCTCTTGGATGGATTCGTTAGCGACCTTTTTCCGCAACTTGACGATCGCATCCATAATTGCCTCGGGACGAGGAGGACAACCGGGAATATACACATCGACAGGAATGAGTTTATCAACCCCGCGCACGGCACTGGGAGAGTCCATGCTGAACATTCCCCCTGTAATCGTACAAGCGCCCATCGCAATCACGTACTTGGGATCCGGCATCTGTTCGTAGAGTCGTACCAAAGCCGGTGCCATTTTCATCGTAATCGTTCCGGCGGTGATGAGTAAATCCGCTTGCCGGGGACTGGCACGAGGGACTAAGCCGAAGCGATCGAAGTCGAAGCGAGAGCCGATCATCGCCGCAAACTCAATAAAACAGCAGGCAGTACCGTACATCATCGGCCACAAGCTGGAAAGCCTCGCCCAGTTATGAAGATCGTCTACGGTCGTGAGAATAATATTTTCCGATAAGTCTTGGGTAACTTGAGTTCGAGCTACCGGATTGAGAATTTTTTCGGTTTGCAAGTTGTTTACGACCATTCCAAAGCTCCTTTGCGCCAAGCATATACGAGAGCGACCACGAGAATTGCAATAAAAACAAGGGCTTCTACAAAAGCTAGGACTCCCAATTGACTGAAGGCAACCGCCCAAGGGTAGAGAAAGACGGTTTCTACGTCAAAGACGACGAAAACCAAAGCAAACATGTAGTAGCGAATGTTAAATTGAATCCACGCGCCCCCGATGGGTTCCATACCGGATTCATAGGTCGTTCGCCGTTCTGCACCGCCGGTTCGCGGCCGCAATAGGAATGAAGCCGTCAGCGACAAAATGGGCACCGAACTGGCTAAAATTAGAAATCCTAAGAAGTATTCGTAACCGCTCAGGTGAAACACGTGTTCTCCTCGTTAATTTTTGTAACAAATAATTGTTAACAAGATTGTATTATAGGGGGTTTTGGTGGGGAAGGGAAGAGGCGATCGCGCGTTGTCGGGAAAGGAAGGGCGATCGCACCTTCGATTGAAGATACAATACCCGCTAGAAATGCCTGCATTTGCGGAAAATTCCCGAAAAAAGTGCGCGCGATCGCCAACACGCCCAAATCTACCCCATCAAAAAGCAAAATTATGGCAAGAATTAATCCCTATACTTTACAAATGCAAATCACGCGGATGTTCGAGCAAGGGCAATCGATGTTTTGTACCCTAAAAGTCCGCGATTGGTTGCTAGAACGTAATGAAGATCCCGACGAGTATGAAATCATTTTCCATCAGAAACCCGCCCCCCCCGGAGCAGTTGCTGCAATGATTGTAGAAATTGAACTCAAGCGAAAAGATGGAGAACAAACCGATCCTTGGCTCGTCGAACAAATTAATCTTTCTACTTGATTGAGGTTGATTTTGATGGCAGAAATACAAGTCGATCCCGATAAAATTTTCTCGGAGTTGGTCGATCGCGGACAATGCGATCGCGCTGCTCTCATGGATGCAATTCGAGTTTTAGAAAAGAAAGGACTTAAGGTAGAAGAAGTCACCAAACTGGATGGAGAATGGCAGTTACTTTGGACGAGCGGAACAAAACAATACCAAAAGTTACAAGGTATGGGAAAAACGGGTCAGATCGACAAATCCCAACAAAAGATCGTACAAAGAATTAATAGTGAAGCGAACATCATTGAGAATGAGGTTAATTCGGCGATCGCATCTTTAAATGTTATTGGTTCGTTTGCTTATATTAACAATAAAATTGAGTTCGTTTTCCGCCGGGTTATTGTGAAATTGGGACAGTTGCCCGCGATCGCAATTCCGATGGGAAACTGGGCAAAAGGATGGTTAAAAACGACTTATCTCGATGAGAACTGGCATATCGAGAGAGGCGATCGCGGCGGGATTTCTCTCTATGGTAAAATTAAAAGCGAACAAGAATGATTGCTTTCCTTGTTCGTTATTCATCATAACTCGTTCCTAAAAATGCAAACGCCTCATAGTGGCTATCATTGGGATGGAATCAGCCGACGTTTTTTTGAAGGTTGGTATTATCGCGTGACCCTGCGCCAACTGCAACAGAGTTTTGCTTTTATGTATTCTTTGGAAGACCCGTTAGGCGGTCAAAATAGTGGCGGTTCTGCACAAATTTTAGGGACGAACGATGAATATTTGTGGCGCAGTTTTCCCGATGCTAAACTCTTTTGGGGAGAGCGCGATCGCCTTGCTTTTGGACATTGGCGAAAAACGGATTTAGAGATTCCGCCCCAAGAACTCGAGCCCGAAGAATTTGAGAAAAATATTCGGGAAGGATACCAAGCCACCGATACCCTCAATCAAGGATTTATTCGCGATCCGGCAACGCAATCTTATTGTCGCTGGCAATATACCATTCAACCGATTTACGGCTGGGGAAATTTTAATGAACCTCAACAATCAACGGCGGGATTGCTCTCTCGTTTCCCAATTTTTGAACCCGGATGGCAAGTGTTAATGGCGCATGGGTTAGCGACGGGATGGATTGATTGGAACGAGCAACGATATTATTTTACCGATGCACCTGCTTATAGCGAAAAAAATTGGGGAAATTCTTTTCCTCAGAAGTGGTTTTGGTTGAATTGCAATGGGTTTGAAACGGAAACCGATCTGGCTTTAACCGCAGGTGGAGGAATTAGAAAAGTCATGTGGTGGGATGAATCTGTCGGTTTAGTCGGCATTCATTATCAGGGAAAATTCTACGAATTCGCTCCTTGGAATGCCAAAATAAAATGGCGGGTCGAACCTTGGGGAAAATGGGAAATGCAGGCAGAAAATGACGAGTTTGTGGTAGCGTTAACGGGAACGAGCGATCGCGACGGAACGTTCGTTAGAGTGCCAACAGAAGAAGGATTGGTTTTTAGCTGTCGAGATACCGCACGGGGACATTTAAAATTAGAATTGCGGCAGCGACGCGGAGAAGCGATCTCCATTGCCCAGAGTCGCGTTTGCGGGCTAGAAATTGGCGGTTCTGCTTGGAATGAACCTTGGATTCAATAAACGAGTATCATTGATAACTGATAACTGATAACTGATAACTGATAACTGAGATGGCTGACCCAAAAAATGTACTCGGTACTCCCTTAGAATGTTGTTGTACTTCCCCGATGACGGGATTCTACCGTGATGGATATTGTCAAACGGGAGAACAAGATTATGGTTCTCATGTCGTTTGCGCTCAAATGACTCCCGCTTTTCTCGAATTTACGAAAGCTAGAGGGAACGATCTCAGCACCCCTGTCCCCGCCTATCAATTCCCCGGACTTAAAGCTGGCGATCGCTGGTGTTTGTGTGCCTCTCGCTGGCAAGAAGCCTTTGAAATTGGCGTGGCACCTCCGGTGAATCTTGCGGCAACTCATGTTAGAGCATTAGAAGTTATTGCACTTGAAGATTTAAAAAAGCACGCGGTTAAAGACAAATAACGGAAAATGGCTACACTACAACAACGGCGATCGCAAAACGTTAACGGCGATTTCTATGTCGATCGCACTTGTATCGACTGCGATGCTTGTCGTTGGATCGCACCGACAGTTTTTAATCGTGCGGGAGAACAATCGGCAGTTTATCACCAACCCGACAGCCAAGAGGAACGATTGCAAGCCTTACAAGCCTTACTTTCCTGTCCGACAGCTTCGATCGGTACGGAAAACACGCCTAAAGATATTAGAATTGCCCAAGAAAGTTTTCCCCTGCTTGTTTCTGAAAATATTTATCACTGCGGTTATCATTCAGAAAAATCCTACGCGGCTGCTAGTTATCTAATCGTCCGATCGCAAGGCAATATTTTAGTCGATTCTCCTCGCTTTTCACCGCCTCTGGTCAAGCGTTTGGAAGCAATGGGAGGCATTCGCTATCTCTATTTAACCCATCGAGATGATGTCGCCGACCATCAAAAATTCCACCAACATTTTCACTGCGATCGCATTCTCCACAAAGACGAAATTAGCAGCAGCACCCAAGACGTTGAAATTCAACTCGAAAGTAGCGAACCTTTCTCATTAGAACCGGATTTACTCATTATTCCCGTCCCCGGACACACTCGCGGCCATACGGTTTTGCTATACAAAGATACCTTTTTATTTAGTGGCGATCATTTGGCGCGATCGCGTTATACGGGAGATTTATACGCTTTTCATCGCGCCTGCTGGTACTCTTGGAGTGAGCAAATTATCTCGATGAAGAAGTTGGCAAATTATTCTTTTGAGTGGGTTCTTCCCGGTCACGGTCGGCGGTATCATAGCGATCGCGAAACCATGAGACAGCAGATGCAAAATTGTGTTGTTTGGATGAAACAACAGGAATGATTAATATCAAATCTGCTTGAATCACCATAGTTCTCGATGTGGGAGCGGGGGAAGAGGAAGTTTGCAGGATAACCCTAAATTCGGACAATTAGGAGAAATCGGTCTTCAGTTGTATTTCAGTTCACCAATAAAAGTAAACTTTCTTTACTCAATTTCCCTATGGATAAATCGATATCTGCATCTTCAGCGCGATCGACCACATCAAATATATCTCTAACGCGGATTTGTGTGGCAGCTTGGATGGCGATCGACTCCCCTAATTACTTTGAGAGTCAAGGTTTCGGGAATTTCTCTTTGCTCTTCAGTGACGTTCTCTCCCGTTAACCTTTCAGGTCTAACGGGAGCTTCAAAAGAGACTGAGTTGAACCCAGTTGTTTGAAGTTTCTTGCTTCACAGGCTGACTATTGCCGAAGCCTCCACAAGCAGAAACGATGAGACCCACCGCCTGTAGCTCTTTTATTGCGCGATTCAGGATGTTAATCGCAGCATTTTCATCTCTGTCCATCGTT
>JBCCVR010000232.1:0-9661 GCA_039194995.1 Cyanobacteria bacterium P01_E01_bin.42 | reverse complement strand
CGCAACCCACAGCAAGAATAACAGCTTTTTCTTCTTCTAGCACGCTGGCTGTTAAAGCGATAATAATGGTTGCGTCTCCTTTTGGCGTACTTTTAATATGTCGAACGGCTTCATATCCATCCATCACTGGCATTCGCATATCCATCCAGATCAAATGCGGTTGTTGAGTATCCCACACTTCAATTGCTTCTCGTCCATGACTGGCTTCTTGCATTTCAAAACCTAATGGCTGTAGCAATTTAATTAACAATTTTCGATTAACTTCTTTATCATCTACGACTAGGATTTTATATTGAGGTTGGTTATCTTCAATACCGATGACGCGAGAGGGTTGCTCGCCATTTTCTACACTTTCTTTATTAGAAATTTCTACTTGAATATCAAAAGAAAAAGTCGTACCCACTCCCACCTGAGAGCTAACAACAATATCCCCACCCATCAACTGGACAAACTTGCGGCTAATCGGCAGACCCAAACCCGTTCCTTCTTGAACATTCTTTCCGGTTTGCGTTTGCACAAAGGCTTCAAATAGTTTACCGAGTTCCTCTTCTGCAATGCCTGCTCCTGTATCTTCCACTTCAATTTTTATGGTTGTTGGTTGTTGGTTGTTGGTTGTTAATCTCCCCCTCTTGCTTTCCCCTTCTTGGGAGGGGGTTAGGGGGTGGGTCGGGAGTTGGTTGGTGGGTTGTTGTTGCTCGATTGTCTGATTTTCAATGGGTAACTGGTGACTGATTCTAACCGCTATGCCTCCTTCTGTGGTAAATTTTAAAGCATTATTGAGGAGATTAATCAGAATTTGACGGACTTTAACCGGATCGGATTTGATATATTGTGGCACGTTCTTCTCGCATTCAAAGATCAACTGTAGCTGTTTATTTTCCGCTCGAAGAGAGAAAAGATCTTCAATTTCATTTAAAAGGCGGTGTAAATCAAAATTTTGTAGATTGAGGGTAATTTTTCCCGCTTCTATTTTAGAGAGATCCAGAATATTATTAATCAAGGCTAAGAGATATTCGCCACTGCGATTAATAATACTGATATTTTCTTGCTGTTCTGGTGATAATTGTCGCGATCGCAACATCAATTGGGAAAAACCGAGAACGGCGTTTAAAGGAGAACGTAGTTCGTGACTCATATTGGCCAAGAATTCACTTTTCGCGCGATTGGCAACATCGGCTTTATCCTTAGCGAGGGTGAGTTCTTCGAGAACCCGTCGCAAACTGGCAGTTTTTTCCGCCACCTGCTGCTCTAAATCTTGCTGGTAATTCTGGCGCAATTGTTCCGCTTCCCGCAAAGATTGTGCCATCTGACGAAAAGATTCCGAGAGAATTTCCACCTCCCGGATGCGAGCGGGTTCGAGGGGATGCTGGAGTTTCCCGGCGGCGAAATCTCGGGTGGCTTCAGTGAGATGGGAAAGCGATCGCGCAATTCGCCGCGATGTCCAAATTCCGCTTGCAATTGCCCCCAGTAATGCCAATCCGCAGAGTAGGACGGTGCGGCGAATGCTGGTGTGAATTTCCCCTAAAAATTCCGACTCCGGGACGACAGTAACAATTAACCAGTCCAATCCATAATCATCTTGGTAGGGTCTAAGTCTCACAAAAGGTTGTTGCGGCAGTTGAGGTCTCAAAAACTCGGCTTCGGTAATTGCCTGCAAATCTCCATACCGTTGCAGCAAATCTCGCGTAACATTGCGTGTCAATGGCGATCGCGCGTCCTTGGCATTGAGCCGGATCGTTTTGTCATCAATGACAGAGACCGGGGATTCCTCGCCAGAAGTCGCCACCATCAGCCCCGATCGCTCCATAATAAATATCGTGCCTTGGCGATCGCCCTGCAATTCCTGCAAAAATCGACCCAATTCGTGGAGTTCGATATCGATCCCCAAAACTCCTAATAGCTGCTTTTGTTCGTCATAAATCGGCGCACTGGCAGAGATGCTGATCAGATTGGGAAAACCCTCCCATGTATAAATCGAAGTCCAAATGGGTCGTTTTGCCTCGACCGCATCGAGATACCAAGCGCGATCGTTTCTCTGGGTATTTTCGATGACTTTTAAAACCTCTTGCTTATTTCCCTCCTCATCAATCCCATAACGCACGACGGTATTGAGGCGATCTCTCGCAATTTCACCGATTATGAGGTCGTCCTCTGATAAATAAGCAACTGCAATAAACGAGCCATCGGAGCCGCCAAAATCAATGGCAGAAAAGTCAAACATGAGAATTTGCCGATAAAAATAACGGCCGAGAGCATCAAAATCGTTAATGTCTAAAATCCCAGCCTCAAAGGCCGCCAAATTGGTCAAATTAATTTCCTGACCCCGACCGACAAAGTAATTGAGATGGCGATCGATCCGCTCTTCTTGTTCGCTCATCAATTCATCGGCTAGGCGAGCGATCGCTCTGCTTCCAGTACGATAGGAGAGATAACCCACCAAGCTGGTGATGCCAATAACTTGAATGGCAAACTGTATGGTTAAAACTAAATAAAGTGGGATTTTTCGTTGGCGAGAAGAAGACGACATTGCCAGCAAAATCTTGCGCGACTGAATATTAATTATCTCGATTGTCTGCTATTTTGCCAGAAACTTAAGGAAATTATTGGCTCAATTGTGACGAAAATTTTTCTCCCTATGCCAAAATTTTCTGACATTAATTTTTATTCGCCACCCAGCGCCAGCCCTCGCCAATCCACAGCACGATAGAAGTGCAGCCCACGATCGCCACCCAATCTCGAACCGAAAGCGGGACGGTTCGGAATACTTCCCCGCCAAATTGAATAATGAGAATCTGGCCGATACAAATTGCCGCCGCGATCGCTACGAAACCTTTATTTTGCCACACTCCTTTAAATGCCGATTGTGTTAATCCGAGGCAACGGGCATTAAATAAATTCCAAAATTGGATAAAGACAAAGACTGCAAAAAAGACCGACAATTCGTAAGCATCAATGCTGCCATCTTTTTGTAAATAGAGTAAAAAAGCCGCTAAAAATCCTAAAAAGATTAAACCATTGGCTAGAATTGTTTGTGCCATTGTTGGGGAAATAATAAAAGCCTCCGGATCTCGGGGCGGGTCTTCTAAAACGGTTTCGTGAGGTGGTTCTGTGGCGAGAGCCAAGGCGGCAAAGGTATCCATAATTAAATTGACCCAAAGCATTTGCGTCACCGTCAGGGGTAAGGAAATGCCGATAAACGGTCCCAATAAAGCAATCCCCAAGGCAACCACATTAATCGTCAATTGATAGAGAATAAAACGCTGAATATTTTGGTAGAGAGAACGCCCCCAAACGATCGCATTGACAATGCTTTGAAAAGAATCGTCCAAGAGAATGATATCGCTGGCATCCTTGGAGATCGCGGTACCGCTTCCCATGGCCAATCCCACTTTTGCCTGTTTGAGCGCCCCCGCATCATTCGTCCCATCTCCCGTTACGCCGACCACTTCTCCCGCATCTTGCAAGAGTTTCACCAAACGCAATTTATCCGCAGGAACGGCACGGGAAAGAACTTTTAAATGTTGAATCGCGTGACTGGCATTTTCATCGCTCATTTTGCGGAATTGCTTGCCCGTAATAGAAGCATATTTATGCCGTTCTTCTTCTCCTTGCCAAAGTCCGATTTCTCGCGCGATTTCTTCTGCGGTTTCGGCACAGTCTCCGGTAATGATTTTGACTTGTAATCCTGCATCGAGACAAGTTTTAATCGAGTCGGAAACGCCCTCTCGCAGGGGGTCGATAATGGCTGCAAATCCCAACCAAGTTAAATGAGGCTTCACGTGTTTGCCCAAATCCGGCTGCATCAGGTTGTCCGGTAACTCTTGGTAGGCAAAACCCAAGGTTCGCATCCCCCGACTTTGATAGTCGTGCAGGGCAGCTAAAATAGGTTCGGGATTATGTAAGGGCAGGATGCCATATTCGGTCAAAATATAGGCGCAGCGTTCGAGAACCACTTCTGGCGCGCCTTTCATATGCACGATTTCTCCATTGGTCGCGCCAGAATGCCCGAATGTTGCCATGTATTTATTCTTCGTAGAAAAGGAGAGACGAAACTCAATTTTAAAGTTGTAACGATAGTCGAGATAATCAAAACCTTGTTCGTCTAACCATAACAGTAGAGCGCTTTCTGTGGCATTGCCGATCGCTCGAACCGGTTGCCCTTCTTCCTTTTCTAAATCGGCGGTACTATTGGCGGCGATCGCTTCGGCAATTAAATTCTTGGCAAAGTCTAAATCGGCAACTTTGGTGGCTTTCAAGCAAGGAAAAGTGACCTCGTAAATCTGCATTTCATTTTGGGTCAGGGTTCCCGTTTTATCGGAACAAATCACCGTTGCCGCCCCAATTGTTTCGCAAGCGTGCATGCGCCGGACTAAATTGTTAGAATCCGCCATGCGTTTCATACTATAAGCCAAAGAAAGAGTTACGCTCATGGGCAACCCTTCGGGAACCGCAACGACAATAATCGTAACCGCCACCATAAAGTATTCTAGGAGGGCAAATCCCACCTCTGACGGCAACCAAGTCTCTCCCCAAACGGGAACGAAACCCAACGGATAGCCGATGCCAACGCCCAGCCCCAAAACCAATCCGCCAACTAAAGCCGCGATCGCCCAATTTTGCCAGCGATCGTCCAGCCATTCCGGCGGCTCGATTTCGCTGTTGAGAAAGCCCAAGCCGTCGTAAACCACGGGCAGCCAAACCGGGATCAGGGCAATGGCGATCGCGGCGACGAGAAGCCCTAAGAAATAGCCCTGCTGTCCCGTCAGATGAAACGCCCCCGTTAAGAATCCTCGTACTGTCAACGCCGTAAAAACGATTGCCGCAAAGGACAATCCCACGACACCGATCAATTGGCTGAGTTTATCCAATTGTTGATTGAGGGGTGTATTTTCGCCATTGTCGATGGTTGCCACCGCCCGAGCCAGTTTGCCGATTTCCGTGCGATCGCCCACTGCTGTAACGGCAAAAATACCATTTCCCTGATCCACCGTCGTACTGTAGTAGACGTTATGGGCGGGATAGGTTTCTTCGATGAATCCCTGCTCTGAGGCTTCGGCGGGAGTAAATTTTTGAACGGGTTCTGACTCTCCGGTAATTTTGGACTGATTGACCAAAAGAGAAATTGCTTCCACCAATTCCCCATCGGCGGGAATTTCATCCCCCTGTTCCACGCAAACCCAATCCCCAACAACCACATCTTTTTTTGCAACCGTCGTCGCACAGCCGTCGCGAATGACTCGCACTTTCACGTCATCCACGTATTTATTGAGAATTTCAAAGGCGCGATCGGCACGATATTCATTGACAAAAGCCAAGGTTGTCGCCAGCACGATCGCCACGATAATGCCCAACCCTTCGATATAATCGTTTCGCACCGCTCCCACTGCGATCGCGACGATCGCTGCAATACAGAGAATGCGAATCACCGGATCGGCAAACTTTTCCAAAAACAAACGCCACCACGGCTCTCGTTCTGGCGGTGTGAGAACGTTAGAGCCGTATTTTTCTCGGTTAATTAGGACTTGTTCTGAGGTGAGTCCACCAAGGGGATGCTGCGATCGCGTTTGCTGTTGGGTGAGCATAAGCCGTGAAACGAATGAAAATCGGGAAATTTCCCGCGTTACTATTTTTTCATGGTATCATCTGCAACATTTAATTCAGTCACCAGTCACCAGTTACCAGTCACCAGTTATCAACCAACACTTCGGCTTCGCTCAGTGCAGGCAACCAATAACCAATAACCAAAACTAATAACTAATTAATGCTTTACTTGGTGGGTACGCCGATCGGCAATTTAGAGGATATGACGTTTCGTGGCGTTCGCATTTTGCAAGAGGTGGATTTGATTGCCGCAGAGGATACGCGCCATACCGGGAAGTTATTAAAGCATTTTCAAATTCAAACGCCACAAATTAGCTATCACGACCATAACAAACGGGAACGCTCGGGTGAACTCCTCCATCGCCTGCAGTCTGGGGAAACGATCGCCTTGGTGACGGATGCGGGAATGCCGGGGATTTCCGATCCCGGTTACGAGTTGGTGAAAGCCTGTCGGGAAAACAATCTCCCCGTCGTCCCCATTCCGGGGGTAAGTGCTGGCATTACGGCATTAACCGCCTCGGGCTTGCCCTGCGATCGCTTTATCTTTGAAGGCTTCCTCCCCCCTCGCGGCAAAGCCAGACGCGATCGCCTCGCTACTCTCCAAACGGAATCTTGCACGCTCATTCTCTACGAAGCGCCCCATCGCTTGCTCTCTAGCTTGGCAGATTTGGCGGAGGTTTTGGGGGGCGATCGCGCTATTGTCACAGCCCGAGAACTAACGAAACTCCACGAAGAATTTTGGCAGGGAACTCTTGCAGAGGCGATTGCCTACTATACTCAACACCCTCCCAGAGGCGAATTTACCCTCGTTTTTGCTGGGGCTTCTCCCCAGTCTAAAACGTTAACCGAAGCAGAAATTGCCGGGGAATTAACCCAACTTTTGCGATCGGGAATGTCGCGATCGCAAGCCAGCCGCCATCTCGCCAAAGTTGCCGATATTCCCCGCCGTCGGGTTTATCAAATAGCCCTTTCTCTCGGCGATCGCGAATCCGGAATCTAATGCGATTCTCGTGTAATATGCTATATTACAAAATGAGTTAAGAATTTTGACTTTTGCATGGGTTCTGAGGAGGTAAACGAAATGGAACGCGACCATTTAAACGATGTAGACTTGTGCTTTGCAGTGGATACGACGGGTAGTATGGGAGGCTTTATTCGTAGCGCCCAACAACAATTATTGGATACCATGAGTTTGCTCTCGGCGGATAGCAATATTAACTTGCAAGTGGGTTTGGTGGAATATCGCGACCATCCTCCGCAAGATCGTTCCTTTATCACGCGGGTTTACCCTCTCACGGCCGACTTTAAGCAAATGCAAAAGAGCATCAACAAATTGCAAGCCGGTGGGGGTGGAGATGCCCCCGAAGCCGTTTATCGAGGTGTATTCGATGCCTGTACGCAGATGAAATGGCGAGACCATAGCTGTCGTTTTGTCATGTTGGTGGGAGATGCACCACCCCACGGTTTTGTTGCTTGGTTGCGAGAAAATGCCGGACGCAACATTTCTTCGGGCGGCGATACTTGGCCGAATGCCTGTCCTAGTGGTTTGGACGTACAGTCCGTTACCGCCGAGGCAGAAAACCGACGGGTTAAAATTTATGGGTTGTGTATGGGTGCAAGTCAGGCAACCCGAGAAGCCTTTAGTGCGATCGCCCAATTCACGGGAGGTCAGTGCGAAATTGCCAGCAATGCGTCTCATATCATTAGTCAAATGGTGGCGGTGTTGAATCTCGAATTCCGTACCGTGCAGTTCGATCGCCAAGTTTTAGAAGCGGTTAGGGTCTGCGATCTCGTTGAGTTAGAAGATTTGGCCGCGAAGTTAGAAACGTCTCGCTGGACGGTTGCTGGTGCTATTGCTCGGCTGGGCAAACGCGGATTCTTGTCGTAGTCGGTTGAGTAAGATTGGAGGACAAAAGAATCCTTCAATCTTACTATTTCACTAATGAGCGCTTTAATAGAGCAAATTACTTTTTCTTTTCTAGTAAAAAAATAACGATCGGGATGGAGTGAATCTTGGAACAATTAACGGACAATGCCCCTAGTCTTCTTAAGAAATTTTAATATCTTTTTTTCGGATAGTTCTTGATTCTCATCTCCGAACTAGATATATTTACTTATTGTATTTCTAAAATACGCCCTTTATTTTAAAAGTATTCCCACCCATAAGGATCAGCCGCATATTATGACTTTGCCTAATTTTCTTATTATAGGAGTTCCCAAATCAGGAACGACTTCTCTGTATCACTACCTTACCCAACATCCTCAAATTTATATGAGCCCAGTCAAAGAGCCTAATTTTTTGGCTTTTGTGGGAAAGCATCCTGAATTTTGCGGTCCAAAGGGCAAAGACATATGGATTAATAACCAATCTATCGTTGATTTTCAGAAATATCAAGCGCTTTTTGACAAAGTTGATGGAGAGAAAGCGATTGGAGAGGCTTCAATTCTATATCTCTATCTACCTGAAACGCCGAAACACATTCAACACTATCTTCCTGATGTAAAGCTTATTGCTATTCTTCGTCATCCTGTAGATCGAGCTTTTTCCCACTATGTGCATTTGCGACGAACGGGTGAAGAATGGTTAACAGATTTTACACTAGCTCTAGATGAAGAAGAGAAACGGTGGAATCGGGGCTGGGCTCCTGCTTGGTGCTATCAAAAATTAGGTTTATATTCCCCGCAACTCGAGCGATATCTACAAATCTTTCCTCGCGATCGAATTAGAGTTTATCTTTATGACGATTGGCTTAACCAACCTCTCAATGTACTGAACGATTTATTTACTTTTCTTGAGGTTGACTCCGAATTCCAGCCACGTATGTCAATTCGCCACAATCAAACATCAGTTGTCTGGAAAAATAATACGTTGAGAAATTTTTTGATTGATCAGAATTCATTCCGAAGCGCTGTCAGCAAGATTATTCCAGATCGCATTCGAAAACCGATCGCAGAAATATTGCTCCGTAAAAATAAAGTTAAACCCCCTCAACTCAATTCAGAAGTTCGAAAACAACTAATTCCTCGCTTTCAAGAAGATATTCTCAAACTTCAAGACCTAATCGATCGCGATTTATCTCATTGGCTCGCATAGATTTCATCAATTTCGAGGCTTTCCAATAATAGGATGCAAAAATTTTAGCAAAATCATGAAAGAGTAAAAATGCCTAGGATTTCTGTGATTATTCCTGCTTACAATGCAGAAAAGACAATTGCCAAAACAATTCAATCAGTTCTAGAGCAAACATTTGAAGACTTTGAAATCATTGTGATTAATGATGGTTCTAGCGATCGCACCCTAGAAATCGTCGAATCGATTTCGGATTCTCGCATTCAAGTTTACTCTTACCCCAATACAGGAGCAGCGATTAGTCGAAATAGAGGTCTTTCTCTAGCTTCTGGGGAGTTTATTGCCTTATTAGATGCTGACGATCTCTGGACTACCGATAAATTAGAAGCACAATTTCAAGCCTTACAAAACCATCCTGAAGCAGGTGTTGCTTATAGCTGGACAGATTATATCGACGAATCCGATCGGTATGTGCGATCGGGTCTTCACATCAGCGTCGATGGTAATGTTTTACAAGAGCTATTAGTGCATAATTTTTTAGAAAATGGCTCTAATCCTCTCATCCGTTCCCAAATTATTCAAGAAATTGGTCAATTCGATCCTCATCTTTCAGCAGGTATGGATTGGGATTTCTATTTGCGTTTGGCAAATTTTTGTCATTTCGTGGTTATTTCTCGTCCACAAATTTTATACCGTATCTCTATATCTTCTATAACAACTAATGTAAGAAGACAGGAGCAAGAATCTCTTAAGGTTATAGAAAAGGCTTTTCAGCAAGTACCTAATCATCTGAAGTCATTGAAACAAAAGAGTTTGGCGAATCTGTATAAGTATTTAGCATGTAAATCTTTGGAAAATTCTTCTCGAAAAAATGGGATGTCGGCGCTTTTTTTCGCGTTCAAGTATGCAAGGTATGAATCTCTAAAATGGAACACCTTTCAGCTAGTTCTCATTTTATCAATCAAGGGGATTTTTTCTCTTGTTTTTCAT
>JBCCVR010000231.1:0-9835 GCA_039194995.1 Cyanobacteria bacterium P01_E01_bin.42 | reverse complement strand
TGTCTCCAATTTTCTCGCGTTTGGAGTCTCATCTACTGGCAGAATTTGCGGCGTTATTTGGGTTGGGGACGCGATCGGGGGGAGTTATGTTAAGCGGGGGGAGTCTCGCCAATTTACAAGCCTTAGCCGTCGCACGCAATGTCAAATTTGATGCCTTACAACAGGGAATTATACCCCTCGATCGCGCCCCCGTTGTCTTGGCTTCGGAAGTTGCTCATACTTCCTTACAAAAAGCCGCCATGCTTCTCGGTTTGGGTGCTGCTGCGGTGATTCCCGTTAAAACCAATGCTGACTCGCAAATGAATATCGAGGCGTTGAAAAGGGCGATCGCAACTGCCAAACAAGCAGGAAAAATTCCGTTTTGTATCGTAGGAACTGCGGGGACGACAACAACGGGAAATATCGATCCCCTCTTAGAAATCGGTCAAATTGCCCGAGAAAATGAGCTTTGGTTTCATATTGATGCGGCTTATGGTGGCGCTCTCATTCTATCAGAAAACCAACGCCAGCGACTCACCGGAATCGAACGAGCGGACTCGATTACTTTCAACCCGCAAAAATGGCTTTATGTGGCGAAAACTTGCGCGATGGTTTTATTTCGGGATATGGAACGATTAACGAAATCATTTCGAGTGAAAGCGCCTTATATGCGTGATGCTGGTGACTTTATCAATTTAGGCGAATTAAGCGTTCAAGGGACGCGCCATGCAGATATTTTAAAGTTATGGCTCTCGCTTCAGCATATCGGGAAAAGCGGTTACGATCGCCTCATTGAAGAAAGTTACCAATTAACCGACTATTTCAGACAACAAATCGAAAAACGACCTTTTTTAGAAATCGCTAGCAAACCCGAAATGAATTTGCTTTGTTTTCGCGGCGTACCTCCTTGGATCTCCGAGGAGGAATGGGACAAATGGAATGCAAATTTACAGGCATATCTTTTACGACAGGGTAATCTATTTTTATCTTTGCCAGTGTATCGCGGAAATCGCTGGTTGCGAGCAGTTTTGCTCAATCCTTATGCTGATAAAACGGTCTGCGATCGCGTTTTTGAATCCATAGATAAATTTGCCGATCGGGAGTCTCAAACATGACAGATATTACAGCGATCGAAGAGAAATTTTTCAATTCGTTAAAACGCGGGACGGGAGAAGCCTATTTTATTGCTCGCGATCGCCCAGATATTGATTTTTCGGATTATATTATCGAAGGCACTATCAATGATTATGCTTATGACAGACAATCTGAAGGGAGTCGATCGTGGTATATTTTCAATTTGATAAACCTCTCATCAGAAAAGAAAAAGATCCGCAGAGAAATCCTAAAAAATCTTGCAACTTATATCAAAGATATTTGGATTTTAATGCAACTCTTTGAACTTGCCAAGTTATTTGCTGACGAGGGAGATAAAGAAGCAAAACAAGCAATTTATAATCGATTCGGCAATAATATAATTGAGAATACAACGTGGGTTGGCTATGACGAGATATTAGAACTTGATGGTGTTGCAGGATTGATTTTTATTGCCAGTAAACTCGGACAATTATTAGAACAAGATTCAGACAATTGGCAAGATGAATCAATTATTAATCATTTTCAAGATGATAATCTAGACGTAGATGCAATGCAGATTCTGAAAGAAGAAGCAAAATCGAATAAATACGTGAAACTTTACCTTGATTGTATCAAAAAACTAAAACAATCGAGCAAGAAATCAAAAAAGAAGAAGTCTTATTTTCAATATATAAAACAAAGAATTAAAGAAAATCGAGAATTTTTCTTTTTCTCTCCATTTCTCCTTAAGAATCTAAAATCAGAGGAAGTTCAGCAACTTGCTGATGATTTTTTAGTAGAAAAAAACTCTAAAAAACTTGAAAAATATTTGAGCATTTTTTCTAAAATACAGTTCCCTTATCATTACAAACCAATTTTAGAATTAGTTAAACGAACGCCGATCGAAGAATATGGACTAACCGACTTTGCCAATCGCGTTTTAGGACAAATACAAGCTGACGAAATTCGAGAGTTTGCACTGGAAAATCTCCACCAAAGCAACGTACCAGATTTATTTACCGATCTTTTGATTAGTAACTATCAAGAAGGAGATGCAAAACTCTTAACTGCGATCGCTGAGAGATCGAAAGATGAGCAAGTTATTGAAAATCTCGCTTGCAGTTATGTTAAAATATACCAAAAGAATAAAACGAAAGAATGTAAAGAGCCTCTCCTAGAACTTTACAAGAAGATGAATTGTGGAATCCATAGAAATTATGCGATCGCAATTATGCTAGAAAATGACGTGCTACCCGACTATATTAATGATGAGATTGAATTTGATAGCTATGAGGAAACGCGACAACTCCATCGAAAAAGTTAACGCTAGAGTACAGTTTTCTAAATCAAAAAGGAGGATACTCTAAGGCGGGAAATCCCCGCCCTTAACATTAATCCCCCAAACAAATGCCCAAACCGCGAGCGGTTTTGACGAGCGTATCTTGAGGATCGACACTTCTATAGCTTTCGATCGCCTCAGCAATGGGAACATTAACGACTTGTGAGTCCTGCCATGCCACCATTAAATCCTCTTTTCCGTGCGCAATTAAATCCACCGCCGCAATCCCGAACGCCGATGCTAAAATGCGATCGATCGCTGAAGGACGGCCGCCCCGTTGAATATGCCCCAGAACCGTTACGCGGGTTTCTGCGCCAGTACATTTGGCGATGCTATCGGCAATGTATTGACCGATCCCCCCCAAACGCAACTCGCCAAACTGTTGTAGCTTTTGCAGGGTTTCTCCTTCAGCAGTAGCGGCAGCTTCCGACACCACCACAATTGAGAAATGAAAACCTGCATCTTGGCGATCGCGAATTTTCTGGCAGATTTTCTCGAGTTCATAGGGAATCTCGGGAATGAGAATGACGTGAGCGCCTCCGGCAATTCCCGCGCGGAGGGCAATATGTCCGGCATCTCGCCCCATCACTTCTAAGACCATGACGCGATCGTGACTGGCTGCGGTGAAGTGCAGGCGATCGAGGGCTTCCGTTGCGATATCTACCGACGTGTTAAACCCGATGGAAAGTTCGGTTTGACCCACATCATTATCAATGGTTTTGGGAATGCCGATGAGTTTAATATTGCCTTGTTGAGCGAGGCGGCGTAAAATTGCCAAACTACCATCGCCACCAATCCCGATTAAAGCATCCAGCCCCAACTGATGATAACCGGCAATAATTTCTTCCGAACGGTCTTGGAAAGTTCCATCCGGCATGGGAAAGGCAAAAGGATCGCCTTTATTCGTCGTTCCCAGGATCGTCCCCCCTTGAACGAGTAGGGGATCCACTTTGTGCAATTTGAGGGGCATTACTGAAGGCGGACGGTTTAATAAACCGACGGTTGCGCCTTTTATCCCAAAGACTTCCCAGCCATATTCTCCCACGGCACGGTTGACGACCGCTCGAATGACGGCGTTTAAGCCCGCACAATCTCCGCCACTCGTAAGAATGCCAATTCGTTTGGGTTCTCCCATTTCCTAGTCCTCATAAATATTTAACCACCAGTACATCTTGATTTTGTCCCGACAACGCGATCGCATTGGGATTGAGGATCGCGTTAGCCATATTTTCAAGGAACGATCGCATCTTTGCCAATTGTATGGATTGATTTTAGATTTCGTCAGTCGTCGTTCCTTGCTCTAAGACTTTGACAATCTCTTCTCGTCCTTGTTGTCGGGCAAATTCAAGAGGGGTTAACCCTTCATCATTTTGAATGTCGGTTTGGGATCCCCACTCGAGGAAGAGTTGCACCAAGGGTAAGCGATCGATCGCGATCGCCCAATGCAATGGAGTCCCGCGATCGCGACTGAAGGCATTGACATCGGCTCCTGCATTCAACAGAAGCCTCGCAACGGCAACACTTTGCACCCAATGTAACGGACTTCGATTGTACTCATCTCGGGCGTTGGGGTCGGCACCTTGACGCAATAAGTCATCAACAAGTTCAGTGGTGCTTTTCCCTGCCGCAATATGTAGGGGAGTGACGCGCCCCGGGGTTTGCGCTGACTCGGCATTGATGCCGCGATCGAGCAGTAGTTCGGCAATTTCAAAGCGATCGCCGACGAGGGCGCATTGCAGCAGGGGAATGCGTTTCGCTTCTCCCATTGATGAGAGTACCTCTCGCTTGACCCAGACATTGGGATTGCCGCCGCGATAGAGATAAGCGCGGACGATGGCGGGATCGCGACAGATATCTAGGGGCGTAATTCCTAAAGAACTGGGCAGACTCCATTTGAATCCTGTTCCCGCGATCGCCGCCACCAATAAAGCTGCCCGGCCGCCGCGCCCAATCCCGCGCCACAATTTTTGCAGTAGGGTAGAAGGACGCGGCCAGGTGGAAGGGCTTAAGAGGGCGGTCAAACGAGAGAAAGAAAAAGATTGTTTGCGCCTGCTCTTTCGTTTTGAAGATTTTGATGCCTTGTTCCCCTTCCGCGACTGCCAAAGTTGCTTGCAACCGATCGCCGCGAGAATAACCAGCAAAATTCCGCAAACCAAGCTAGGACTGACCAAATACAGGGCGATCGCTTCCTCGAGTTTTGTTCCCGCCCAACCGATCGCGAGCAAGATAACAATCCCCGGCAAGTATCCCAATCTGACTTTTAAGCGCCGACAGGCTTGCAACCCCGGTAAAATCGAGATGGGATCGTCGATAAATAAGCCCGCAATTGCCCCCATCCCCAGCAAGCCCGAACCAATACCCAAAACCGTGCTGGCGAGGGGAATCCAACTGATAGGGACGTTCACCGCCGCCGCCGCCACTAAAACCCCGACTCCAAATAAAGATCCTAATTGGACGCTGGGATTGCCAATTTCGCGACTGAGATAATAGCCCGAAACAAAGGCAAAAGCCCCCAAGGTCAGCAAAATGGCATTCACATCGCCGACACTAAAGATTTCCGTTGCCAAGGCCATGCCCATCCATGCTAAGAGGAAGAGTACGCCGCCGTAACTCCAAGGTAAGGGGCGATCGCGGGGATTGACTTCTTCTTCTTTGCGGGGGGCATCGGGTAGGGTGACGGCGGGGGGAACGTGCAGCCACAAAAAGGCTTCGAGGTAGGGTTTGGCCCCTTCGTGCCAAGCTCGGGGTTGGCGTTCTGCCAATTCCCAATCCAGCGCCCAAACTTTACAATCGCCATCCGTACTGGCAGAAACCATATAACGACCGTCAGCGCTCAATTGGGCGACGGCGATCGCTTCTCGGTGTCCTTCAAAAATGAAGGTACATTCCCCGCTCAACACGTTCCACAATCTCAGGGTGCCATCTTGGCTGCCCGAGAGAAGAACATTGCCATCGGCACTAAAATTCACGGTGGTTACGGTATCATCGTGACCGGAAAACACCCGCAAGCAGCGACCCACGGCGATCGCCCACAGAGAGACCTCTCGACTGCCCGCGACCGCGCCGTAATGACCGTCGGGACTCATGCAAATATCTTGCAGAGGCTCTCCTTCAAGGGCAATATCTTGCAAGCATTCCCCCGTGGAAAGTTGCCAGTATTTCCAGCGACCCTCACCCCAACCGCTTTCCCCCCGGGCGATACCCGTTTCCCCAGACAGGAGATAGCGCCCATCTGGACTAAAACGAACGGATGTAATCGAGGTTTGATGCCCTTGCCAGCGACGCAACAGGCGGCGACTGGTGGTTTCCCATAACCGCAATTCGCCATTGGTAAAGCCGGCAAGCATATAAACGCCGTCCGGGCTGAAACTGACGGCTCCGGCCGCGCTGCCATTACCGGCAATGCGGGATTGACGGCGACCGCTTGCCGCATCCCAGATTTGCAGGCTGCCCCCATCTCCTCCCACCAAGAGATAGCGACCATCTCGACTTAAATCTACTGCTATGTTGCTAGTAGCGGTGGTATTCTCACAAGTCTGGCGGGATTCCCCCGTCTGAGGATGCCAGAGTTGGACGGTTTTATCGTTGCCTGCCGTTGCCACCCATTCGCCCGAAGGGGAAAAGGCGATCGCGTTAATCTGCCCGCCATGAGGCGAGGTACTGAGGATTTCTCGCGCCCCCTTTAGCTTCAAGCGGGGAAAGCGATCGTAAAGATTGCCCCACAGAAATAAGCCGCGCTCTTCCCATTCGTATCCGGGAAGCGATCGCGCTTGACCCAGACATTCTAAGGCAGCCGGATAGTTTTCTTCTTCGATCGCCACTAACCCGCGAGCTAACTCCTGTTCGTAACGCTCTTCAATGGAGAGTAAATCCACGCTTTGCCGTCTTTGGCAGAGGCGCAAGGGGGCGATAGGGGCGGGAGAATAACAATTAACCTGCCATAATTTCGTGCCTGCCGTGCCACCGCTCAAGGCATAGCGTCCGTCTGAGGCGATCGCCACGGCGGTTGCTGTCTCGGATTTCTCAAATGTTCGCAAACATCTGCCCGTTTCCACATTCCACAGTTGTAAATCTTCTCCCCCGCTCAAGGCATAGCGTCCGTCGGCACTGATGGCGATCGCGTGAATGAGCGGGCGATCGGTTTTAATGGTTCTGAGAATGCGCCCGGTAGCCAGAGAAAGCAGTTGCAAATTCCCATCTTGAGTGGCTGCCAAGCAAAAACGGCCATTGGGTAAAAGCGCGATCGCCGAAATCGACCCGAGATTATCAAATTGGCGCAATAATTTTCCTTCTCTCAAATCCCACAAGCGGGGACGAGACTCAGCCGATAAGCCGTAACGCCGAGAGGAACTGAGATGAATCGTTGTTCCATCATGGAGGCAGGTATAGAGAATTTGTTGGGTCGCGACTTCCTGTAAGGTTAAAACGATCGCCCCTCGGGCCAATATATAACGTCCATCCTCACTAAAAATCTCATTTTGAACAGTCGGAGAACTCCCGACGCTCCCTCTGCTCCCGACGCTTTCCCCGCTCCCTCCGCTCCGAGAAGAATTCCCCACCCAAAATACCGTTCCCAAATTATCGGCAGAGTTGCCGGAGGAATCCATCGCCGCTAATACTTCGGGAAACTCTGCCAACTGCGTTTCCAGTTGATTTTTCGGAGCGTCCCAGCGATCGATATTCTCGAATGTACAAAGACATTTACCGATCATCAAACTCCACAATTTAAGAATGAGACCGAAAGTCCCTCGAGACAGAGAGATAATATAGCGATTGTCGGGAGTAATGGCGATGGAGAGAATTTCCCCTTGACCATCTCCGGCAAAAATATGACTTTGATGGGTTTTAAAATCCCACAATTCGAGAGTGCCATCTTGTTTGCCCGATAACCCATAACGCGCGTCGGCACTGAAACAGACAGTATTGACGGGTTTGGGGCGAGTGGCGGTGGGTTGCTTGCCGGGAAGGTTAACTTTTCGGTATTTTGATTCGGGCTGGCGCGCTCGAGCGAGGGCAAGGGCATTGGCGCTTTCTCGGGTACTTCTCGTTTCTGGTAGTGCGGATAGGGTTGCGATCGCCGCTTCGCAGTCGTCTCGCTCCAGATTCACCCAACCGATGAGATAGGGAGTGAGTTCGTCTTGGGGATCGAGACAGTCTCGGAGTGCCTGCAATAGTTTTTCATCGGTCGTCTGGCGCGATCGCCACAGCAATAATCCCCAGTTATAGGTAGATTCGGGATGGTTGGCATGGACGTGCCGCGCTTCTTCCCAATGGCGGGCGGCTTCTTGCTTGCGTCCCAAGTCAATCAGGGCAACGGCGCGATTGTTGAGAATATCGGCACGATAGGCACTCATATCGGGTTCTTGACGGGGATAAATTGCACCGATATTTTCCTGATAAACTCGAACTAATTTCTCAGCACAAAAACGGAAATCCGGCGGGCGATCGCCTTCGAATTCTTGCCAGCAATGCTGTAATAATTCCGCAACAGCAGGCGGCATGGGGGGAATATCTTGTCGGGTTCTGCGAGTTTGCCGCGCTTGCTCTAGCGCTTCTTTCCCTTGCATTCCCGTTTGCCAAGTCCGCTTTCCTTGAAACATTTCTAAGACCGTCAGACCCCAACTCCACAGATCGCTATTCTGGCTGTATCGTTTGCTTTGCAGTTGTTCGGGTGCGGCATAGGCAGGAGCGGCAGGATAAAGATTTCCCCAACCAAAATCCGTAACTTTGGTAATGCCTTCCCCGGCAATGAGAATATTTTCCGGTTTGAGATGGGCGTGGATTGCTCCCAGTGTTCGGGCGTATTGCAAACCCCAAGCCGATTGAATGGCAATATCGAGAATGCGCTTGAGGGCGGCATTGCGATCGCCGCGATACAGGCGATCGCTCTCGAGCCAATCTCTTAAACTTCCCCCTTCAATATATTCGGAGACGACAACCAGTTCGTTTTCGATCGGGCGCGTATAATAACAACTAACAATATGAGGATGTAGGGCTAAGTTAACCCACCCTTCGAGTTCTCCTTCGCATTTTTCCCGTCCTCCCAAAGTTGCCATCAATTCCGGAGACAGCACTTTCAGGACAATATCTGTTGCCCATGACTTATGACGGGCGAGGTAGACTGATGCCAATCCTCCCCGATCGAAGTTTTTTTCAATCGCGTACAGGTCTAGAAGGGTCGTGCCGACCTTCCAATGGTGGGAAACCCGAGCCTGCATATTTTCCTCGTCCGTATAATTATCCTAGGGCGTTTACTGATTTTAACGCACTTTGTTGTTGTTGGTTATTTGTTGTTAGTTATTTGTTGTTAGTTGTTGGTTATTTGTCGTTGGTTTGCTTTTTATTTGTTATGTTTTATGAGTTTTTCTCTCTTCTTTCAAACCCAATTATCAAACCACATTCTTAATTTATATGCTTCTGGAGAAAGGGGGATACCGAGATAAATCGGCAACCAAAAAATAAAGGCGAAAATTATTAAAATAATGAGAACGATCCCGATATAACGAAAAAGATATTGAGGAGAATGCAGCCAGTTATCGATAATCCATGCCCCTGCTAAAATGGCAAAAACAGATGCTCCCATATAGTGATACAGAAACGTACATCGCGTTATTTTCAACCACGGGAGTAAATTTGCACCATAATTACACGCTAAAAATAACATCAACCAAATACTGGGAGAGAGAGGCGATCGCCAAAATTTTCCCCGCCATAAATGCAAGCCTAAAAGCAGACACAGACTGGTAATCGCTAAGGTTGAAAACCACCACAGAGGTGGATTTCCCATCGCGTGAACGTCATAAATAATCTCCCCCATTCCATTAGGTAGGGGAGGATAGGCAGGAACCATTTCTTCAATATTCCGCGCCCTCTGATAAAAATAGGCGATGGGTCGCCCCATGAATAACCAACTATACCAAGAAGAACAATAAGGATGAACCCCCGGACCGCTCCCAATTTTTTGATGGAAAGATAAAATATCTTTTTGCATTTGCCAGAATCCAGGTCGAGGATTCAATAAGAGATGGGGTATCCAAGTCAAACAATAAGTAAAAACGGGGATACAGCCCAAATACCAAATCATTTGTAACAGATTGAGGGAGGTTAAACGATCGAGAGGAAGCTGTTTTCCTTTCCCATTTCCCCAACGATTTATAGGTTTGCCGATCCTCAGCACCCATGCTAAAAACCACAGCAGATAAATTCCTAATAAAAAGCCCAATCCATTCCATTTAATTCCTGCCGATAGCCCGAAAAACATCCCCGCTAACACTAAAATTTGCCAGCGAGGACGGCGATCGCGAATAAAATTGCTAACCAGATCGCTCACCAGGCGGAGTAAGCGAAAACGACTGCCTTGATAGCTTCGCAAGTGCCGAATTTGACGCTCTCTGGATCGGGGATATTCTTGCAAGGCTAATAAAACGAATAACTGTCCCAATA
>JBCCVR010000230.1:0-10061 GCA_039194995.1 Cyanobacteria bacterium P01_E01_bin.42 | reverse complement strand
GAACGCCTCATAACTTCTAACATCTGAGAATAGATTTCTATAGAAGTCACAATATTTGTCAATCACAGATAGGGTGGGTTTTGCTTTTCTTGGCGCAATCATTTAACTGATAAGGCTTTTCGCTTTTTTTCTTGATTATACTCTTCCTAGAGTGACAGAAAAGGGATAATCCTAATGTCACTCAAGTCATGCAAATCCGATGCAATCTCTCGTTTTGCAAAATATCCCCGATCGTCTTTATTTTAAAATTGAGGAGATGGCCAAGCAAGGCGATCGCAATATCAATGCCCAAATTTTAACATTATTGGAAAGTGCGATCGCGCTATCATAGAATTAACTTATTTTATTTCAGCGATCGTCCATACTTTTACCTTGACTTGGGGTTGTTGGTTGAGAACGAAATGCAGCCAGACGCTCGATCGCATCGATCGCTTCGGGATTCGCAGGAGACACCACTAGCACCCGAGTCCAAAAATTCTTCGCCGTTTGATAATCTTGCTTGACTTCTGCTTTCAAAGCCTCTCTTTTTAAAGGGTCTGCATCCTCAATATCAGCGTGTTTGGGCAACAAAATGAGAGAAGTTTTATTCGTCGGCTCGATCGCGGTATAAGGGTTTTGCAATTGTTTTTTATAATGCCCGACAATGGCGGGAACGTGAACTTGCAGGTAGCGATCCAACCGTCCCACCGTCGCGCAATTGCCCTCCCCTTGAATTCGAAACCCTTAGAGGACTTTTTATATGAGACGGGGATTTTGAATTCCCGGCGGATCGAAAATGAGAGAGTCATTGTGACAATCCTCAAAACTCCTCGCATCCCAGCGATCGCCGTAAACCCGCAGTCAGCGCAAATTCATGAACAAAAGATCAAGAAAAAATCCACCGAGCGATCGTTATAAAATTTGTGGACATTTTCGATCGCTAAACTTGATAGGCTTAAAGGATGTATCGTAAATAGTCCGCGTGCAATTTTCGATCGCGCTCGGGCAACGCGATCGCTGTCTGGCTTAAACTCCGCTCAATCCCATCCAATCATCAAAATAAACTTATGCTCTTAACCCAGCCTAAAACTGAAAATACGGGTTTGCAATATTTGCAACTTGCCTCAGAAACCGAAGGGGAGATTTCTCCCAATCAAATCCTTGCTCCCCTCACGGCTCGCGTTAACAAGAGCGATCGCCTCGAAATTGGCGGTTGCGACGTGACGGAATTACTGGCGCAATTTGGTTCGCCTCTCTACATCTTAGACGAACAAACCCTTAGAACCGCCTGCCGTCAGTACCGAGATTCCTTTATTCGTCACTACCCGGGGGAATCCCAAGTCATTTACGCTTCCAAAGCCTGGAGTTGCTTGGCAGTCTGTGCCATTATTGCCAGCGAAGGATTGGGATTTGATGTCGTTTCCGGCGGCGAGTTATATACCAC
This sequence comes from Cyanobacteria bacterium P01_E01_bin.42, assembly GCA_039194995.1. Taxonomy (GTDB): domain Bacteria; phylum Cyanobacteriota; class Cyanobacteriia; order Cyanobacteriales; family Spirulinaceae; genus CCY15215. The sequence goes on along the minus strand of JBCCVR010000230.1, from coordinate 8,638 downwards.
CCGACAAGCTGGCGTAAGCGCCGATCGCATTTATTTCCACGGTAATAATAAGTCCCGTGAAGAGTTGCAATATGCCTACAGCGAAGGCTGTACGATGATGGTTGATAATTGGCTGGAGTTGGAGATGCTGGCAGACATCGCCACCGCCGAAACCCCGATCGCCATTATGGTACGCCTAACTCCCGGGATTGAATGCCACACCCACGACTACATTCGCACCGGACATATCGATAGTAAATTTGGCTTCGATCCCAATCAATTAGCCGAAGTCTTCACCTGGATTCGCGATTGCCCCCAACTGAATTTTATCGGCTTGCACGCCCATATCGGCTCTCAAATCTTCGAGCGCCAACCCCATCAAGATTTAGGCGGCGTGATGGTGGAATGGTTGCAAAGTGCGATCGCGGCGGGCTTAGAAGTCAAAACCTTAAATATCGGCGGCGGTTTGGGCATTCGCTACACTGAAGCAGACGATCCCCCCAGCATCGAAGAATGGGTCGGTGCAGCTTGTCGCGCCGTGGTTAAGGCTTGTGATGCTCACAATTTACCCTACCCGAAACTCATGTGCGAACCCGGGCGATCGCTTGTAGGTTCGTCTTGCGTGACAGCTTACACGATTGGCAGTCGCAAAGAAATTCCCGATTTGCGGACTTATATCGCCGTAGATGGGGGCATGTCGGACAATCCTCGCCCCATTACCTATCAGTCCGTTTATCGCGCCGTCCTTGCCAATCGCATGTCCGCACCCCTGACAGAAACCGTGACCGTCGCCGGAAAGCATTGCGAGTCGGGGGATGTGGTCATTAAAGATGCCAAACTGCCCGAAACCCAAGCCAGAGATGTGTTAGTCGTTTTGGGAACGGGAGCCTACAATAACAGCATGGCTTCGAACTACAATCGCATTGCGCGTCCCGCCGCCGCGATCGTCAATGAAGGAGAAGCCAGTTTAATCTTAGAACGGGAAACTTATGCGGATTTAATTCGTCAAGACCGACTGCCACAGCGCTTGCGCGAGGGTTAAATTCGTTGGGAGTAGAATATTAACGTACCTCCCCTAAGTCCCGAGAGCAGAAACATTCTGCTCTATATCTCTCTGCTCTATCCATGCTCGCGTCTCAATCCTTAACGATCGATGGGTTTTCCGGTTGACCCGAATGCAATTCCCCCTTGGCTGCTCGAAATTATTGATATTGGTCTCGTTCTCCTGCTGACCTATTTGGTTCTCCTCGCGATCGGAGAACGACGCACCCTTTGGATGGTCAGGGGGTTGATCGTACTGATGCTGGGGGCGGTTGTCAGTGAAAAACTACAATTGCCTCATTTAAGTTTTGTCCTAGAACGGTTGGTTTTAGGATCGGCAGTGGCAATGGCGGTGGTCTTTCAATCGGAATTTCGTCAGTTTTTAGAACGACTCGGGCGGGGAGATATTGTGCGGGTTTTTCAAACTTCTCACCGTTTCATCCCCGAACAAGAAAATACGATTGATAAAATTGTTGATGCCATTAAGGAGCTTTCCCAAAATCGCACGGGCGCGCTCATTATTATGGAAACGGGAGACCCGATCGACGAGCGTTTTTTTTCAGTATCGGGGGTGATTTTAGATGCGGAAATCTCTAAAGAAATCTTGCAAACCATTTTTCAAACCAGCACGCTTTTACACGATGGTGCGGTGCAAATTCGGGGTTCTCGCATCGTTGCGGCTTCTATTATTTTACCCCTCTCGGAACGAGTTGCCTCCCGTCAATTAGGAACTCGCCATCGAGCAGCTATGGGCATTACAGAGCGGGTTGATAACTGTTTGTGTATCGTCGTATCGGAAGAAACGGGATCGATTTCCTTGGCAGAGGGGCGGAGTTTGAATCGACCTTTGACCAGTAATAAGTTGAAAGAATTATTAGAACTCAGATTTTCGAGTTCTGTAGAACGCGACTCAACGCCCAATATCGGACGCTTGAGCCGTAGACTGAGCGCTCGGGGGCGAGCTTGGTTGCAGCGCTTATTGGGAAGCTAAGGGAGAGGGAGAAGAAATATAATTTACTTCTCATTGTTTCCCCCTCATCCCTCATTCTCTATGCTTGGGGAACGGTTTCTTTCTCTCGGGCTAAGAATTTCTCCAATTCCGTTAAGGCATCAGCATCCACCTTCGTTTGCATGGGACAGAACTTGGGTCCGCACATCGAGCAAAATTCCGCCGTTTTGTAAATATCGGCGGGGAGGGTTTCATCGTGGTATTCGCGAGCGCGCTCGGGATCGATCGCCAGTTCGAATTGACGATTCCAATCGAAGTTATAGCGCGCTGCGGAGAGTTCGTCATCGCGATCGCGCGCCCCGGGACGTTGGCGAGCAATATCCGCAGCATGAGCGGCAATTTTATAAGCAATCAAACCATTGCGAACGTCTTCCGCATCCGGCAAGCCTAAATGTTCTTTCGGGGTAACATAACAGAGCATCGAAGTCCCGTACCAGCCCGCCATCGCCGCCCCGATCGCAGAGGTAATATGATCGTATCCGGGGGCAATATCCGTGACCAAGGGACCGAGAACGTAGAAAGGCGCTTCGGAGCATTCTTCCATCTGCTTCCTGACGTTAAACTCGATTTGATCCATCGGCACGTGTCCGGGACCCTCTACCATCACCTGTACGTCATGTTCCCACGCTCGACGGGTCAATTGTCCGAGAGTTTTTAACTCTGCGAGTTGTGCTGCATCCGATGCGTCATGGGTGCAACCCGGGCGCAGAGAATCTCCCAAACTGAAGGAAACATCGTACTTTTTAAAAATCTCGATAATTTCATCGAAATGGGTGTACAGGGGGTTTTGCTTGTGATGGTGCAGCACCCAGCGCGCGATAATTCCCCCGCCGCGAGAAACGATGCCCGTAATGCGATCGCGCACTAAAGGCAAATGCTCCATTAAAATCCCCGCATGAATCGTCATGTAATCCACTCCCTGTTGGGCGTGTTTTTCGATGATATGCAGAAAATCTTCCGGAGCGAGTTTTTCAATGAAACCATGCACGCTTTCCATCGCCTGATAGATGGGAACCGTACCGATCGGCACGGAGGAAGCGTCAATAATTGCCTTGCGAATGGTGTCGAGATCTCCGCCTCCAGTGGACAGATCCATCACCGTATCCGCACCGTATTTCACCGCTAAATTTAACTTGTCTACTTCTTCCTCTAAATTAGAAGAATTGGGAGAGGCACCAATATTGGCATTCACTTTACATTTGGATGCAATGCCGATGCACATGGGTTCGAGATTGGGATGATTGATGTTTGCAGGAATAATCATCCGTCCCCGCGCCACTTCTTCCCGAATCAAATCCGGGGGCAAATTCTCCCGCTTGGCAACATAGTGCATTTCTTCCGTCACCATCCCCTGACGGGCATAATGAATTTGAGTCACGTTGCCTTGACCGCGACGCTTGGCTACCCATTCTGTACGCATATTGAATTTCCTCTTAGAAACAGCTTCCCTACGCTGGTGCTAACCAGTCTCAGGTTCTAAGGGTATTTCTCAGCCCGGTATCCGGGCACCCCTAGCCTAATGAGCTAATTTAGCATTTCAAGAAGAAAAATTTGTAAAGGGTAATAAATATTTATAGTTTCCCTCGAGGGCGATCGCCAAGACAGAATCACGACTCGCGATCGGCAAGTTCGTCATCCTCAAAATCTTCCTCGCCAAAATCTGCCTCCTCAAGGTGCGCGTGATTTTCGTGGCCTTCGGAGATCGATCGCGAACAAGACCAGTGACTCGGCAAAGCAGACGGCCAGCCCAAACGCAAGGCTTCCGGGCAAATCGTCATGACGGTTAACTGACAATCAATGAGTTGAAATCCTTCTTTTTCGGCTTGCTTGAGACTTTGTTTGAGGATCGAATCATTATTAAATTCAATGGTTTTATTGCATTGAATGCACACCATGTGGTGATGGTGGTGGGGATAGGGTTGATTGAGTTCGTAGTGCTTGTGACCCTCTGCCAGTTCCAACTCTCGTAAAATCCCCATGCGCGCCATGAGTTTGACACTGCGATAAATCGTAGAGAGACTAATGGATTCGCCACGTTGCTCCAAAACTTGAAAAAGTTCTTCTGCACTTAAATGGTTTCCTCGGGGTAAATTTTGGAAAACGTGCAGGATTTTTTCCCGTTGTGGGGTTAAGCGCCAGCCTCTGGAATTGAGTTCGGCTTTCAGGGTCTTCGAGGTATAGGGCAACATGATTCTCAAAAAAGGGCGACCTATTGAAAATAATAGGCCGTTTTCCGCGATATGTTCAACTATTTTTCCTAATTGAGAATGTTTATTATTTAGGGATAGATAAGCGCCAATAGAGCCATAGACAAGCGCCAATCGGGAGGAGCGAATCGCAAAAAATAAGTCGAAAGATAGAGGCAAGGAAGAGAAAACTCTTCCTAATTTTTTACGGTTTTCCTACTTAAAGTGGAGCCACTTCAATTTCAACCATTGCCGTGACTTCCGCGTGCAGTTTGAGTTCGACTTGATATTGACCCAATTTGCGAATATCGGGGACGGTAATATCGCGCTTGTCTACGTCTTGACCCGCTCTTTCTTTGATCAGATCGACAATATCTTGAGCCGTAACCGTTCCGAAGATCGCTTTCTCTTCTCCAGCTTGCTTGCGAATGATTAAACGTCCGACAGTTGCCAGAGCCGTTTTGCGAGCTTCAGCTTGTCGCTTGATTTCCAATAAGCGTTGGCGTTCTTTCTCTCTTCTTTGCTCGACCATCTTAATGATGCCGGGAGTGGCTCGTACGGCAATTCCTTGGGGAACGAGGTAATTGCGGGCGTATCCGGGGGCAACATCGACAACATCGCCATTTTTGCCGAGTTTGCTAACATCTCGATTTAAAACAACTTGTACGCGCTTGGACATAATTCTCCGTCAATTTCAAATTTAACCTGCATTTTTTGGTCGCAACCTTCTATAATACAATGCGATCGCGCTTTCTCTCCAAGTTTTTTCAAAATAAATCTTTCTTTCCGCGCAGGCGGGCAAAGGTCTTGACTTCATCCTTTGTTCCCATTGCTTGTTGAATTTCCGGGCTATCCCAGCGCAAGAAAGGATTGGTGCGTTTTTCGATGCCGATCGCGGCGGGGATGGTGGGTTCTTGACGCGATCGCATGGCTGTGACTTCGACGTGACGCGCCTGTAAATCCGGGTTATGGGGATCGACAGTGAGGGCAAATTTCAGATTGTTCAGGGTATATTCGTGAGCGCACCAAATGCGGGTATTGTCTGGCAAATTGCGCAGTTTTCCGAGGGAATTCACCATTTGCGCGGGGGTGCCTTCAAATAAACGCCCGCAGCCACCGGAAAATAAGGTATCACCGCAAAATAGTTCTCCTGTTTCCTCTGTATTCTGGGGAGGGAAGTAATAGGCGATGTGAGCGCGAGTATGTCCGGGGACAAAAAATACCTCTCCTTGGCGATCGCCAAATTCCACGCGATCGCCTTCTTTTAAAAATACCTTCTGTCCGGGAAGGCGACCCCGATCCTCCGCACCGCCGTAAACCGTCAGATCGGGAAAATGGTGCAAAAGTTCTTTATTGCCACCTATATGATCCCAGTGGTGATGGGTGTTAAAAATGGCCACGAGTCGGGCATTCAAATCGTTTAACTGTTGCAAAATGGGAGAGGCAAGGGCAGGATCGACAACAGCAGCAATATTTTGGGTCGCATCGTGGAGCAAGAAAATGTAGTTATCGGAGAGGACGGGGAGGCGAATCACTTGCATGGGAGAAAAATATTCTTTACTGTAGATATTGTGAAATAAAAGCGCATGGGTGTCGAATCATGTCCGAAAAAAACGGTCAACTTCCCCTCAAACAAATTCTAAAAACGGGTCGCTTGACGCGGCGAGAACATTTTCAATTAGTCAGCCTTTTTTTGTCGGATACAGCAGTTAGCGATCGCGATCGCAAGCAAATCAATCAGATTTTTGATAACGTGCAAATGGGAAAAATTCACTCGGTTGAGGGGGAATAAAGAGGCGATCGCTATCTAGAATGCCCATCATTGCTAAGATAAAAAGCGAACACTTTTTTCCCAAGCGATATGGTTGTCGCAACTTCAAAACTCAATCTCCCAGATTTTCTCCAACTTCCCAATATTAACGAGTCTCCTGCTTGGGAATTGTTAGACGGAGAGGCAATCCAAAAGCCCATGCCAACGTTTTACCACAGCACCATAAAAAAACGTTTGGTTGCCCTTATGGACGCTTCAGAGTCCCCCTACGAAGCCTTTCCCGAACTACGCTGCATTCCCGATACTCAATCGGTCGTTCCCGATATTGCGATCGTGCATCAAAGCCAAAAACCGACAGGAAATCTCCCTCTCGAAATTGCACCACCTTGGCTCATTGAAATCCTCTCTCCTAACCAAAGTACCACGAAACTCATTACTACAATTCAATATTGCTTGCGATCGGGGAGTCAAATTGCTTGGCTTATCGATCCGACCGAACAAGTCATCATGGTCTTTCAATCTAGCGATCGCTTTGGCTTATATCGAAATGGCGATCGCTTGCCAGTTCTAGAAAACTTAAATCTTTCTCTCACTCCAGAACAAATCTTTAGCTGGCTCTCATAAATCGTATCACTAATTTTGAGATATTCTGAGGGGTTGAATGGCGATCGCGGTGGGTTATGGGCGATTGCCTAGATTCCAATCAACTAATTAATATTTTTCTCACTCGTTCTAACTGTTGTTGACGAATATAGTTTTCTAATCTTGCATTAATTTCTGCAAGCTCTAAGTTAACTTCGCGAACTTCTAAGCGAGTGTGACGAAGATTGTTTAACAAGCGTTGCGATGTTTCTGTATCGGGAATTTTAGGTGGGTTATTCATAATCAATTATAGGTTGTATTCTTGTTTGACTTCTTGAATGCTTCGCTCTAGTGCGGGAATTCGGAGTTGCGATCGCTCGATTGCCCTTGTCAGCAACTGTAGCACATCAGCAGGAGCAGAGGGTTGTATTTTGGCGATTTGTAATTGAAGGTTAGACAGTTGAGAATAGGTAGATTCGGCATCTTCTCCAGCATTTTTCATTTCTTCTAAAGCAGGAAGGGTTTCTTCCGTTTCTCCAAATCGCTCAAAAATCTGGAATTCTAGAGCCAGAGATTCATCAACAATATCTAGGGCTTGTTGTTTTAATTGACCGAGTAGGTTTGTGATTTCAATGGGAAGTTTTGCCATTTTGAGAGCGATCGCGTTGATACTGTCAAGATTATACGATCGCATCTCCTCGAAATTGTTCTATTTTCAATTTTCTCCACTGATGAATTCTTTGAGGTCTCGATCGCGGTAGGTTATTAGCGATCGCTGCTACAATTGAGAACGACAACTATTGCGATCGCACCAATGTCCAATCCTTTCTATGTTAGCGGTCCCGTACCGCCGGAATATTTTGTGGGACGCAAATCTGAGGTAAATATCCTTTTCGATTTGGTCGTCAAGCGCTCTCACGGGGCATTTTTCGGCAGTCCGGGAATGGGTAAATCTTCACTGCTGAAATTGTTAACTTATCCGCAGGTGTGGCGCGATCGCGGACAGAATTCCGACCCCTATTTTATCATTTACCTCAACTGTACGAGTATTAATCCTTTTACGTCGAGAGGGTTTTGGGAAGAGGTGTTGAATTTGTTGCGGGAGGAAGCAGAAGCAGAGGAAGAGTTACAGAATGCGATCGCAGAGGTTTTACAAGAAGAAGAAATCGATCGGAGCAATTTGCGGCGAATTTTGCGTCAAGTTGGCAAATGCGGGAAATATTTGCTCCTACTTCTCGATGATTATGATACGGCATTGCGTCCCAACGATCGGTATACAGAAAGCGAAATGCTGGCGTTTTTGAGCGAGTTTCGTAATTTAGCAGTACATGGAAAAACCTGTCAGTATTTATCGACGATTGTAACGACTTTTCGGCGATTGAGTGAGTTGGGTCCGAAAATTTTACCGAATGGTTCGCCTTGGTACAATCATTATTTATTTCATCCCATCAAACCTTATCGTGAAGATGAGGTCAAGACAGCATTTTTTGACGGGAGTTCTAAGTATTTGATGCCGATCAAGTCCAATTTACACGAGGGTGTCGTAAGGATTACTGGCGGTCATCCGGCATTACTGCAAAATGCGGGCTATTTGCTGTACGATATGGAAAGAGAGGGTCAAGAGATTAATATTCCCTCGTTTACAAAAGATTTTCAGAGTCGAACAGAGCAAGTTTTTCGAGACATTTGGCGATTTTCGACGGAAGAGGAGCAAGTTTTACTGATGTTAATTGCACTCTCGAAGTTAGAGGGACTTTTGGAAGATAAAAAATATGCTTTAGAGGGAACGGCGCGAATATTTAGCCAACGGGGACGAGAATTAATCGATCTGGAAGAAAGAGGAGTGATTAAGGAAATACGAGAAAATGACGATTCTATTTATCGGTTTAATTCGTCGTTAATGGAATGGTGGGTGATTCGAGAAATTGAAAATAGCGACGAGGAAGAACTGAAGAAGCGAGAGAAAATCTTTTTAAAATTGATCAGTCGAGAGCAATGGAGTCAAGTTCAAAAAGTTGCGAGTTTCATTTGGGAGAAGCGGGAAACGGTCAAAAAGATATGGAATCTTGT
>JBCCVR010000229.1:0-10169 GCA_039194995.1 Cyanobacteria bacterium P01_E01_bin.42 | reverse complement strand
GGCTATTCCTTCTTTTGCTGCTCTATAGCGCCTTTCTAGTTCCTTTGTGCTTAGATGGGGGTTCAGTTTGACTTGGCGTGGCATCGTCTTCTGTGCATTCCTTCCTCTTTATTCTACATCCTTTTACCGGATTGGATATTAATACTCACTTTGAAACTTTAGACGAACTAGAAGAGGTTCTCGCTCAACGATGTTGTTATTTGCAGGACAATATGATGACAGAAATCAAAAATTTGACGGATTATCATTGGTTTACATACGTTTAATTGTTTATATCCTATCTATACCGGATTTGGTATTACTTTTGTTTCGAGATAGAGAGGGAGATTGCGAACAGGTTCTCATGCCGCTCCTAACCTAAAGTTTTAACCCATGAGTCGCTCGCAGCGATCGAGATAGTGTCGAGCGGCGCGATCGCTTTTGTGATAGTCCAAGCATTCTTGAAACAAGCGGGCGGCTTCGGGTAAAGAGCGCCAGTGGAAGAGCATAACCGCTCGCTCGAACTTTTCTTTCATGGCTATTTTGGCATCTCGCAGTGAAGGGGGATCGGCGGAAAAAACTTCAAATAAACCAACCGCTTTGGCTTTCCCTTTGGCTTTCACCTGCTCGATAAACCGCAGGTCGTATTCTAAAGAGTTGTTGAGACTGGCAAGAGTTTTGTGAGTAATCAGAAGAGAAACGCCATAAGTTTTCGTCAATCCTTCCACCCGAGAGGAGAGATTCACCGCATCCCCGATCGCGGTGCCATCCATGCGATCGCTTCCTCCCACGGTGCCTAAAATGAGCTTTCCCGTATGCAGTCCGATCCCGATGCGAATGGGAGAGAGATCGCGCTGTCGGCGCATTTGATTGTATCGTTGCAATTCTTTTAACATGGCGATCGCGGCTTTGAGGGCATCATCGGGGGTATTGTCAAAGAGCGCCATAATCGCATCGCCGATATACTTATCAATAAAACCCCCATGTTGTTGGATAAGGGGTTCCATGCGCCCTAAATAGCTGTTGATAAAGGCAAAGGTTTCCGCAGGGGTAATGCGTTCGGACATGGTGGTAAAATCGCGAATATCGGAGAATAAAACCGTCATTTCTCGTTCTGTGCGATCGCCCAATTCCACCTCAATGATACTCTTTTTCTCCAATAGATCGAGAAAGCGATCGGGAACGAAGCGCTTGCAAGCATCGTAGTAGCGGGCATTTTCTAAGGAAATTGCCGCTTGGGTGCCAAGGGTACGCAGTAGGGTCATTCGTTCGGGAGTAAATGCCCCTGCACTGAGGTTATTTTCTAAGTAGATAATGCCTTGCAATTTGCCTTGATTGGCGAATGGGGTGCAAGCGATAGATTGGCATTGATATTGTTGAATATAGCGATCGTCGATAAAGCGATGTTCTTTGGCAGCCTCGCCGGAAACAACGGTTTGACCCGTCCGCGCGACATAGTTAACGATTTTACTCGAAATCCGTTCGCATTCTTCAACCGCGAGGGATTGCAAAACCTCAATGCGATCGCTATCGGCTTCTTTGATGGCTTCAATGAATAGATTTTCGCCGCGAGGGAGAATTAAAATACCTCGTTCTGCTCCAGCATTTTCAACAAGAATTGCGATCAGCGTTGCCAGTAAATCTTCTAAAACAAGCTCACTAGAAATGGCATTAGTTGCTTTAATGACTGTTTCTAAATCGAATATATTACTTGGTGTTGAAGTCGTCGGAACGGGTTGCTTTTCTAGAGTTGAAATCTCGGCGCGATCGCTCTGGAGTTGAAGGAGTTGGGGATAGTGTTCTTCAAGGTGTTTTACCTTGGCTATTGCACCCCAACATTGATAGCAGTAATGGGCTTCTCTCATATACAGGCGAGCTATTTTTTCTTTTCCCTCGGGCTGAGCGGAGTCGAAGCTCCAGTCAAGATAAAATTTGGCTGCGAGTTCGTTAGCGAGGGCTTCTTCTTGAATATATTCGTTTTCTTTTGCTCCGGCGATGGCGAGATCGTAGTAGTCCATTGCTTTCGTTTTTTTGCCCAAAACTTGATAAGATTCTGCCTCGACGAGATAGAACTTATGTAAATAATTCATTGGGGCTGATTCTGCCCATCGTTTCAGTTTTTTTTGGCTTTCTCGCACTGTAGATAAATAAATATCACAATTTTCAGAATCAGATTGAGTCTTGGATGATTTCTCGATCGCTTTACGATCTTTTTTGCAAAGCGATAGCATTGTCAAAGCGTTATAAAAATGCCAGAGAAGAAGAAAAGAGTGATTCATCGTAACAGCAAAATGATCTTGTGCTAAAAGGCTGGAAGCACGAGCTTCGTCAAACTCTTCAAATAAATAGTAAAGTTGTAGTTGTAGAATGTGTAAGTTACACAGTCCACTTTCATTTTTATTCTCTTGGTAATCAAGGATTAACGCTTGTTTTTGCATTACCGTACCAGTTAATTGATGGGATTCTTGTGATTGTCCTTGCAAATTCAAAATAATTTGCCAATAGGGAAGCGTGAATTTGAGGGCACTTTGTTGACCGATCGCCTCGAATATCTTGACATAACGACTGATCTCCCTCTCTGTTTCCAAAAGTTCCCAGCCACTTAAATAAAGATGAAGGCAATGAGCATTACCAATATAGCCGCTATAAGCTAAATCTCCTATTTCCAAACCGGATTTAAAACCTTGCTGTAACGGATTTAGGGTTTTCCTGAGATGAATTCTCCAAGGGTCGATTAAAGGATGAATTATCAGGCAAATAGATGCGGCAAATGTTTTGTCCTCGAACTGTTCGAAAATATCTAGAGCTAATTGGCCGTATTCATAACCTAATTCAAGTTCTCCACTATTACAAAGAATGACCCCATAGCTTGCATAGCTAAACGCGGAAGCAGCAGTATTTCCATAAGTTATTGACAGTTCGACGTGCTTAAAAATGGTTAGTGCAAATAGAAGAGGATGAGCAAAATAAGTTGCAGGAACAATTTTAACAAGAAGCATTAAAATCTCATAAATGAGAGGGTCTTGTATTTGAGGCAAATCGGCAAATTCAATGGGTTGACGATTGCCAATTAACGTTTGCAACTCACTGAAACCCCGAGAAAAATCTTCTTGGGAAGGTTGTAGCGGGAACTCAATTCCCAAACTTTGTAAAGCCTCCAAACCAACACGTATCGCTTCCATATTTTGCCCTTGATTGGTGTAGGCATCTACTTTGATTTTGGCTAATTCAAGGCGATCGCGAGGGGTTTGGGCTTCCATTGCCACAACCTCGGCGAGCGCCTCCATTCGCTCGATATTGGCATTGAGATAGTTAGCTTTGGCAGCTTCTTGGTAGAGACTGAGGGTGAGTTCGTATTGGGTTTGCCAGCTTAACACGTCGAGGAGGGATAGCCCCGTATCAAAGTAGGCGATCGCGGCTTCGTAAGCATTGGCCTCCCTCGCTTTAACACCAGCTTGAAGATTTAAGCGAGCTAATCTTTCCCGCTCTTCAGAATTATGTACTAAAGTAAGTCCTCGATCGAGGCGATCGACAATTTCGAACAGCCTGTCTGCGCGATCGCTTTCTGGAATTTTTGCCAGTAAAATACGCCCGATCGCTAGATTTTTCTCGGCTTTTTCTGCTTCGGGAATTAGGGCATAAGCGGCTTGTTGAATGCGATCGTGAGCAAATTTGTAGGCTTGAATCAGTAAGTTTTCATCTAATTCCGATCGCGGTAAGATAAAGTTGCGATCGAGGGCAATTTGTAAAGATGCAAATACATCGAGGGGCGATCGTTCCAAAATCCAAGTTAATGTCGTGAGGTCAAATTCCGCCCCCAAACAAGCTGCAATCGATAACATTTCTCGGCTGGTTTCCGGTAATTGTTCCAGTTTTTCCACCATAAGCGCGACCACATTATCGGTGAAATTTCTAGCGGCGATCGTCTCGATATCCCAGTGCCAGTCTCTCGATTCTGTCTCAAATCTCAGCAAATCTTCTGTTGCTAATGCCTGCAAAAATTCATTGATAAAGAAAGGATTACCCCCGGTTTTTGCTTGGAGCGATCGCGCTAGTTCTCCGACTGCTTCAGGAGTCTGGTGCAGCGTATCCACCAGCAAATTCGTAATACCGTCAAGGGACAAAGGATTCAATTTAATTTGATTAATAACCGCACTATCTTGTTGAAATTTCTCTAGAAAAAGTTCGAGGGGATGGCTGTGTGAAATTTCATTATCTCGATACGCTCCCAACAGCAAGAGAGATTCTGTCCGACCTTCAATCAAAAGTTTTTCAATCAGTTGTAACGTTGCCGAATCTGCCCATTGTAGATCGTCGAGAAAAAGGACGAGGGGATGTTCGAGATTGCAAAAAACGCGAATAAAATTACCGATGGTTAGATTGAAGCGATTTTGCGTTTCATTCGCCCCCAATACAGGTACAGGTTGTTGTTTGCCGATAATTAATTCTACTTCCGGAATGACATCAATAATTAACTGTCCGTTATTACCCAATGCTTGCAATATCTTCTTGCACCACACTTGCAATCTCTGCCGATCTTCCCCTAGTAATTGTTCGATCAAACTGCGAAAGGCAGCGACGATCGCCGAGTAGGGAATATTGCGCTGAAATTGGTCGAATTTTCCGGAAATAAAGTAGCCACGACGGGCGGTAATTGGTTTATAAAGTTCCCGTACCAATGCTGATTTACCGATCCCAGATTCACCGGAAATGAGAACCAGTTCGACTCCTCTGGCTTGCTTTTTCAGTGGCGTTATTTCTATCTGTTGGAAAGCAGAAAGTAGGATTTCGATTTCCGATTCTCGTCCGTAGAGTTTTTGAGGAATTTGCAAGCGATCGCTCGTATCTTCTCGACCGAGAGGAAAAGATGCAATCTCCCCGGTTCTCTCTAATTGCTGTCCGCAGTTTTCTAAATCGGCTTTTAATCCCCAAGCATTTTGATAGCGATCTTCGGCATTTTTGGCCATGAGTTTGAGAACGATCGCTTGCAAGACTGGCGGAATTTTTGAGTTTGAATCTTTGAATTGAGGCAGTTTGGCAATATGACAATGAACTAATTCCAAGGCATCTTCCGCGATAAAAGGAAGTTCTCCCATCAGCAACTCGTAAAACGCAACCCCCAAAGAATAGAAATCTGTGCGGCGATCCAAAACCCGATTCATTCTTCCAGTTTGTTCCGGGGAAATATAAGCCAACGTTCCCTCTAAAACATTGGGATTTTTCAAAAGCGGATTTTCTCGACTCAGTTGAGTAGAAATGCCAAGATCGATAATTTTGAGTTCTTTTGTTTCGGGATTAATGACAATATTGGCGGGATTGATATCTTTGTGAATAATATTTTGCTCGTGAACCCGTCCCAAACTGTTGGTTGTGGCGATCGCAATCTCTAAGAATTCCTTTAATGTCAGTTTTTCTCGGTTTTGCAGCCATTGTTTGAGAGAAATGCCCCCAAAGTCTTCGAGGGCGATCGCATAGCTTCTCTCCCATTCTTCGAGGCTGTAGGCTCTGACAATTCCGGGCGCGTCCAATTGGCTGGTGAGGCGGTATTCTTGCTTGTAACGGCGAATTTGTTCGGGGGACGGATAATCTCGATTGAGAAATTTGAGGATGACAGAGAGGCGATCGCTGGTGCGGCGGGCGCGATAGACGCGGGAGTTAGTGCTATCGTGGATTTGTACGAAATCCTCGTATCCCTTCAGAGAGACCATAGAAGATGAGGAAGAAAAAGAGGGTTGATTCTGGTTTTACTTAGAATGTTAACCGAATCTTTCGAGATCGTGCTAGAGAACACGTATCCTGCTTGTTCTCTATTCATTCAATCGCACCAATCTCCTAATTGAGTCCCCAGAAAATAGGAAACGTGTTCGACAAAAGAGGGGCCGAATTGATACAAACCATGGGCTAAACCCGGCACGATATAACACTCCCCATCGGGAAATTGTGCCGCACAATTTTTCGCATCGACAATATCGACCAAAGGATCGCTAGCACCAAGGAGAAAGCGGACGCGACGGGGTAATTTCACTCGCTCGATATAAGTCATGGGATTGTATTTCGCGCTTTTTTCATTTTCTTTTTTCAAGTCTCTCACTAAACGTAAAACAGGAACGATGGGTTGAATATCCGGACGAAACGTTGCTAAAACTCTTTCGGTAATCTTGCCGATCGCGGAACTGGCTAACTCTGGCATTCCGGGCATACTCCAAGAGCGAGCAAAGGTTTGCAGATTCGCATGACCGATAACGCCCAACAGCCGATCGCCGATCCCATCAGCAGTAAAGGCAAAGGCAGATTGTAAAACTCCCATGCTCACCCCGAATAATGCCAACTGAGGATTGTGGAGATTGTAGCGATCGCAACATAAATCCCGAACGAGGCGAATATCCCGGGCAACGCAACTAAAGATTTGCATCAGGAGAGCAACATCAAACGTAATGCCTCTTTCAAGTAAGGGTTGAATTTCATGGCAAAAGTCAGCCGTGAAAGCGCGTGCCAAACTTCGTTCTCCCGCTAAGGGCGTATCGAACAAAGCCACCGTCATGCCCATTTTCGTTAAAGTCGGAACGAGAAAAGCATTCCAACCATAAGGGGCGCACATCCCCTGAATGCCAATGACTAGGGGCGATTCTCGAGGATCGCGATCTCGGGGGGTAAAAACGGCGACGGGAAAACCGCTCAAGCGATGGTCAATTTCCCCAACCCCAGTAAAAAAGAAGGGACTATGGTACCAATAGCGATCGCCGGAAATTCCCTCAAAGACGATCGGATCGGGTCCGTAGATGGGCATAAGTCGAGTCCTTTACGAGAGAGCAATGCGATCGCTATTCTAACCGATCGCCTCTTCCGACAGCCAGCCCTTACATTATAACTCCTTCTAGATCGGCATCGACGCGATCGTAGAGTTCTCGTAACTTTTGTAATGTATCATCGTCCGGCTGCCAAAAACCCCGCCCATTAGCCTCTAACATGCGTCCCACAACATTGCGAAACGCCTCGGGGTTTGCTTCCTGCAACCGTTGCGCCATCTCTGCATCCAACGCATAGGTATCCGCCGCTTGATTATAGACCCATTCATCGGTGAAATCCGTCGTTCCGCCCCAACCCAATAACGCCGTCATGCGTTGAGAGATTTCGTAAGCCCCCCCACTCCCTTGCTCTGCCATTGCTTGCGCCCATTTGGGGTTTAATAGCTTGGTACGGTACTCCAAGCGCAACAGGTCTTCTAATTTGCGCGGAGTGGTATCTTTGGAGAAACTCTCCACAAAACTGGCGTTGACTGTTTTACCACTGCGCTTTTCGGCTGCCTTTTTCAACGCCCCTGTATTGGCGTAATATTCCTGAATATCCGTTAAACCGTATTCTACCGAGTCGATTTCTTGGACGATGCGATCGCATTTCCCCAAGAGTTGCTGTAATACTTCCGGTCTTGCTTGTCCCTTATCCTTGCGTCCGTAACTGAAGACATTGCGTCCCTCCCATGTCTGCGCTAACTCGTCCCCCGAGTCCCAGTTACTATCGACAACGCGATCGTTCACCAGAGAGCCAAAATCTCCCGCAGGATTAGAAAATAGCCGCGCGGAAGCATTTTCTACACCTTGTTTTTGCAGTTCTAAAGCATGTTTGCGAATGTAGTTCTCTTCCTCGGATTCGTCTGCATTAGCCGCGCGTTGAAACAGGTCATCCAATAGTTCGATAATATTGACAAAACTATCGCGGAAGATGCCGGAAAGATTACCCAAAACATCGATGCGAGGATGTCCGATTTCTGCAAGGGGTTTTAATTCATAACGCACGATCCGCCCCGTCCCTTCTTTAACGGGTTCTGCTCCCACTAATTCCAGTAAAATTCCCAAAGATTCTCCCTTAGTTTTAATCGTATCCAATCCCCATAACATCACGGCGACAGTTTCGGGATAAGTTCCCGTTTCTTCAAGGTTTTGCTCGATGATTTTGCGGGCGATTTCTCGTCCTCTGGCATTGGCAGCCGGAGAGGGCATCCGATAGGGATCTAAGGCGTGAATATTGCGTCCCGTAGGCAATACGCCGACCCCATCTCGCAGTAAATCTCCTCCCGGTGCGGCGGGAATATACTCCCCATTCAACCCGCGCAAGAGATTGTTTAATTCATCTTCAGTTTGCATTAATAAATTGCGGATTTGTAAGGCTTCATCTAGTTTGTGTGGGAAATTATCGGCGAGTTTTGCACCTTGTTTGAGATGCCAATATTCTGCCGCTTTGAAAATGCGATCGCTCTCCTGTCCTTTGTGAATTTGCGCGATCGTTTCTTCTGGAAAATAAGCCTCGCCAAAATATGCGTCTAAATACGATCGCAATGTTTCCAAAGCAGGATTTTCGCCTAATGTATGCAAACCGGATGAAAAGAGGCGCTGTTCGATAATTTGTAAATATTCATAGATCTTGACAAAATACCCATTTAATGCGTTATTACTAAACATTTTGGCATTTTCCATCGTAAAAGCAATGCCTAATTTTTTCCCCCCTTCAAAAGGACAATCGGAATCAATTCCCGAATCGACAATTTTTTGACAAATTGCCTCTTTGAGAACCAAATTTTTCTGCGGATCTTCTCGATATTCGGCAATTAACTCTCGCAATGCCATTAACTCTTTATACAATCCCGCGCGACCGTAAGGCGGAACATTATGAGAAATTAGAGTCCCATAGCCTCGCCGTTTTGCTAAAATCGATTCGGAGGGATTATTGCAAGCATAAATATACAAATTTGGCAAATTTCCTAACAAAATATCCGACCAAGAGTATCCTGTATTACCCAATGGCGATCCGGGCAACCATTCTACTGTTCCGTGCATGCCAAAATGAACGATCGCATCGGCTTGAAATTCATGTTGCAACCATTTATAGAAAGCGGCATATTGAGGATGGGGGGTTAAATCTTTCTCAAACATTAAGCGCATGGGATCGCCAGCAATGCCGAGGGGAGGTTGTACGCCAATCCAAACATTACCCAATTGTACGCCACCCATGAGGAAATCATCTCCAAAGGTTTTAATTCCCGTCTCTTTGAGATTATTCCAGTGTTTCTCAATGCGAGTTGTGAAGAGATAGCCCAGCCATTTTTCTAGAGTTTTCAAGTTGACGCGATGAGGAGTTTTAACGTTCTCTTCCTCTTCTTTGACGCGATCGATAATTTCTTCTCCATCCTCTGGCAACTTTCCTACAGTATATCCTTGTTTTTGTAAAGATTGCAGCAATTTCAAAAGACTTTTCGGCACATTTAAAAGGGCTGCTGTTCCTGTTGCTCCATATCCCGGTGGAAACCCATAGAGGAGAATTGCAACTTTTCGTTGTTCGGGAGGAGTCTGTTTGAGTTGAATCCAATTTTTTACCCTACCGATTAAACGGTTCGTGCGTTCGGGGACGAGATAGATATCTTCGCCAACCAGTCCTCCTAAAGGAATGGTATCGATCGCACCATCTAATTCTGGCAAGGCATAGAGAACAACACTTTGCAGTCCACCGATTCCCTGTCGCGTCCACGAGTAAATATCTTGAATCAATAAGGGTGCAGCAACAATATAAGGAACATTTTTCGAAGTGAGAATGCGCCGTGCAACCTCAACTTGTCGTCCGGCTTCCATCGATCCGGCAGGTCCGCCAACGAGAGGAAAACCAATGGTAGAAACGATCGCATCGACTGCAACAGCATCTTTAGAAAGCGTGGGATTTTTTGGCTTATTTTGCCGTTCGTCTGCCGTCGTCATCCAATCCCGAACTGCAACATGACCTTCAACCCCATTAATAAAAATTGGCAGGGGAATGAGTCCATTTTCTGCAAATTTACTAATTAACTGAGGAATATAAGGCTGTTGGCTAATGACGTGCTTTCGATAAAGCAAAATCCCAATAACTGGTAACGGGTAATTGGTAACTGGTGACTGGTGACTGGTGACTGGTGACTGAGAGACATACCAGTCTAAATATTCGCGCGGTGATTCAAAATACCCTTGATAATCGGGATGTAACAACCCCATGTTTGGCGTTTCAATGGGAGCGGGAATTTCACCAATTTTTAAATCGAGATATTTTTCCCCTAACGTCCAAAATAGAGAGGCTACATTTTGCAGTCCTCCCGCATTCCAGTAACCATAAATAATCAACCAATTGCGCAATACTTGAACTTTTATTGCGGGAATAAATTTGAGGAGTTT
>JBCCVR010000228.1:0-10172 GCA_039194995.1 Cyanobacteria bacterium P01_E01_bin.42 | reverse complement strand
GTTAATCTCGAAGACTTTCTGGTATAATTCAGGGAACATTTCTTTTTTGAGTTGTCTGTCTAGACAACTCTATTCTTTTTTGGGGACATTTTCCACTTTTCTTTCCCTGTGTGCTTTTCAGCCTCCTTGTCACCCCTTGAGGTGAATCTTATGAATACAGAGAAAGATAAGATGTTATCGGGTGTGGAGTACATTGCATCCGATCCGCTTTTGGTCAAAGAAAGAATGCGCGCGCATGAGTTATGTCGAGAATTCAATCGAACACTCAACATAGAAAATTTCAGTCAATTTTTTGGCGATTGTGGTTCTAATTTATACATTGAAGCACCCTTTTTTTGTGATTATTTGTATAATATAAATATCGGAAATAATGTTTATATGAATTTTAATTGCACGATTCTGGATTGTGCTGAAGTCCGGATTGGCGATAACGTAAAATTTGGCCCGGGAGTACAGATTTATACTGCCGGCCATTCTCTCAATCCTCGACGGAGAGAACTTGGCTATGAATTTGCTCATCCTATTGTTATCGGAAAAAATGTTTGGATCGGAGGCAGTTCTATTATTCTACCCGGTGTTACAATTGGCGATGATGCTGTTGTTGGGGCTGGAAGTGTTGTGACTAAAAATGTTGGTTGTGGAATTACCGTAGTCGGAAATCCTGCGAGAAGCATCCAAGGAAATTAAGAGATAAACTCGTAGTTAGTCGCTATCTATTAGGATTAGAATGGATCGGATACCCGTTAAATTTGGAGAAAATCCTCGGTTCTCTGATGCAAAGATTCGTCTGATGCGCGATGACGATCGCTTGAAGGTACGATCGATCGTTCGTCGTGCCTTTTCTCCGATCGAACAATATTTTTTTGCATGGACACCACATGTCTTAGTTGTCGAAGGAGATGGACAACTGGTAGGGACAATTGTACTCAAAGTATTTGCTCTGCCCCATAATCGCAAGGGAGGTGCGATCGCTTGGATTGCTACAATACCGGAGGTTCGCGGTTGGGGATTGGGGCAAAGTCTGGTTGAAGCCGGTCTCGACTTTCTCGATAATCAAGGTTGTGATGAGATTCTGGCCAGTGTTGAAGGGTTCAATACGAGTTCGAGTAAGCTATTTGCGACGCGCGGATTCACTATACTGTCGCCAAGCGCGCAATTCCGGCGCTACGGGTTGGCAACCTTTGCCGTATGGGCACAGATTTCTCACTATTCCGAGCATGGTTACTTTTTGTGGGCGCGCCCTGCTCCTGTTGGATCGGATAGCCCGATCTTGCAGTGGTGGGGAACGATCGCAATGAATGCGGCGATCGGATTCTTGATGTTATGGCGGCTCGACGATCCCGAAATGATGAAGCCGATGATATGGCTTGTCCTTCCGTTAATCCTGATTATCTTGTTTGGGCTGCGTTATCTGGGAATGGGATTAGCCGCACGCAGACAGAGGCTCAATATGCGATTTCGAGCTTGGGACTCGGCTTTTCCCATCGCGATCGCGATCGCCCTAATTTTTGGTGGAGTATACCCAATACCGGGTAGTGTTTATCCCACGAGAAACCAATGGCGATATCGAGACTGGCTTCCTGCTTTGGGTTGGGTCGCACTTGCCGGAACCCTACCTGTATTACTCTTGATATGGGGAGTCTGGATACTATCACGATTAGATTTAGTCTCGTCCTATCTAATAACTTGGCTCGACGTCACGCTTCTGTTAGGGAAACCCCTAATTCTTTTCGATATTGCGATGCCGTTTTTTCCGTTTATTTGCTTCAATGGACGACGCTTATGGGACTGGAACAAAATTGTCTGGGGATTGATGGCTGGGGCAGCTATTGTAGTTTGCTTGTTTGCACGAATACCACCTATTCGATGATGCCAATCGCATTGTCAGAATGGAGGACAGATATTTAACTGAAAATTCTATCGTCGGTTTGCTGCATGATTTTTCAGTAAATTGGAATATTTTTGCGTTGAATTTTCAAAACATCAAGTAGCATGAATCCCTTGGTATCCTAACTTTTAAATTACGGTTACAACCTTCTATTCAAATAAGATGGGGAAATCGACAAGTTTTACTGGGTTGAGAGTGATTCTCTAAGCTAGTAATTTTGAATCGCTCGCCATTTTTCCTGCATTTTGTAGCGAAACGATCTCTTTGAGACGGATCGAAGAGATATGATGATTAGATTAAAAAATCGTTAAGCGCTTAACCTTGCAACAACTCTCTCAACCCCGCCAGACTCTTTCCTGTCCTGCCAATACCTTCCGGCTGAACAATGGACTGACGATCGTGCACCAATACTTACCCACAACTCCCGTCGCAATGGTGGATGTTTGGGTGAAAGCAGGAGTCAGCGCGGAACCCGATCGCTGGTATGGTATGGCGCATTTTTTAGAACATATGATCTTTAAAGGGAGCAAGCGCGTTGCTCCCGGCGAGTTCGATCGCGAAATCGAGAATCGCGGCGGAGTCACCAATGCCGCCACCAGCCACGACTATGCTCACTTTTTCATCACCGCCGCCGCCCAATATCTACCCGAAACTCTGCCTTACTTTGCCGATATCCTCCTCCACGCCAGCATTGACGATGAAGAATTCGTGCGGGAAAGAGATGTGGTGATCGAAGAAATTCGCTCCTGTCAGGACGATCCCGACTGGTTGGGATTTCAGGCATTGTGCGAAACCGTTTATGGTGAATCGACCTACGGACGCTCGATTTTAGGGACGGAAGAACAAGTGAGAGAGCGAACCCCCAACCAAATGCGCTGTTTTCACAAAACCCACTATCAACCGGACAATATGACCGTGGCGATCGTAGGAGGCATCGATCGCGAGACGGCAATCGCTTTACTCGGCGAAAATTTTAGCGATTTTCCCCTTCGTTCCGAATGTCCCCCTCGCACTTTTAATCATCAGCCAATTTTAAAGGAGGTTTGTCGCACCGAGTTACGTTTACCTCGTTTAGAACAGGCTCGCTTAATGATGGCATGGACAGCATCGGGAGTCGATAATATTAGCGAAGCCGTGGGGCTGGATATGCTCTCGGTATTTTTGGGAGGCGGGCGATCGTCTTGTTTGGTGAGAGAATTGCGGGAAGAGGGGCGTTTGGTCTGGGATATTGGCAGCGAGTTTTCCTTACAGCGCGATTCCAGCCTCTTAACCATTAGCGCTTGGTTGGAAGAGGAATATTTGGAGGACGTGGAACAAAAAATCTGCGATCGCCTGCAACAGTTGCAAGTCAAGCCGATTTCAGAAGGGGAACTCAATCGAGTTAAGCGCCTGCTTTTGAACGATTATGCCTTTTCCACCGAAACACCCGGCCAGCTAGCCGGACTCTATGGGTATTACAATACAATTGCGACGGTAGAACTGTCCGTAGCTTATCCCCAACGCATTGCCAAAATGTCGGCCGAGGAATTGCAAGCGATCGCGCAAAAATACCTTTCTCCGGAAAGATACGCCGTCACCATCATGAAAAATCTCTGATTGGTTGTTCGTTGTTCGTTGTTTGTTGTTTGGCTCCCTATGATCGACGCACCCCACCCCCCAACCCCCTCCCAAGAGGGGGAGAGCAAGAGGGGAGAGAATAAGCGCGGAGACTAACCAATAACCAATAACCAATAACCAATAACTAATAACCAATAACCAAAAAAAATATGTCAACTCAGCGCACGATTTTGGACAATGGCATTACAGTGATTACTGTAGAAAATCCGACAGCAGATATCATTGCCGGACGATTGTTTTTAAAAGCCGGAGGGCGCTGGGAATCGAGAGAAAAGGCAGGAATTTCTCATCTCTTATCTAATGTTTTAACGAAAGGGACGAGCCATTTATCATCAGTGGAAATCGCCGAAAAAATCGAATCCGTCGGAGCCGTTTTGGGGGCTGACGCATCAACGGATTATTTTGCGATGGGCTTTAAAACCGTTACGGTGGATTTTCGGGAAATTTTCCAATTAGTGGGAGAAATTGCGCGATCGCCGAGTTTCCCGGCCGCAGAAGTAGAACTCGAACAGCAATTAACCTTACAAAATATCCGCTCCCAACAAGAACGCCCTTTTAATGTGGGCTTTAAGCAACTGCGAGAAGCCATGTACGGACAGCATCCCTATGGGATTTCCATTTTAGGTATCCCGGAAACCGTCGCCCAGTTGACCCGCGAAGATTTAGAAACGTATCATCAAACCTACTTTCGCCCGGATAACTTAATTATTACCCTCTCCGGACGCATTCAACATGATGAGGCGATCGCTACCGTTACGGAGGTTTTTGGCGACTGGCACCGTCCAGACTCGCCCCTACCGGAACTGAAAGTCCCCGCCGTCACATCCCAACCCTCCCCCCAGAAAACCCCCCGAGACAGCCAGCAGGCGATCGTCATGCTGGGGTATTTAAGTCCTTCCGTGCGCAAAGAAGAGGATTACACCGTCCTTAAACTTCTCAATACCTATCTGGGGAATGGATTATCCAGTCGCCTTTTCGTGGAACTGCGGGAAAAACGGGGACTCGCTTATGATGTGTCTGCCTTTTATCCGACCCGTCTCGATACCTCCCAATTTGTGGTGTACATGGGAACCGCCCCGGAAAATACCGCGATCGCCCTCGAAGGACTTCAGCAAGAAGTGACGCGCCTGTGGGAAAAGCCCCTCCCTCCCGAAGAACTGCAAGCCGCGAAAAATAAGCTCTTGGGACAATATGCTCTCGGTAAGCAAACCAACTCCGAAATCGCGCAAATTTTGGGCTGGTACGAAACCATCGAAGTGGGGCTGGATTTCGACAACCAATTCCAAGAAGCGATCGCACAAGTGACCCCCGAACAAGCAAAAGAAACCGCCGGGCGTTACTTTAGCGGCGATCCCTATATCTCCCTCGTCGGGCCCGAAAACTTTATTAATTCCTAATAGCGGACTTGGGAAGGGCGCTTGCCAAAACGCTGCTGAAAGGCTTTAGAAAAGCGACTGGGATTCGAAAATCTAAATTCCATGGCCACCTCCGTGACGGATTTTTTCCCCTCTATTAACTCGAAATGTGCCGCCTCGAGGCGAGAATTACGCAGGAATTGAATGGGAGAACAGCCATAATGACTGGCAAATGTGGCTTGTAGGGAACGACTGCTGCATTGAATGGCGGTGGCAATATCGGCCAGAGAGAGACTCTCCCTGAGATTGGCACGGATATAGTCGGCGGCTTCTTTAGCACGACTGGGGGAGGTTTTGGGAGCGGACTTTTGTAAGAGTGGGTAATAGTTGTGAAAAGGTCCTTGGATGAGGGTGGAGACGATCGCCTGTTCGAGATTTTCGATAACCATCCCGTGACCGTCATTTTCCACCAAATCGCAGAGGGTTGTTAGCAATTGGTAAAGAGAAGACCCGTAAGGCGTGCCGCGATCGCAACTTAAATGGGTTTGCAGGCGATCGGCAGGGCGATCGAGATGGCGGCTCAATTCGCTTAAAAAGTGAGATTCGTCGATTTGTAGGGCAATGCCTTGAAAAGGGGTATGAGTTGCCGCGATATCGATCCCGTAGCGGGCAATCGCAAACTGGGAACTATCGCCGATCGAATCTTGACTGCCCAATTGGAAACGATGATAGCCATCGTGGAAGAGAAAGGCGATTTTACCGGGATAGCCGCAACCCCGCGCGTATGCCTCGCATTCCCAACGTTGTTGGGCAAGATCGAGAATTGTTAAACTCGCAGATTTCCAAGAGCCATAATAGTCCTTTGTCTGGGGAATTTGTTCGATAACATGGGGAAAGCGATCGACGTATTGAGCCGGATCGGTAAATTCGAGTTCGAGATCCCAACCCATAAAAAACCTCCTCAACAAAGGGCTACTCAACATCAAGACTTGGAAGAGAGTACGAGTATCCCATCTAATCAAAAAATGCTATCTCAATTATTAACGATCAATTATCGATTGGCTCGGAAAATACATTATTCTAGAGTATAGAGGGGCGAGAGGAACGCTCTGGGAATATTTGCGCTGGAAGAGAAAATCCATGTCTGAACTTGAAATTAAAACCCGCTTGCTAAACCAACGTTCTCGCCCCAACCCGATCCCCCGTCAGAGGGTTCTCAAGGAAAGCGCCCTCGGGTTGGTCGCCACGCGCAGTTTTCCCGCCGTTGTCGGGACTGCCGATATGATGCTGAAATCGGCGGGAGTGACTTTAGTCGGATACGAAAAGATCGGGAGTGGCTATTGTACGGCGATCGTGCGGGGAAAAACGGCAGATGTCCGCTTGGCAGTCGAGGAAGGGGCAAAAACTGCCGAACAGTTCGGACAACTGATCGGTAAAATGGTGCTTCCCCGTCCCCTCCCCAACTTAGAAGTCATTTTTCCCATCGGCACCCATGCGATCGAGATGGCGCAGGAACAACGGGGTTACAGCCGTTTGAGTAATCAATCTTTGGGTTTGTTGGAAACCCGAGGCTTTCCGGCGATGGTGGGGGCTTCGGATGCAATGTTAAAGTCCGCAGACGTGCAATTGGCGGGTTATGAGACGATTGGGGATGGATTGTGTACGGCGATCGTGCGGGGAACCGTGGCGAATGTGGCAGTGGCAGTAGAGGCAGGAATGTACGAAGCCGAACGGATTGGGGACTTTAGTGCGGTGATGGTGATTCCCAGACCCTTAGAAGATTTAGAGCATACGCTTCCGGTAGCGGAATACTGGCTGGAAAAACCGGATCCCTTACCCTTATTAATGCCCAAGTCAGACCGACAAAAACAGCGAGAAACGGTTGCTTTACCAGAGTTGGAAAAGGTTCCCGTGCGATTGCGAAAGCAAGAAAAAATGGAAGACTTTTTAGAGTAAGTGTTTTTACAATCGCGATTCAAACTCGAAAGGAAACTGTTGTCTTGTTGAGGCGCGATCGCAATATAGCAAACCTAAATGAATTGTAAACGAGTGGAACAGGCTTCTAGCCTGTTTCTAAATTTCTCAAACACTGGCAGGATGCCAGTTCCACACTTATTCTATTAGGCATCAATTTGTTTACAATTCAAATGGACTTGCTATATCGCAGAATCAAAAAAGGAAAAACACTTGATTTCTCTGCGATCGCTCGTAACATCGAGTCGTCGCTTATGCGTTAAAGAATATCAACAAAACTTTACCCATCAAACGCTCCAAAACTCGATCGCCCCTTCTGGTAGTGTCGCAAGTAATCGATCGAACGCTTCTTCATCAACGTGGCGACGTAATGCAATCGCTACATCTCGAATTGCTGTTTCGGTGGAAAAATTATGTTCCGCACGCAGCAATTTAACTTCCCGTGTCATGGTCTCGCGATCGGCAAAAGGTTTGATTGGTTCTTCTGTATCCCAATCGGTAACAAACAATGCTCTTAAGCCAATTGGCAGGACATTAGCAAAAGAGATCGCATCTTTGGTTGAAAGTCGGCGACGAAATGTCTGAAATACACCTTGCGTCATCGTATAAGTTACATGAGTACTCCAAAGCCCTGCTGTATCCCGCGCGTCTACCAAGTATTTGTAGAATCGATCTGAAGCATGGGCGTATTCTGAAGGAACTGGCATATCCGTACATCTATCGGCTTTAGCTTGAATACTAGCAAATATCCTTTGTTTGGTAAGTTTTTAAGCTATTTTTGTTGGACTTGCGATCGCGCTACAATTGAGGGGAATTGTTCTCGAATGCTCTCTCATGTCTGGTAAGATTTACATTTCTCGCAAGTCTGCTGAGGAGTTACAAGCGGCTTTGACATCGGCATTGAATGACCCGGAAAATAGTGCGACGCTATTTCAAATTTGGGGCGTGGGGGGTGTGGGAAAAACCACGCTGACGGAGAAGTTAATACGAGAGTGCGGGAAACTGGCGGACTTTGCGGCGGAGTCGTTTAATTTTATTTCGATGGGGTTAGATGTGGAAATTTCGGACCCCATTTCGTTGATGAATCGATTTTACCAGCAATTAGAGCCAAAGTTTTGGCAAAAGGATTTATTACGACGAAAAGATCCGTTTTTATCCCTTTACAAACAGTATTACCAAACAATTCACCACTTGGAATCGCAACCGCTACCCAACCAACCCAAGGTGACAGAATCACAGAAAAATCTCGTGGTAGGCTTGCTGAAAAATGGGGCAAAGGTGGCGACTTTATTTAACGTACCGGGTGCGACGGTTGTAGAGCAAAATAGCGATCGCATTGCTAAAGGTGCAACGATGGTACTCGATGAGGCGGATCGCTGGCGGGAGTTTGTGGCGCAACATCGCGCAACGAAAAAGAAGCAGGATTTACAAGCGTTGATGTTGAAACCTCTGCCAAAGTTAACGGAGGCATTTGTAATGGGTTTGCAGGGAAGAAAACGCCCGATTGTTTTAGTTTTGGATACCTACGAACAAGCGCCACCAGAAATCGAAACTTGGCTATTATATCTGCTGTCCCGGACGAATTTAACTCAGACGAACATTAAACTTTTAATTGCGGGACGGCGCAATCTTTTGGATCGCGAACCTTGGCGGAAACTCCAGCAGGATAAAAAGGCGGTTTACGATCGCGCTTTATTTTGTTTTGATGAGAAACAGATTGCGGCGTATTTACAAGATATTGGGATTACCGAATCTGCTGACGTTGAAACGATTGTTCGCGCGACGAAGGGTTTACCCTATTATCTCGATAAAATTCGCGATTGTGTAGAGAAAGGAAAGACGCTGGATTTCTCTGCGATCGATCGCGATATCGAACGGTTATTATTAGAAGGGTTTGGTAATTGTGAAAAGTTGGTGGCTCAATTGGCGGCTTGTTGTCGTTGGTTTAATAAGTCTTTATTAAACTATCTTTTGCAGGATTTTCCATCGTTTCAAGAAGAGCCAAAGGAGAGAGAAAAAAAGCGAGATTGGTTTGATTGGTTGAGTCGGCGAGGGTTTGTGAAATATGCTCGAAATCGTTGGAGTTTGGATGATGTAGCGCGGGATATTTTTCGAGAGTCTTTTTATCTGGAGGATCGAGATCGCTTTGAGCAAGTTAATTCTCATTTGGCGGATTATTTTCAACAACAGGCGGATCGGGAAGTATCCCCAGATCGTCATCCGGTAGAAAAGTATAAAAATTCGGCTTGGCGGGATAATAGTTCGGAGTTTATTTATTATTTGTTGCATACGGATCGGGATAGCGATCGCGTTCAGTTTTTCTCGTATTTGTTTGAGTCTCGCTATCTCAAACGAGATGACGTGATGCAAACTCCTATTTCTACAATTTTAGCAGAGTGCAATCTAGAGCGTCGTTTATGCGTTAAAGAGTCTCAACGAAACTTTTTAGAGCAAATTCGTCCACTTATTTTGGCAGGTCGATGGACTTTAGGACAGGATAAAATAGATTATGCTTTTTTGAAATCAGACTTAAATCTTTCCCAAAAGCAGATCGATAACTCTTTAAGAATTTGTTTGCAAAATCCTGAACTGTTTAACGCCTTGCAAGATTTGGCAAAATATGCGGCTTTGTTTTACAAATCGAAGTGTTGTCGCAATGGAGAAAATCTCACTTATTTAAAAATGGCAAATGAGCAAGCAAAAAAATGCTATTGCGTCACCGATCCGGAATTCATGAGTGGTCTATTTTTATGGGATATTGGTAATAGTTTTCATTTTTTAGAGCAATATGAAGAAGCGATTATCTCTTACAATAAAGCCATTGAATTTAAACCAGATTCACATAAAGCATGGTTAGGTTGCGGAGCTGCGTTAGGAGAATTAGAAAGGTTAGAAGAAGCAATATCTTCTTTTGATAAAGCCATTGAATTCGGATCGGATTATCATGAAGCATGGTATAATCGTGGAATTGCGTTAGGGAAATTAGAAAGATTGGAAGAAGCAATATCTTCTTTCGATCGGGCCATTGAACTCAAACCTGATTGGCATGAAGTATGGTATAATCGCGGAGTTGCGTTAGGGAATTTAGGAAAGTTAGAAGAAGCGATATCTTCTTACGATAAAGCTATAGAATTCAAACCAGATTACCATGAAGCATGGTCTAATCGCGGGGTTACTTTAGGGAATTTAGGAAAGTTAGAAGAAGCGATATCTTCTTACGATAAAGCCATAGAATTCAAACCAGATTTGCATGAAGCATGGTCTAATCGTGGGGTTGCTTTAGGGAATTTAGGAAAGTTAGAAGAAGCGATATCTTCTTACGATAAAGCCATAGAATT
>JBCCVR010000227.1:0-10232 GCA_039194995.1 Cyanobacteria bacterium P01_E01_bin.42 | reverse complement strand
ATACATTGCTGAATCTTGGTTCTACACTATTATCATTACAGTCTTATGAAAAATTATTAACGAATCAAGAAAAATTACTTAAAATTGATAAAAAAGATCCTAATATTTGGAGTGTAAAGGGTTTAGCTCTAAGTTTTTTAAAACGATATGATGAAGCAATTATCAGTTCAAATAAAGCCATAGAACTTGATAAGAAAGAACCGCTTTTTTTAGCAAATAAAGGAATCATCTTGGCTCGCTCAGGTCGTTATGAGGAAGGATTGAATTTGTGCGACCAAGCCCTCGAACTGAAAGAAAATGAGTGCAGTTATTATGGGAAAGCCTGTTGCTATGCTCTACAAAATCAAGATAATTTAGCTCTTGATGCTTTACAAAAAGCAATTGAATATGCACCAGATCGCTGTCGTCGAGAGGCAAAATACAATCCAGATTTTGACAAACTTCGGGAGAGCGATCGCTTTCAAGAATTAATCCAAATAGAAAAGAAAGAAAAATAAACGAGTTAGAATTATTGTTTGATGAAGAGAGATTTTGTTAAGACTTGAGCCATTATTTTCTTGTTTTTGGCAATGCGATCGCACGGCTTGAGTATCATAAAAACTCACTCCATTTTATCTTTATCCTGTACAATAAGCGAAAGGCGAACAACTCAGTTATCTCAAATGGTAAGCACCCTAACTCCACCCCTCACCCTTGAAGAGTTTCTGCAACAACCCGAAACCAAACCCGCCAGCGAATATATCGATGGAAAAATTATTCAAAAACCAATGTCGGGTGGAGAACATAGTGCTATTCAAGGTGACTTAGTGTCATTCATTAATGCTGAACTTCGCTCTAAAAAGATTGCCCGTGCTTTTCCCGAATTGCGCTGTATTTTTGGCGGTAGAGCCATTGTTCCTGATGTTTCCGTCTATACTTGGGAACGAATTCCTCGTAAAGAAAATGGTGAAGTTGGTGGTGTTGTTGCGATCGCACCAGATTGGCTAATTGAAATCCTTTCTCCCGAACAAAGCCAAACAAAAGTTATCAAAAAGATCGTCCATGCTTTAAAATATGATACTCAAATGGGATGGCTCATTAATCCCTATGAGGAATCTGTTCTAGTTTATTCTCCAAACCAACCAACAGAGATTTTTGATGAACCAGATTTAATTTTACCCGTTCCGGAGTTTGCAAAAGAATTGGAATTGAGCGTAGGTAATTTATTTGCTTGGTTATTGGAATAATAACCCGATTTTTGCCAAGAAAATATTTACACTTTCGTAGCGCGATTTGCAGTGCGTTCCATCTCTCGCACCTTTTTCCCGCGCCAGAGAATGCGAATGGGAGTCCCAGTGAAATTCAATTGTTCTCGGAACTGGCGATCGATATAGCGACGATAACCATCATTAAAACGCTTGGGATCGTTCACAAATAAAGTAATCGTCGGCGGTTGAACGCTAACCTGGGTGCCGTAATAGATTCTTCCCTGTTTTCCTTGGCGAGAAGTGGGCGGAGAATGCCAATCTGTTGCCTCCTGTAACACCTCATTAATCACCGATGTGCTAATGCGTCGCCGATGGGATTCTACCGCCGTATCGACCAAATTAAACACCTTCTCAACCCGCTTTCCTGTCAAGGCGCTAATAAATAAAGGTTCTGCCCAATCCAGAAAATACAAGCGGTCTTTAACCTGTTTTTCGTACTCGTAAATCGTGTAAGAATCCTTTTCAATAGCATCCCATTTATTAATTGCCAAAACAGCCGCCCGTCCCTCTTCAATAATGCGATTGGCTAGGCGCTGATCCTGTTCTGTGACCCCATCAACCGCATCTAATACTAGAATAACCACATCGGCTCGACGAATCGCCTTAAAAGCACGATTAATGCTAAAAAACTCCGCCCCGTATTGCACGTTTTTCTTCCTACGAATTCCTGCCGTATCGATGAGACGATAGTATTGTCCCTCCCGTTCTACCCGCATATCGATCGCATCTCGCGTCGTACCGGAAATGGGACTAACAATCGAACGATTCTCCCCCGTCAGGGTATTCAACAAAGTCGATTTCCCCACATTAGGACGACCGACGATCGCCACCCGCGTTTCTGGAATCTCCTCAATTTCTTCCCGTGCTGGCAAAACCTTTACCATCTCTTCTAACAATTCTCCCGTACCATTCCCGTGAATGGCAGAGACGGCATAGGGTTCGCCGCATCCTAACTCCCAAAATTGTGCGGCTTGTACCAGTCCTTGTTCCGCAGATTCGCACTTATTCACCGCCAGAAAAACCGGAACGGGTTGCAAGCGCAACCATTGAGCAATCTCTTCATCCGCAGGCATCGGCCCGCTTTGCCCATCTACCACAAAAATCGCCGCACTCGCCTCCTGTAGCGCCGCCATTGCTTGTTCTCGGATCGAGGGTAAAAACTCCGTGTCATCATCAAATACCAAACCCCCCGTATCTACCACGAGGAAATCCCGATCTTGCCAAAAGGCTTCTTGATAGGTGCGATCGCGCGTGATTCCCGGTTCGTCGTGAACGATTGCACCGCGATTTGCCGCCAAACGATTGACAAAGGTTGATTTGCCCACATTCGGGCGACCGATAATTGCAACAATAGGAAGAGACATGATAGAAACGGGTTTAGAAATTTAAGAAATAATAGAAAAAACTGAGGCTCTAAAAATGCCAATTTTCCCATTATAGCCAATAACATCTCAAAATTTTCGTCTCTTCCCGATACCCGCATCATGACAAACGATCGCACGGCGATCGCGCTATATAAATAACCGGACTCTTGTAGCAAAAGCCCGATTGAGAAAGAATGAGTCGGAGTTAAATCCGTTTTTCGAGATACTGTCCGATGGTATGTTCCCGACCTGCCTGAGATATAATCGTCTGACGAGTACGATAATGAGAGCCGATAAACTTAAACTCTTCTTCAAAAACAGAGCCGCTATATTCCGTTCGCAGTTGCACGACTTGCGGACTATTATCGGGAAAATGATATCGTGCCGTAATCGGTTTCGAGGTCGCAAACCCGCGATCGCGATACATAAGACTTTTCGACATTCCGAACACTGTCGAACCCGACAGAGGTTTGCGACTGGGTTTGATATAGCTACTTTCCCACGTGACTTGCGAACCGCATAGAAGAATTTCCGCATCTTCCAACCCGTGCAACTCCGCCAAGCGTTCTAATTCTGGCGTGCCGCAAGAGAGAAAGCGAATAGTTAACGAACTTTCGACTTCTTGCACGTCGTTCGTTTTCAACGTGTAATAGCGACGTTGGGAGTGCCAGTCTCCTGCGGATTCTTGTAAAAACGCGATCGCCAACTCTCCGAGATCGATTTTGGATGTGGATAGCAATGATGACATAAAAGGTAAGGTGTTCTAGGAAAATTGGACAGACAAACAGTTGAAAACTCGGAAACGAATCACCAAACCTCCCGCGCGAACTGGGGATAGCTGATAATTATTCGTTGCATTGACGGTATGACGTGCTTGACATTGGCTAAGCACCCTTTAGCATATTTTTGAACAAGTTTTCTTGCGCCATTTTTTGACGAACGATCTCAATGAAAAGATTTTCGAGTTCGTCGCGAGAAACGTATTTAGCTTGTTGGGCAAATTTGTGTAGCTCGAACTGCTGCTCTAGGCTGAGAGAAAAATTATTAGCTTTTTCCACGGTCGGGTGTCTCCTTTTCTACAGATTTAACGGACGATCGGCGATTCCTCAGAGTTCGCCTTCCCTCAGTGATGCGATTGCTCGTTCGATTCCAGTATTTGGGTCTTGGTACTGCCGTTTTGGTCTTACCATACCGTCTTTCCCCCGATTTGTTAATTAATGTAACTTATTCTTGACAAAGCTGTCAAGAGTTGTATTGGAGATTTAATGAAAGTTGCAAAACTTTAATAAAAATAGTCAAACTTTAGAGAAAATGGGAAAAATATCGCAGCGATCGCTACAGAATTCCACGCAATCGTGCTTGCGCCGCTCTGTTTTCTGAGGACTTTATGAGAAGCATTTTTTGATTTTGTTCGTAGCGATCGCTTTGACAGAGAAGGAAAGACAGGGCGATCGTCCATGATTTTGTAACACTTTGTTGCGCACGAGGATTGCTTCTCATACAAGGGCAAAACCCCTGCAAACAAAGGCCCTCAAACTCATTCCCCAGCCAGAGTTCCTCAGTTTCCCCGACCCCACAATGATAAAATGCCCCTAAATCCAGTCATTTGTTGAGGCGGAATCAATAACAAACACTTCGGCTTCGCTCAGTGCAAGCAACAAACAACAAACACTTCGGCTTCGCTCAGTGCAAGCAACCAATAACAAACAACAAATAACAAAAGGAGTATTTATGCGTGCAGTGCTGATGGCAGGGGGTTCCGGGACTCGACTTCGCCCCCTGACCTGCGACCTTCCCAAACCAATGGTTCCCATTCTCAACCGACCGATCGCAGAACATATCGTCAACCTGCTCAAGCGCCACGACATCACGGAAGTCATCGCCACTCTCCACTATCTTCCCGATGTCATGCGAGATTATTTTCAAGACGGCCACGACTTTGGCGTACAGATGACCTATGCAGTAGAAGAAGAGCAACCTTTGGGTACGGCAGGCTGTGTAAAAAATATTGCCGAACTGTTGAACGATACTTTTTTAGTCATTAGCGGCGACAGCATTACCGATTTCGACCTGAAAGCCGCGATCGCGTTTCACAAAGAGAAACAATCCAAGGCCACCTTAGTCTTAACCCGCGTTCCCAATCCTGTTGAATTTGGGGTGGTGATTACCGATAAAGACAATCGCATTATTCGCTTCCTCGAAAAACCCTCGACCAGCGAAATTTTTTCCGATACAGTCAACACCGGCACATATATTCTCGAACCGGAAGTTTTACAATATCTGCCGGAAAACGAAGAATCCGATTTTTCGAAAGATCTCTTTCCCCTGCTGCTGGCTAAAGGAGAACCCATGTATGGTTATATTGCTGAGGGTTATTGGTGCGATGTCGGTCATTTGGAAGCCTATCGAGAATCGCAATATGACGGTTTGGACGGGAAAGTTCAACTTGACTTTGCTTACGAAGAACAAGAACCCGGTCTCTGGGTCGGTAGCGGGACTTATATTGACCCTTCTGCCAAAATCGATCGCCCTGTGTTGATCGGCAACAATTGTCGCATCGGGCCGCGAGTGCATATGGAAGCGGGGACGATCCTCGGCGATAACATTACCGTCGGCGCAGATGCGAACCTCAAGCGTCCGATTATTGCCAATGGGGCGATCGTCGGTGATGAAGCGCACCTCCGCGCCTGCATTATTTCCCGAGGCACGCGGGTCGATCGCCGCGCTCACATTCTCGAAGGTGCCGTCGTCGGTTCTTTATCCTCCGTGGGAGAAGAAGCCCAGATCAGCCCGGGGGTGAGGGTCTGGCCGAGCAAAAAAATTGAATCCGGTGCGATTTTGAATATTAATTTGATCTGGGGGAATATGGCGCAACGCAATCTCTTTGGTCAACAAGGGGTATCCGGTTTGGCCAATATCGACATTACACCGGAATTTGCCGTCAAACTGGGGGCAGCTTACGGATCGACCTTGAAACCGGGGTCTATGGTCACGGTTTCTCGGGATCAACGCCCTATTTCGCGCATGGTCAGTCGGTCTTTGATTGCCGGAATCATGTCCTCGGGGGTGGGCATTCAGAACTTAGAATCAACAGCTATTCCCCTCGCCAGAACCGTCATTCCCACGCTTCCCGTAGTGGGAGGGGTTCACGTCCGCTTGCACCCCAACCGTCCCGACTCGATTTTGATCGAATTTTTCGATCCTCAAGGCATCAATATCACCAAAGCCAAAGAGAAGAAGATCGAGGGATCTTATTTTAAAGAAGACTTGCGACGGGTGGCGATCGCGGATATTGGTATCATGAATTATGTTACCCAAGTCCTCGATATCTACAGCGAAAGTTTTGAGACCCATCTCAATGTCGAAGCCGTCCGCAACTCCCATGCGAAAGTCGCGATCGATTACGTCTACGCCGTTTCTGGGGCGATTTTACCGCGCCTGCTGGCGAAATTCGGTTGCGATGCTGTCGTCCTCAATGCCAGTTTGAGTCAAACCGCCGTTTCCAATGAAGAACGGGAAGGGTTATTGATGCAATTAGGTCACGTGGTCGAAGCCGTAAAAGCCAGTTTGGGCGCGCAAATTTCCGCCAATGGAGAACAATTAGTGTTGGTGGATGAAGCGGGATTGACCATTCGCGGAGAAATGCTGACGGCTTTAATGGTGAATATGATGATGACTGCCCATCCTCGCAGTGCCGTTGTGGTTCCCGTGCATGCCTCCAGTGCGGTAGAACAAATTGCTCGCCGTCATGACGGCCGGGTCATTCGCACCAAAGCCAACCCCACGGCATTGATGGAAGCCTCCCAAACGGATCCCAGCGTGGTTTTGGGGGGCAGTGGCGAAATGGGCTTTATTTTCCCCCAATTGCATCCCGGTTTCGATGCCATGTTCTGCGTTGCCAAACTCATCGAAATGCTGACCATTCAAGAACATTCTCTGGCACAAATTCGTAGCGAACTGCCTCGCGTTTGCCACAAAACCTATACCATGCGCTGTCCTTGGACGGTCAAAGGGGCATTGATGCGGCATTTGGTAGAAACCCATCCAGCGGAGAACTTAGAACTCATCGACGGCGTAAAAATTGTTAATCGTCAAAATGATAATTGGGTGCTAATCTTACCGGATGCGGGGGAACCCTTGGTGCATATCTTCGCCAACAGCGAAGATCGCGATTGGGTCGATCGCACCTTGATGGATTATCGCCAGCGCGTTCAGGATTTCATCGACCAAGAACAGGGCGTGGAATTAGCGAACTGAAGCCGTAATGGTCTAAACTAGAATAAAAAATCAAGTCATCCGTTCGAATTAGGTGTTATGAATAGCTGTACTTTAATGGCCGAGATTGAAAGATCTCCGGAATTGCGGCGGACTCCAGACGATACGCCCGTCGCCAATATGCTTGTGAAATTTGAGGGGGCGCGGGAGAACGATCCCCCCGGCATGTTGAGAGTCACCGCATGGCGGAATTTAGCCGAAGAACTGCACGCGAATTATCGGGCGGGCGATCGCGTCATTGTCATGGGCAGTTTGAAGATTTCTCGCATCGATGTAGAAAAGCAGGGGGTGAACTACAAGGAAACCCGAGCGGAATTGACCCTTTCTCGCATCTACAAGCAGGATGGGGAATTTAGCTCGACCCAAACCAGTGCTGCCAGTACGCCCGTTGCAGCGACTCCCGTTGCGGCATCTGTCACCCCTGCGCCCGCCCCGACAAGTAATTTAGATAATGTCGTCCCCATCGGCAATTACAATCGTTCTTCGGGGTCTGGCGATCTCGAACCCGAACCCAGTTCGCTGGAATCTTCTTATGAAGATGAGGCAGATTTAGACGATATTCCCTTCTAAATTCACCCTCTAACAATGGGAGGCATTCCGGGCAGGGTCTAAAGCCGAGTACGGAGTATGGCCTCCCCATTTAATTTTTCTTGCAGGTTTGTAAGATACTTTCAAACGTTTGAAGACGTTGTAATTCAAAATCATTTAAGTTTGTTGTTTGCTTCTCTCTCTGTTTCGCCTCTTCCTCTCTTGTTCTTGGGAAGGTGTTGAGGCTAGGTTTTCTGGGTCAAAAATAATCTTTTGCCGCCAAAATCGCCCCGCCAAAAATCAACAAACAAGCAAAAATAACCGATATACTGGGTTCTGCTAATCCGCAGACAATCAATAATGCGGTCGAAAATAAAGGAACGCTATAGGATAATGCACCCAATATTTTAATGTTTCCTTTCTTCACCCCATAATCCCACGTAAAAAACGCTAAACCCACCGGTCCCAAACCCAACCCGATAATTGCCAGCCATTCTTCTCCAACCGGGAAAATGGTCGGTTCAAAAAATCCGTGACAGATCCATGCTAAAGTTGCCGTTGCACCGCAAAATCCACCGACGCTATGGGTAGGAATTGTACCAAATAAGCGCGATAATACTGAATAACTCGACCAAGTAAAAGCACAAATTAAGGCGGCCAAATAACCGATCGCATATTGCGGATCGAAAGCAAAAGACTTTCCTTTCGCGACCAATAAGCCCGCGCCTAAAAATCCTGCGATCGCGCCGATAATATGAAACCATTTTAATTGCTCTCCCGGTAAAAATGCAGAGAACAAAACAATTAATAATGGCCATAAATAGTTAATTAAATTCGCTTCAACAACAGGAGCATTTTGCAGGGCAAGAAAATAGAAAAAATGATAGCCAAATAAGCCAAAAATTCCCAACACCCAAACTTTTAGGGGTAATTTTAAGACAGCAATAATATTGATGCCTTGTTTGAGCCAAAATGCCACGGCGATCGCAAAAGCAACAGTAAAAGACATGGCTGTTAGTTGAAAAGGGGGAATATTGCCGCTTAAAGCTGTCAAAAGTGCAAGAGTAGACCACATTAAAATAGCCGTGCTACCAATTAAAGTCGCGTGATATTGATGTCGTTTTTGCTTGGACATTCTTAGAGATCGAGTGATGAATCGTTGTAAAATATTATCAAACCTAAACTTACATTGCTTCTCCTGTAGAAAATTGCCAATTGCGAATTGTGAATCGCGTATGAGACAATTTAAAAATTATTTGTCACGATCGAATCGCAATGGTAACAGTTAACGAAAATTATCTCAAACTCAAAGCCGGTTATCTCTTCCCGGAAATTGCCCGACGGGTCAAAGCATTCGCCGAGGCGAACCCCGATGCACCTATTATTAAACTGGGGATCGGCGATGTCACGGAACCTTTACCGGAAGCCTGTCGTGCTGCCATGATCAAAGCAGTAGAAGAGATGGGCGATCGCGCCACATTCAAAGGATACGGGCCCGAACAGGGTTATGCTTGGTTGAGGGATAAAATCGCCGCGCGCGACTTTCAAGCCAGGGGATGCGATATTGATGGGTCGGAAATTTTTGTTTCCGATGGGGCAAAATGCGATACGGGGAATATTCTCGATATTTTTGGCAAAGATAACGCGATCGCAGTGACGGATCCGGTTTATCCCGTTTATGTCGATACGAATGTAATGGTAGGGAATACGGGATCGGCTGACGATTCGGGAAAATATGAGGGTTTAATTTATCTTCCCATGACGGCGGACAATAACTTTAACCCCGATCTGCCCACAGGAAAAGTCGATCTCATTTATCTCTGTTTTCCTAATAATCCGACGGGGGCAACGGCAAGTAAAGCGACTTTGAAAAAATGGGTTGATTATGCCAAGGAAAATGAGGCGCTGATTTTCTTTGATGCTGCCTACGAAGCCTTTATCACCGATCCAGAGTTGCCTCATTCTATCTATGAAATTGAAGGAGCAAAAGACTGCGCGATCGAGTTTCGTTCTTTCTCGAAAAATGCAGGTTTTACAGGGACTCGTTGCGCTTTTACGGTGGTGCCAAAGTCGCTTAAAGTCAAGGCATCGGATGGCTCTGAGGTAGAGTTACACAAGCTCTGGAATCGCCGCCAATCGACCAAATTTAACGGCGTTTCTTACATCGTACAACGGGGAGCAGAGGCGGTTTATTCTCCCGAAGGACAGGCGCAAATTAAAGATTTGGTGAGCTTCTATTTAGAAAATGCTGCCATCGTGCGAGAGAAATTAACGGCGGTTGGTTTACAAGTTTATGGAGGCGTAAATGCACCTTATGTTTGGGTCAAAACGCCATCGGGAATTTCCAGTTGGGAGTTCTTCGATAAGTTGTTAAAAGAAGCCTATGTCGTGGGAACGCCGGGTTCTGGTTTTGGGGCTGCGGGAGAAGGTTATTTTCGTATTTCTGCCTTTAATAGTCGGGAAAATGTTAATGTTGCCATCCAGCGCATTGCGGAGAAACTAGAGGTTTAAGCATTAGATAGGTAGGACGAGTTTTAACTTGACCTACCTCCTATTTTAAGTTAAACAAAGTTTTGTAAAACTTGAAAGGGCTGATTGTTGTTTTCCCATGTACGGATATTTGCGTAAAGTCGTGTTTTGACAAAATAAACTGTTTCATAAGAAAGCCGAAGAATTGAATCGAGATTTGTGTCTTCAATTTTCTGATTGTCTTTCGGATTCCTTTTAGAGATGATAAATTGTTTGGCTTTTTTTGAACCAAGCACATTTTGCAAACAGTATGATAAAACTGCGATAAGATCGTGACCACAGCAAATCT
>JBCCVR010000226.1:0-10342 GCA_039194995.1 Cyanobacteria bacterium P01_E01_bin.42 | reverse complement strand
TTCACTCTAACAAATTATTTTGAGAAAAGCGCTCCCCTGAAAATAAATAGGGGAGCAATAAAACTATTGTCGGGCAAAGGTTTGTACGAATACCTTAAATAAAAGGTTGGTGGTTTTGGACATGATTTTCCCTTCAATGTGGCGACCGTTTAATAACGGTTTGCCGCTCGGGTCTTTGCGCTCTTTGAGGTCGTCGCGATAGTTAACCAGTTCTCGGAATTCCGGAGTATCGGGACCGCGATCGGGTTCGACTTTGGTAAACACGTGCTGCCACAATGATTCCCGACAAATGGTAGAGCCGGCACTTTTTTCGATCCAGCCGTCGCCGCTTGCTTCTAAAACCGTTCCCATTCCGAGCCTCATTTTAAAGATGTCCCGCGAGCGGTTGCGTTTGTGACGCTTCATATCGCCCGGGTTGAATTTGACTTTGTAGACCCCACCCGTAAAAACGCGCTCCGGCTTTTTGACTTCCCTCAGTTCGTACTCGATCCATTGCCGGTTATCGGCAGTGAGGAAACTTTCAAAGGGATATATCCGCGAAAGCAGGCGGGAGCGAATTCGCAGGCCAAAGCCAAAGCGATCGAAGATTTGATTGTAGGGCGCGAACTCTTCGGCATCCAAAAGCGCCCTTAATTCGCATTCGATTTGCTTCTCTTGCTCGTCGATATCAATCATCCATTGAGCCTGCAAGCGAGTGAGAGGAGATATCTCCAAATCTAGCTCGCGGGCGATCGACCGTTCGTGTTTTTTGACGATCCTAGTCCAGCCCCGACGGGAGCAAAGATCCTCGCGATTGGCGAGCCAGCCGTAAAGGGGCGGGGCATATTTAGAGGATTGGCTTCTCAATTGCTGAACTTCGGGAAATTGCCACGAGAGGCACTGTTTGAGGTGAGCGACGATGGGATGTTGAACCCGAGCCAAGTGGTTAAGATCTTGGCAGAGTTCGCGCAGTCGGTTAACGCGATCGCATCTGACCATTAAAAACGCCCTCGGGTTGAATTCCTCGGACTCGAGCAAGTGTTCCGGGTCGTGGGGATATGCTGCCATTGCTAAAGCGTCGATGGCATCGTTTTTACCCTTGCCGGGGAGGTTTTTCCCTTCCCGATAGCGCTTGAGTTCGATGTGACCGACCCAAAGCACGGGAATATTGAGGGATTGTAAAATCGTCGCCCACAGGAGCGAGTAATGATGCCCGGTGGGTTCCATTACGGCATAATGGGG
Source organism: Cyanobacteria bacterium P01_E01_bin.42 (assembly GCA_039194995.1). Taxonomy (GTDB): domain Bacteria; phylum Cyanobacteriota; class Cyanobacteriia; order Cyanobacteriales; family Spirulinaceae; genus CCY15215. Next base: position 9,121 of record JBCCVR010000226.1, on the reverse strand, counting down.
TTTAACATCTTTAACCCATTCGAGGAAGTCCCACGCGCTTTTCCGTTTCTTTTTAGGATGAGGCACGGAATAGAAAGTGGGGTACTCGCTTTTCGCCCGCTTGCGGGTTTTCTGCCAGTAGGTGGAGAGTCCCCCGGCGGGATAGCGATCGAGGGCATGAGCGCAAACATTATCTTTGCTCACGTCCAATCCGATGATTTTCATATTCGGTTATCAAGGTTCGGTAATAAGGCGAGCTATGAACCCAAGCCCCTCGGTTAATCTGGCGCACGAATCACCCAAACAACTCATAAAAACAGAGTCGCGCTTCACTACTAAACGCCGTGAGGTGAGGGGTGTTGCGGGCTGCGCGTGAATGAAGGAACGCTCCTTTGGCGCGATTCAATTTTAACGCCGCGCCGCAACGGGTTGCGAGGTTAGCTAGACCCCGCAGCAGGGGAATTAGATTCCCCTGCTGCGGGGTTAAAACCCGATCGCCTCGATAATGCGATCGCCGGTCTCGCGATCTAGGGTCAGCCGTTGACCTTCAATAATGATGATGACTTGGGTTTTAAAGCGCCAAATTAAAGAGATATGGGCGGGATTGACGATGACTTCAGGATCGCCGACGATTTGGATGAATTGGGTGCGCGATTGCCGTTTGGGTTTGGGTAAGAGTTTGGGGGGTGGCATAATTGGTTTTAGGTAAGCGCGGTCGCATTTTCTCCAAAGGAAGGAGCGATCGCCATTTTTATCAGTCAGTTTCAAGGATGGTTCAAAGATGTCGCCATTAACTGGAATCGACATCCAATAGATTGTGAAGCATGGTTTTAATCGGTTGTTAACTTAACGCAATAATCTCCGTAGACAGGATCGCGTTTTATCTCTGCTTCTCCCAGCTTGAGGTCAGAAATTGACCGAACGGCATGAATTAAGGGATTGTCCTCATAAAGAGTGAGCTTGGGTTCTTTTAAGCATCCCTTGACGTAATCCTTAATCAGGTTCCACGCTAATAAGATGAGTTGCGGTGATTTAACGGGAGACCGATCGAGATAGGTCGAGTGATACCAGCCTTTTCTCAGACATTGGATCAACCAGCCGGCAGGATTGCGAATTTCCTCGATATTCGGATAGGTTAGATAGTAGCGAACGGCTTTTTCTATTTCATCGGGTTCAAACTTCCACAAGGGGGAATAATCCTCGAATTGGATACCGCTAATTTTTAATAGCTCGATGATTTGTGCTTGTTCTCGAGTGGGTGGGTTAGGTTGTTGTTGTACACCATCCGTTCTTGATGTGGCGGGATAGGGGGGGGTCGAATCGCGATCGCAATCTGGGGAGCGCGATTTTTTTCGCTCCCACAAAAAGACTAACTCAATGCGAGAAACATGCCATTTGAAGAACTTTTTGATAATGATAACGCCAGCATTAACTAACTTTTTAAAAGCCTTTTTGAGGGTGTCGCGGTGAAAGGGCTTATCTCTATATTTTGCTGCCCAATTGTTAAACGTCTTCAGGTCGGGTTCGCTGTTTTTCTGGTGACGAACGAGCCATTGCAACATTAATTTGGCGCATCCGGTAATCTGATGTTTTAAACAGAATTCATCTGTTTTTTTCGTCCATGTTGTTGAGGGGTTACTCATGTTTCTTGCAATTAGGAGAAAGAACGGCAGATTGTGGGGCGATAAGTTGAATGTATTTTTCGTGCAGTTGCTTATATCTCTCGCGTTCTCTTTCGAGTGCGTCTTCTAAGTCGGCGATATGCTGCCAAGCGTTGCGGGTTTCGGCTTGGGCGGCGGCGAGTTCGTCGTAAACGGTGAGTCGATTGCGCCAACTGTAGACCCGGAAATAGGTGCGGTAGGTTGGGGGGTCGGTGGGGTTTCGGGTGTCTTCGTGCCATTCCCGTGTCTCATCTTTTAACTCTGGGATGATGACCCAGAATTTGGCGATCGCGGCTTTGAGTTGCTCGGCGGTTCCGGTCAGTCCGATTCCTAAGCCTTTGAGGGGTTCGTTCATTTTTCCTCCAACCATTTCATGACCTTCTCGAAGTCTTCGCCCTCTCGCCATTTCCCATTGCGAATTCCGTGGAGTTTGACTAGGCGAATTCCGATTTCTGAGGCGCACGCTCGATAACCCCGACCGTTCATCTTCCGAGTAATGCGATCGCCGAGTTCGTCGGTTGGGTCTTCACGCGAATATTCCTTTTGATTGCGATCGAAATCCTCCCATTCATCAAAATCTTGGGGATTTACGGGCGGCTGAATCTGTCTCGCTCTAGCCACAGAATTGGCGTACTCGAGCGGCGTTTCTCCCATCATCCACCAAGGATAAAAATCGGTCATTCTTCCACCTCCAAAACATCGTGTTGAAAAACCTCCGAATTAACTTCTAATCGGGAAATGCCAGTTTTTCGGTGATATACCTTTGAATAATCATTGAGGTTCGGAAAAAATATCACTGCAATTTTTAACATTTCTGTCAAGGGTTTTAAGTGCGAATGGATTGTTATTATGTGTGTGTTTTCATCTTCAACGACTGCCATTTTAAAATGTAGCGCTAACTTTAGAAATTGTTCTTTCATTTGCACATCTCCAATAATTTATCGATTGGTGTTCCTTGAGCGATCGCCTCATTAATTAATCATCATCTTCTACTAATCTCATTTGCCATTTCATTCGATTTCTGGAGACGGTCGGGCGCTTAGTTTCCTCGTTCCTATCAGCCGTACTGCTTTTCATAGATTGATTTGTTTCAAGATGTGCCAAAGCATCGCGGGTTTCTGGGTACTTTTTGATAAATGCTTCCACCATCCAAACGTCGGTCTGGTTTGGTTGGGTTCGGAAAGCATTATCGTGGGCTTCTGCTAAATCTCCATCCAATCGCCAGACGATCGCGGCAACTTTAAGAGATGTAGAAATCGCTTCAAATGTTTGTTTGAGATCCAAATCTTCAGTCGATATAGAGAACTCGGTTTGATTGGCAGAATTAATGATAACTCTGATTGAATTAAAACCAACATGGGCGATAATTTGTGTTTTGATATCGTTGCCAATTTCAGATAAAGTCTGGTTTAAGTCAGCGTTCATTTGCACATCTCCAATAATTTATTGATGGGTGTTCCTTGGGCGATCGCATCGTCGATCGCTTTTTTCTTCTGTTGAGCAATGGGGCTGGAAATATTGCCGCCGCAAATATGCTCGTCTTTTCGCTTTCCCGATTTTGTTTTATAATTGAGGGCGAAATACTTCCGACTTCCTCGCGCCGTTCCTTGGGGGGAGTAGATGCGGGTAAAGGGTTTTGCCGTTTTGATTGTTGATTCTCCAACGGTTTTTTTCTCGTCAATTGATTCTGTTGGAGAATCAAGTTTTAAACGCGAGTTTTCCCTCGCGCACTCTTTCTTCTCTTTAAGGCGATTCAATTCATCGAAAATAGTAAATTGAATCATTTGCTCGCCCTCTTTTTCTTGACGAAGTATTTACTGAGGGCGTTGTTAAGCCGATCGCGATCGCCAGAAATAATATGTTTCGTTCCGTCTGGAAGCTGCAAAAGATAGCGATTGCTTTCGTCTTTGAGCAATTGGCAATCGATAATTTGGTAGGTTTTGGCGGTTCTTTGCATGGTTTTAATGGGGGGGAGGGAGACGATCGCGCTTTATCAACGCGATCGCGTTTGCTATTAAATATTCACCAACCCGATAGGCATCACCCCATCGGATGCGCTTAAAGAACGTCATGATTGCTGCATAGGCATTTCCCTCGGCGTGACGACAAACTAATTAATTAACTCGGGGATAGCAGGAGTCGAACCCGCGTCAATGTCTCTCGGCATTGCCTTCCACAGTCTCCCCATGAAGGGCGATCGCTTGCCGGGAAGATTCCACGATCGCGATCGCATTTTTTAAGTCTTCTATCTCCCCCAATTCGACCCGAGTGAGGGTCTCGCGGGATTGCAATTCAAGGAGGCGATCGCGCCAGATGGCAAGGCGGGAATAGTTCATGGTTGGGGAGCACGGCGATCGCATTCCCGGGAGACAACGCCCGCACAGTAGCCGCCCCGATAGGTGAGGTCGTAGGGGAAGGCGCAGATATTGCCGTCGCGGGCATCGTTGAAGCCCCAGTTATAGACCCATTGTTGAATTTCCGTTTCGGTAACTTTCATGATTGGTTATTAGTTATTGGTTATTGGTTGTTGGTTGTCGGCAAGGTTCACGATCGCACCGGGACATCGCGCGATGAAGGCTTTGGCGAACTGGAGGCGATCGCGGCGGGTTTTGGGTAGAGGGATTCCCGATTTGCTTTCGAACAGTTCGGGTCATTTCCTGCATCTCGTCCGCAGTTATTCGCGCGATCGAGGGTCGTTGCGCGATTAGGATTCGTGCGGCGAGTTCTATGCGCGTGCTTTTGAGGGCGATCGCGTTAATGTCTGGGTCGTCAAACATGGCAATTATGGCTTGGGTTGTTTGTCATCGATGAGGGCAATTTCTACACTTTCTAAGGGATTTAGAAGCTGTTGAATTGCCTTATCGGTTGATGGGTGCGGGCATCGAGGCGCGATTCCCTATTGGGGCGATCGCTACAGGGTTTCCCCGATTAAGCCAGTAGTTTGAGAACAGATTTGCATTCATCAAGAGGGAGGTCGATGCCGTTAGGACTCTCGCCACCAAAAAGCTCCCAAACTTCCTTATCGGGGGTGATGAGGGCAAAGGCGTATGGCTTGACATGAGGATGAGGAACGATCGAGTAACCATTTTTCTCAAACCAAGGGTTTTCAATCTGAAATTCCTCTACCTTTCCTAGGTACGATACCTCGCCGTAAAAACCCCTAAATACATAAGCGAGGGCTATGGGGATTTTGGGTTCTAGCTTTTGCGATCGAACCTGACGGGCTGCAAGTTTGGGAGAGAGGAAGAAAATATAGACCACGCCGGTGCCATAACACTCGGGGCATTCTATAAGTTCGTCGGTGGGTTCGCCCTTTACCTCTCTCTCAATTTGCCCCCACCCTCCACATACTTGGCAAGTCAGTTCAATTGCCGGCGGTTCTAGGGGTGTTCTCGGTTGATTCATGGCTGGTGGGTATGGGGTCAGGGCGATCGCGTTTAGTTATCCCCATTGGGGCGATCGCTACAGGGTTTCTTTGCCCGAGGGAATATCGATCGCAATCAGGCGATCTCGTTCGGCTCTCGGCAGCGCTCGATGTTTCGCTTCGGAATATTCGTCATCGAGCCGCTCCCCTTCGTCGTTGATGGGGATTGCGTGTCGCCCGTTAATCTCAAAGTCCAGCCGTGGGCGTTCGTTACCCAATGGATGGATGGTGATATTCACTCTGTTTTCGTTGTTGAGGCTTGCGATCGCTAGCTGGTATTCGTTCCCTTGATGGATTTGCGATCGCAAATATCCTTCAAGGGTCAGGGGCGTGTACTTCATAGACAATAGATGGTTGTTGGTTTTTCGGTACGATCGCATCTGCGCATTCGCAACGGATCGCCAATAGCAATGGGTCTCGCGTCTAGCATTCGTTTTAAGAGCAATCGATAGGGCGATCGAATTCGGGATGCCAGCCGCGCTCGAGGTACGCTCCCAGTTCGGGGGACATCTCTCGAATTCGGTCTTGCAACTGTCTCGCAAGGTCGAACGCCACTAAGCCGGGATGTTTCCCCTCTCCCTCTTGTTCCAATTGCAGGTTGTAAGGGTGGCGGTAGGCGAGTTGTAGTTGACACACCAGCATGAACGCCGCGACCGGATCGATTGTCGTCGGGATAGCGACCCCGCTTTGTTGGAGTTTTGCCAACTGTTCGGCCAGCATCTGCTCTTCTTCTGGGTTTGGTTGTTGGAGCATCGGTCTATAGCAATGGGTCTCGCGTCTTTATCGAGCGTTCAGCACTTCGGAATAACTCCAGGCCTGCATCTGAGCTTCTGCCCTGTTTTCCGGTGAATCCGCAAGATGACGCTATAGCAATGGGTCTGCACTTTTTCCCATCTCTGTCGCCAAACGTTCATCACTTTTTTGGAAATGCTCTGGGTCTGTTCTTAAGGTCGCCAGTGGCGCTTACCCTGCTTTCCTTGGGTGGTTCGGTTCGGGGGTAGAATGGAACTTGACCGATGGACAAGCTCCATTAGTCCCAATAATACCTCTTGTCTTGTCCACCAGTCAAGTATTTTTGTCTGTTGGTCATTCATTTTCTAAACTGGAACGCATGAACGAACCAAAAAATCCACTAGGAGTAATTTTCAAGTCATTACTCGTAAGCGACAAAATGAAATCTGAGAAAATTCTTTCTCAGAGAGAGATAGCCGAAAGACTTGGAATTGATGAATCCTTTTTGTCGAAATTTCTTGCCGGAAAACGAAATTTTAAGGATGAAATGCTGATTAAATTGATAGGATTAATGCCTAGTTCTTTTCAAATTGAATATCTTAAACAGATATCAATACAGTACAAACTAGATATTGATAAAGCTCAGAGTATCAGCGAGGAGGGTGGGCGGGAAGGCACTCTGGCAAAAATTGCAAAATTGCTTCGCCAAAGCGCGGATAATCTCGAATTGCTTATAGAGCCAGAAGATTCCGAGCGAGCAGAGGGGACAGCGATCAGGATTCTCGATATCCCTAGATTCTGGATGCGATGGATAGGCCAAAACGTCCGTTTTCAGGAAGATTCTGCAAGTCGTTATTACACTCCCATAAAAATTGCAGATATCGAAATAAATTTAGTTTTAGAAATAGAGGAATTGAAAAGAGAAAAATATAGAATAATTCCTTTTTTAATTTCGTTTAAAGATAATATAATTGAGGAAGAAATAACTCTTTCTGTCAGTGTAGAAGGCGAGACAAGCTCTGTTTCAAAAGAATCTCAAGTCCTTATCTTACAAGGAGATAGTATAGATAATATCGAAAAAGGGGAGCGCTTTGAAATTACCATCACATACAAAGACAAGACCTACAAGCAAAAATTCAAATATTAATAATGATACTATCAATTGATTGTAAAAAAGAAATTTATTTTTTCATCTGGCAGGGAGAGGGGTTTCGCGATGAGGGAGAATTTTCCCCTCCCGATACATTGTTATCGTCTGACACATTGCCATCGTCGTTGCAGGAATGGCAAGCAAATTATGATTTTTTTTGTTCTTTTCACCCCTCGCGAGCAGTCATCAAAAAAGCTGTTTCCGCAGGGGGATTTGATACAGAGAGCTTGAAAATCAGCTTTTCGGAACTGGTCAAACAGTTGAATTTTTGGCTAAAAAACTCCGACGATTTTTTGCAAGCTACCTTCAAAGCGCTCCAACAAGGCGATCGTCAATTAACCCTTATCATCGACCCAAAAAGCAAACTCGCCCTACTGCCTTGGGAAGAAAGTTTTTTGGGGGAGAGCTACACCATTTCGTATGCTTCCCCCCGTTTTTCCCCTTCCGCCAATGGCGTGAAAGGGAAAGGCATTTTTGCAGTTTTGGGGGATATGGGGGAGGAAGACCGCGACATCCTCGATCTGTACGACGCAAAGATTATCGAGAAACCCGATCTCGACACTCTCTGTCAAGCGCTCCGCAACTGCAATGAGGAGATTGTTTATTTTGGCAGTCACGGGGACGGGCAAAATCTCTATTTCGGGGAAATCATCGCCAATGAGAGATTGAGAAGAGCCATAAGTGCATCGGCAAGACAAGGGGTAAAAATCTTGTTTGCGAACTCCTGCAAAGGATCGGGGTTAGTCTGGCTGGATCTGCCAGTGACTGCTTTCCTTATTTGGAAATTGCCCGTACCGGATCGGGTTGCCCGTGACTTTGCTGAGTTCTTCTTTGAGGCACTCAGCAATGGCAGCTACTCCCAAGCCTTCCATGAGGCTCGCGAACGCCTCGCAGACAAGCACAACAATATCCCCGGACTTCGGACAATGGTTCAGTTGTGGCAGAAGATGGAATCACCAACACTGAACCAGTTATCGGTTATTGAGGGCGCGGGTAGCAAGCGCGGGAGGGGTAAACTAGGTGCTGTTGTGGGAGGATTGTGGGGGAATAGAATGAAACATCTTAAAAAAATAGTCATTGGTGGGTTATCCCTAGCAGTTTCATTACCTTTACTTGCTCATTTAGTAAGCCTTGTTGCCGTAAAAATCGATAGAGGGGGCAATGTTTCAGTCGCTTCTAACCTCTACAACCTGACGAATAAACTCGATGGGAATCAAGGCATTGGATACTACAATTTGGCCAGCATTGCTGAGGATCGAGGAGACATTGAGGGAGCTATCACTGACTACAAAAAAAGCGCCGATCGCGGGACTCTTGATGCTTTCCCAAGTCTTGCTCGTCTGCAATTATTAAAGGGGAATTACGAGCAAGCCATTAAGACGGCGGGACTCTGTATCGAACGTGCACTGCAACAAGATATCCCTGAAAGATGGAGGAACAATAGTGTTATTTTGTGCTACGCGAGGATTGCTTGGGGACACTGGAAACTAGGCAATTTGTCCCTTGCAGAATCGGCAATACAAAAAGGGCTAGATTATGATAATAATAGAAGTGATAATGTCGCTTTTGACCTCTATTGTATCGCTCTTAGAGTTTACAGAGACACAAATCAAAAGGCTCTGTCACGCAAATTCTCTCGCAAAATCATCAAATCTCAACATGGAATCTCCAACCTTAAACAAATCAAACCTGCTTGCATTTCTGACGCTAATTCCCTTATCGATAACGATAATGGGAGCGAGTGACGAGTGTGATTACAAGCAGCGAGTATGCTCCGGTACTCGTCCGCCTACTCCATCACGGATCGAGGGGACGGTTTCCGGCAATATTAAGGATGCCCTATCAGGGTTAATCCCCCCCAATAATAGGGGTGAGCATAGTGCTCGTAAGAATTGATAATCTCCAGTTGAGCCAGTCTTAATGCTTCGGCTTTGGAGTGATTTTCTAAGTGTTTGTAGAATAGTTCAACGAGTAAAGCGGTTGCACCGTCATTGATAATAAAAAGAGGAGCAATCGCGCTCTCAACGCTTGCTCGTGCCGCCAACCCAGCAAATCCCATCTCGCGATTGGGGGTATCCAAAGCCGTCTCGCAGGCGCTCAAAAACAGCAAAGCAATCTTTTGCTCTTGGGTCAATTTTCTCAAGGGGTGACAACCCAGTTAAAAGGTAGACTGTA
>JBCCVR010000225.1:0-10342 GCA_039194995.1 Cyanobacteria bacterium P01_E01_bin.42 | reverse complement strand
GAAGAATCTGTAGAAGAAATCACACCGGAAATTGAACCCATCGAAGAGACAGTTGTTACCTCTGAAGAAACGATAGAAGAAAACACCGAAGTCATTGAAAAATCTGTAGAAGAAATCACACCGGAAATTGAACCCATCGAAGAGACAGTTGTTACCTCTGAAGAAACGATAGAAGAAAACACCGAAATTATTGAAGAATCTGTAGAAGAAATCACACCGGAAATTGAACCCGTAGAAGAGACAGTTGTTACCTCTGAAGAAACAGTAGAGTGAACGATGGAGATTTTAATGTTCCCGAAACAGCGAAAAAAGTATAGAAATCAGAATTAACCCCCAACGTTTCGCCTAAACTTTTTGCTATGAACATTTTCAATGTTTGGCTTTTTCGGAACAAGCAACGCTGGCAAGGACTGTTTGTCTTGCCCTTTTTACTGTCTTTGCTATTTTTCCTCACCTTTTCTTCCCTGTTTTCCAACTCATCCCACGCTCAAGAATCTCGCGTAGATACCCTCCTCGATCGCGGCAAGATTTCCGAAGCGATCGCGACAGTAGAAGCGGGGTGGAAAAAAGATTATCAACGTTTTTATCGGCAAAGGTATCAACAGCAGATTCAAGACACCGATGAAATTGCGCAGAAACTAACCGAGATTTCTCAACAAACTGGAAAAAACCCCGCCGTCATTTGGGCTTGGTCTCGTCCGGGGGATATGGTTCTCTTGCTCGTAACTTCTCGTGGAGAACCCATCAGCCGCATCATTCCCACGGCAGATCGCAACGAGGTTGATGTTATGGCGAGAACCTTGCGCCGTGAAACTGCCAATCCCCGCAGGGCCAATAGCGGCGCTCATTCGGGAGCCGCCCGACAACTTTATCAATGGTTGGTTGCCCCCGTCGCGTCCATTTTGGAAAACCAACAAATCGACACGCTTTTATTCTGCGTCGGAGAAAATTTGCGATCGCTGCCCTTTGCCGCCCTTTACGATGGCGAACAATATCTCATTGAAAAATACAGCCTGGCGACTATTCCCGCCTTCAGCCTCACGGAAACAACCCCAGCAGATCTCAGGGATGCGAGGGTGCTGGCCATGGGAGCGTCGGAGTTTCAAGAACAAATGCCCCTCCCCGGTGTAGAAGTCGAGCTTTCCGCGATCGTGCCGGAGCTATGGCAGGGCAAAGCCTTCCTCAATCAAAGTTTTACCGTTGCCAACCTACAGGAACAAAGACAAGAAAACCCCGCAGAAATTATCCACCTTGCCACCCATGCCGCCTTCAAATCCGGTGCCCCCAATCGCTCCTACATTCAATTTAGCGATCGCCAACTCTCCCTCGATCGCCTTGATGAATTGGGCTGGCGCGATCCCCCCGTCGAATTGTTAGTTTTGAGTGCCTGTCAGACGGCGTTAGGCGATCGCGAGGCAGAATTGGGATTTGCGGGACTGGCAGTCCAAGCAGGGGTGAAAACCGCGATCGCCAGTTTGTGGTCCGTGAGCGATGTCGGTACCCTCGCCCTGATGAGCGAATTTTACCAGCAATTAAAAACTGCCCCCATCAAAGCTGAAGCCTTGCGACAGGCACAACTGGCGATGATTCGCGGCGATATTCGCCTAGAAGGGGGAAAATTGGTCAATTCGGGGGGGGCGATCGACTTACCCTCAGATTTGATCTCGGGCCAAATTAATTTGGCTCATCCTTACTACTGGTCGCCTTTCGTGACGATCGGCTCTCCTTGGTAATTCGTTAAAAATTTAAAACGATCCGCACGTTTGATTGTTAGGGATACTGCATAAGTTTAAACTCTCGATCGCTATGGATGAATGTTAGTCTGTGACAAGGACGTTAACATTAGCGAGTTGGGGTACATACTATCGTCACGATCGTTCCATCGAGATATTGGATTCTGCGGATTGTCGATCTGCCGAATTCGGGTTCTGTCGGACAACTCGGAGGATATCGAGACAAACCGATTCTCCTTGCCCAACAAGGGTTTCAGGAGTATTTTCCCGATTTGGTCGGGCAATCGGAATTATCCAAAGAACAAGATCGAGAAATCCAAAAATCTCTTCTGTTTTATTTTTTAAAAGAGAAAAATAATTTTGAGGGATTAAAACAGCAAGCGATCGCGGGATTGTGTTTGCGCTGTTATGTTTCCTACTCGATTTATCGAACCTGTTATCAATTGGCACAACAATTTGGCGAAACTTATGGATTTGCCCCTCGGGATATTCTGCCGATCGTCTTAACCGATACGGGTGAATATCCCCTCGTCTTCAATGATGGTGGTTATACTCAAACCATTGTCAATTTCGAGGATAGAACCATTCGCAAAAGCGACTATTCTTTCTTTGCGATGGAGTTATTGCGCCATTACGATCCGACCAAGAAAAGTTTGGATAACTGGACGTATATTTTGACGCGCCAAAATCCCGAATTGAAGCGGGTGTTAAGCGTGGAATATAAATTATTATTAGAGACGGATTGGGCATTGCTCAATCAGGCCAGATCTCAACTTTTAGAACGGTTTGCCGATCGCGATCGCCTGTCGATCCAGGCCTTTCATCAAGTTTATCGCCGCGATCGGCGCAAACAAGGTCGGCGCGGCAAATGTCAAGATCCTTCCCCAAAACAACTGCAAGAAATGTTAGTCGTTTTATTGCAATGGGGAGTTACTTTCAATTCCCAGCAAGACTTATTCAACGAACTCAAACGAGTTGCCGCCAGCTTGCGAGAAGAAAAAGTCAATCCTCGCCTCCCAGCGACTTCCGAACCCGTATCGGAAGACCTTCAATTTTGGGAATTTTTGCATTCTTGGCTGAAGGAGGCTTTAAGCGTTGCGATCGCACAAATTATTCCCCAAAAACTCGAACAATTAGCTCAGAGCCGTTACTATCAAATCTTCGCCGATCGATTTTTAACGGGTTTGCATTTTATCTACGCCGAAGGCAAATCCCAAAAAGAGGTTGCGAAATTATTGGGATTAACCAATCAATCTCAAGTCAGTCGGGTTCTAAAATTAGGAGAGTTAATCTTACGGGTTCGCGATCGCGCTGTCGATCGCTTATTCCAATTCGTTTTAGAACGCTTGAATTTAGATCGAGAGGAGATTATTTCTAGCCCTGATGCTCTCAATAATCTCATGAAGCAAATTGAGGAATTTGTGGATGAGACTGTTTTCAAGGAAGCGGCGAAAGAATTTCGCGGTAAAAACCGTCAAATGCAGAGTCTATATGCAGATGCTATCCGTCAGTACCTCCAAGAAAATTGGTCTCTCAGTGATTCCCCAAAAGCAGATAGTAGATCCTAAAAACCGCCAAGAGATGAGGATTGATTTATTCCGATCGAGATTGCAAAAATTTTATCTCTAATCATTACACTACCCTTTAAACCGATGAGCATTCACCAATTATTACCGGAAGCAATCGCCCTAGAACCAGAATGGAGAGTAGAGGCTCAATCTCTCAGTCATACTGTTAAGGGAGAGGTGCATCAATGGCAAACCTATCTCAATGGATTCGCATTTTTTGCCTTCGAACAATGGTTATCCGAGCGACTGCCCGATCGCCCGATTCAACGAGAAAATTGTACGCTCTTTCAGCCTCACCTCGCGAATATTTTCGAGCCAGTCTGCAATCTCGAAGTTGGAGATTTTAGCATTTGTTTGATTACTTGTGATGGAGGGAACAATCGCACGATTTCCCTTCCGAAAATGGCTTTAGATCTACCTCAATTTGCCAGTCATTTCTATATTTTGATGGAAATCGAAGAAGAAGCAGAACAGGCGATCGTTCGAGGCGTATTGCGCTACGATCGCTGGTTGGAATTCAAACAAAACCAGAGCCTCGTTGCAAAAAATGATTGGACTTATCGCGTTTCCCTCGATGCGTTCGATCCCGAACCCAATCATTTACTATCTTATTGTCGCTATCTAGACCCCAAGGCGATCGCTTTACCCGAAAAGCGGGCGGAATTTCTAGGAAATTATCTCGGTGTATCTGAAACCTTATTGACAAAATTGCGATCGGGAGATGGCAAACTATGGGATTATTTATCTTGGGAACAAGGAAAAGTTCTGTTGACTTGTCCGGAATTTTTGCAGTTACTCTATCAAGAACAGTTAAAAGAGAACTCGCCTGCCAAAATGCACACAACTAAGGAAAGATCGGCCATTCGCTTGCAAGAATTATGGGCGTTACTCACCCAACCCGCGATTGATACGGCACGTTGGTTGGAAGGGGAAATCGATCGCGCTACTCAAAGTTTATCGAGAGGATTTGCCCCGGCTTATTCTTTATGTCGTTCCGGTTCGGTGGATAAATTTGAAAAAGCGATCTCGCTCCTTAAACATCAAGGACTCGATATTCCTGCGAGTGCTTGTCCTCTCTATCAAGATCTTGATTTTGAGGATGTTCCTTTACGTCTCTGCGCGATGGTTTGGCCGTTGCGAGAGCTAACCCCAAAAACGCAACTTCCCCAATGGTCTCTCTTATTGATTTTGGGGATGCAAACCGGAAACTATCTCCCCAATGAATTAACCTTACAAGTCAGCAATTTAACCCGCGTGTTGCACTCTCCCAGCACGGATTTAGACGAACCCTTTCTTTATGCCCGAGTTCAAGGACATCCCGATCAACGGTTTGTCGCCACGATTATTTCCCCCGAACAAAACACGTTACAGCAAGTTCTCGTCAATTTACCCCCCTATGCCTGTGTTCCAGAATAATTGATAATTGATAGTTGATAATTGATAGTTGATAATGCGTTCTGTTTTTGAATTGAAAGTGCGAGGAGGAGAAGGGGATACCTGTTTCTTCTTGTTAATGTGGGGCGATCGCTCTTGCGATCTTTCGGCTACTCTGCCTTATCCCCAAGAATTGCACAAGCGCTATCAACGGTGGCGGCGACGCTATTTTCGCTTTTACGAATTTGAAACCGCCTCTAAATTGTCCGAAAGTGGGAGTTTGGAGCTATTAACCGATGATGCGGCCAATAACCTGATCGAGGCGCAAGAGGGAATGCTCAACGCCTTCCTGCGTTGGTTGGGGGAAGGAGAGGTACGGAAAATTCAAGAACGCATTTGGCAGGAGTTAGCGGTTTTAGCTCAGAGAACCTCGAAAACCCAAGAGAACTGTGGAATCGACCTGTTTTTGTCCTGCGATGGGGAATTAGCGCGATTGCCTTGGGAAGCCTGGTCTCTCGCGCCTCGGGGCAGTCCTCCCGATACGGTGCGTTTGATTCGAACTACCAGTAACCCGCCCGAAGCACTGAAACCGTCCCGATCCGATCGACGGTTGCGGAAGCCGCGAATTTTAACGATTTTAGGGGAGGATCGGCGACTCGAATTGGAAGAGGATCGGCGAGTTTTGCGATCTTTGAAAGCGATCGCGACAATTGAAACCTTCGATTGGCGAATCAAAGACAATCCCAAAGCCATCAAACAGGCGATCTCGGAAACGTTGCAGGACGATCGCGGTTGGGATATCTTGTTTTTTGCCGGACACAGCGACGAAACGCAATATACGGGGGGACGCTTGGAATTATCCCCGCAGGTTTCTTTGGCCATTGGAGAATTGGAGGAATCGTTAATACAAGCGCGGCAAAATGGCTTGCGCTTGGCGATTTTTAACTCCTGTAACGGTTTGAGTATTGCCACTCGTTTAGTCGATTTGGGGTTGCAAGTGGTGGTGATGCGAGAACCCATTCACAACGATGCAGCTCGGGTTTTTCTCAAGCAATTGTGCCAGCAACTTTCCCTTCATAAAAATGTTCTCGAAGCCGTATTTTCCGCTCGCCAATATTTAGAATCAGAGCCGTTTGCGTTTCCTTCTGCTTATTTAATTCCTTCTTTTTTCAGTCCTTGGAATACAGCCCCCGTCCATATCGAACCCTATGGTTGGAAGCACCGACTCGAGCAACTCTTGCCGACAAAACGAGAGGCGATCGCCCTCAGCGCGCTCTTATTTATCAGTTTGCTTTCTCCAGTACATGCCATTTTATACGATCTGCGAGGAGCGGTTCAAGCAATCTATCGCGAGCAAACGGGGCAGTTACCTGACCTCGATCGCTCTCCGATTACTTTAGTTGGGATCGATCGCAAGTCTCTGATAGAAGCACAAGTCGATAATCATAAAATAGCGCCTATCGATCGTCAATATTTGGCTCAATTGGTCGAGCGAGTTTCCTACTTAGGTGGAACAGTCATCGGCATTGACTATCTTTTAGATTCTCCCAATAAAAATGAAGACCGATTTTTACAAACCTCTCTTGATAACGCCATTCAAAATCGAGGGAATTGGTTTGTGTTTGCAAACGATCGACAATTAAACGATCCGAGCGAACGTTTGAGCGTCACTTCTACGATCGTTCCAGAAAAAAATATTTTACAAGGAGATATATCCGTCACATACTTTCCTTACTGGAAAATATCCGAACCTTCACTAGACTGTTTTGAAAGCTGCCCTTTTGCTTATAGCTTAGCCCTTGCCTATACTGTTAGAAGAAACAATGAATTCCAGGATTTGTTGAAATTCAAGATCGCTCGCTCTAATGACTCCAAAAATCAAAAAAAAACTCTTGAACTGCCACTGAAAAAAATAAATATCCTCAAGTATTTTGATATTTTGATCGATTTTTCAATTCCTCCAAATTCAGTCTATCAATATATCTCAGCCAGTCAATTATTAGAGACATTTGGAAACGAAGATAATATTAAAATAGAAAATGCGATTAAGCAAAAGTTAGTCATAATTATTCCGGGGGGATACGAACAAGCGGATGATAATTTTGATGCACCTTTGGCGATTCGGTATTGGCAATGGAAAAATACAAGAAAACCCAGCTTTACAAGTTTTGTAGGAGGAGAAGCTCATGCTTATATGGTTCATCATTGGTTGTCTCGGAGTAATTGGATTGTTTTAATTCCGACATTTTGGTGCATATTTCTAGCGTCTATACTAGGTCGAATTACTGGCATATTCTTGAGCAATCAAAAAAAAGAAGAATGTCAAAAAAATACGATTTATCTTGGTATTATGACTGGGTTTTATGGTATTATTATAGTGCAATTATATATTTCATTTTCAACGCTATTTCCTTGGTTTTTACCATCCGTTGCGTTTTGGCTCTTTATCGTTTCGATGTGGAGAAAAAAAAATGGGTAAATCTTCTAGGTCGAAATTTTCGATTTCGTTTCTAATCGCGTTAGCTTTGAGCCTTCCGATTACGATTCCGATGGGGTTGGGAACGAAAATAGTTAACGCAGAGATTCAAATCGCAATCGATCGCCAGATAAGAGAACAGATCGGAGCGCAAATCAGAGAACAATTCGGCGATCGAAAAAACTTTTTAGACAAATTTTTTGGCGATCGCGAACGCAGAGGCGGCTCGAGATCCCCCTTTTGTTCGATCGTACCGAGTCCGAGTTTAGGGAGTATCCTTTGGAATAATATGCCCCTATTGGTTTGGAAAACGAAAAATGGAGTCGCTGTTAAAAAAGTTGCCATTATTCATTTTGAGACAGAAGAAACGATTTGGTCTGAAGATAATCTCAATCCAACGCAACAGTTTTTTGCTTATACGGGAATGCCTCTCGCTTCTGGGGAATATCAATATAAAGTTGTATACGAGTTTAATAATAAAGAATTTATGGCCGAGATCGATTTTGATATTATGGTAGAAAGCGATCGCGATCGCATCGCCCGAGAACTCCAACAGCGAGAAAGCCAAAATACCAATCTCAATCTGGAAGAAAGGGCGTTACAACGAGCAGATGTTTTCGCCGATCGGAAATTATGGGTTGATGGCTTACAAGAACTGTTTGCACTTCCGACTCCATCTCCCACACTGAGAGAAGAACTGCAAAAACTCCGCAATTCTTTATGTCACGAGTAAAGACAGCGATCGCCCGACATTTTTAAAAACTCCCGCCCAATCTTTGGGTTTTGGCTGACGGAATAAACGCATGGTTGAATACCAAGGACTGTCAGCGCGATCGAGCATCCAACGCCAATCGGGAGCATAACATAAAGCTGTCCAAACAGGCTTTCCTAAAGCACCCGTTAAATGGACGACAGAGGTATCGATCCCGATGACTAAATCCAATTGCAAAATGAGTTTTGCCGTTGCTTCATAATCCGTTAATTGAGGGGAGAGATCGAAAACGGTAATCTCTGGGGGAAGTTTTGCCAAATCTTGCGATCGCTCTCCTTTCTGCAAACTATAAAACGCAACCCCTTCAGTTTTTAAGACTGGGAGAAAATCTTCTAACTGACAAGAACGATTGCGATCGTTTTTGTGGGTAGGACTCCCTGCCCAAACAATCCCGACTTTTAGTTTAGCAGCCTTGGCAGAATTGGGTAATAATTTTCCTTGTTGCGTCCATTCTTCTCGCCCTAAATAGGGAATGCGATCGGGAATATTTTTGACTGTTTTTCTTAATAAATGAGGCAGGCTCATCAAAGGCGCATAAACTTGAAATTCCGAAAGGGGAATATCACCCGGTGGTAAAATTTTATTGATTCCAGGCACTGTCGCAAATAAGGGAGTGAGATCGGCAATACAAACTAAAATAATGCTTTTGCAGCATTGCGCCAACAAGGGAAGATAGCGGATAAATTGAATAGCATCTCCCGATCCTTGCTCGGTATGCACGAGAATGGTTTTATTGCTAATATCGCCGCCATCCCATTGAGGATGAGGACAAGTAAAAGGCGTAAATTCATCCGTTTGCCAACGCCATTCGCATTCTTCCCAACCCCGTGCAAACTCCCCTGCTTGTAGTAAAGTCATCCCTAAATTAAAATGAGCGGTGGCAAAGTTGGCATTTAGTTGGATCGCCTTTTCATAGTTGAAGATGGCGCGATCGAGTTGTTTTTGATTGTGATAAACGATTCCCAAATTATTGTAGGCTTCGGCATTGTCGGGTTGTTTTTCAGTGACTCGGTTCAAATAAAATTCTGCCTGCTGCCAGTTTTCTTTCTCTCGATAAAGCACGCCTAAATTATATCGGGCGGCAATATAATCGGGTTTCAGTTCGAGACATTGTTGAAAATAAGTTATCGCTTCATCAAATTTGCCTCGGTTATAGCGATCGCAGCCCAATTGAAAATATTCTTCCGATTTATTATCCGTGCGATCGCTTTTCTCATTGACTTCTACAGGAGGTTGAGTCTCAACGGGTTTCGCTGAAGGATGCACGACTTCTTTTAGGGCTTCATCGGGTAAAATATAGGAAGTAGAGAGTAATTTTTCATCCCAATCGATAACATCGGGAAAGAGAATTCCCGGTAGGATCTGAACTGCAAAGATTTCCTGTACGGCATCTTCAAAGCGCAGGAAAGCGACAATTTCCCCGGTATCGATATTCACCATCCAAACGCCGCAAATACGCTCTTTTAGACTTTCTGTAATGGGAATGCCGCTAAATACTGCCGTTTCTCTCACTTGAGACAGTCCTATAAATGCCCAACGTCCGATAAAATCAATCCCTCGCGTAAATCCCGGCAGCGTGGCGATCGCCGTAACTTTCCCGGTTTGCGGATCCACGGTAGACAGATGACCTTTTCCCGACTCCAGCACCCAAAGGCGGTTATCGTACCAACGGGGGGAATGGGGCATCGATAACCCCCGACAGATAATCTCATTGGTTTCCGCGTCCATGAGAATGCCCCCGGATGCCTTATTTTGCCGCCATCCTTCGCGAGTATCCGTTTCTCCTAACGCCGTGACGTATTTGGGGCGATCGCCGACAACAGCCAAGCCATTCAAATGACAGCGATCTTCGAGGGCATAAGCACTCACAAAAGGTGGTCGCCAGCGCGGAACAAAACTGCTTTTTTGATCCAGCGTACACAAACAAGAAAAACGGGTATTAACAAACCAGAGTTCCTCGTTAATATACGCCATTTCATGAATGTCAATATCCCCCGTGATGTGGGTGCGGCGGGGAAGATAGCAGGCATCGTGAGTACCCGGAGGCTCGAGTTTTTGGGCGACGGCGGGGGCATTGCGAAACTCCCAAATTTGCACCTCGCTACCGATCGCCAGTTTTTCGCGATCGCCTGCAACTCCCATGGGTTTTTTAAAAATTCGAAAGTGAGTATTCAGAGCATTCCCTTCTGCTCGCACGAGAATTAATTTCCCTGCCTGATAAGTCGAAATAACTAAAGAAATTCCCAATTGTTTGAGGATGTCGGGAAAATTCGTGGTGTGGACGCTGCGAAGGGGTTCTTCTGGATTCATTCGTGACCTATTTTTTGAGTAATCGTAGTTGATTTTACACTTCTTGAATTTTTTAAGATTAGTTTTAGGGACAATCTTTTAAACTATCAAGAATATACATCAATACTAG
>JBCCVR010000224.1:0-10410 GCA_039194995.1 Cyanobacteria bacterium P01_E01_bin.42 | reverse complement strand
GAAGAATATAGACTGCGATTTGAAATCGATATAAATTTTTGTTTGTCCTTTTTAAATTCATGTATAGGACATAAAAAAATAGCAATTATCCTATCTCAAGCAGTTATTGATAAAATTGACTTTATAAATTATGATGTTTGGAGTAGAGGATATAGTTTTTTGTTTTTAGCACTCACATATAAAAATCTTGGAAATCTTAAACAGAGTAAAGATTTGTTTTTTAGGGCAGTAGATTATGCAGAAAAGAGTGAATATATTCAAGTAAAAGCTAAAGCATTAACAGGACTAGCAGAGCTTTATCGAATACAATCAGATTTTGAAAAAGCTATCAACTATCATCAAGAATCTATCCGAATTCTTTCTTTGATTGGTGCAAAATGCGATCTTGCTGAAGCATATTATCAGCTTGCTCTAACTTACCAAGCAATGAACAATCCTGAAAGCCAAACTCATTTTAACAAAGCATTGAAACTGTGGACGGAAATCGACGCACCCAAGCAATGCGATCGCATTCGCAACTCTATGAACAACCCTCCTAATTAAAAGCGCAATTTGCCTTTTAGTTATTTGATTGTTCTGCAAGTTTCTGTTGTAACCAAAGATTAACTAACGTTTCAATATTGACCCCGCGTTTGTGTGCTTGTTCTGCGATCGCGCTCAATAATTCTGCTTCAATCGTAACACTACAAGAGATGTCAAAATGAACATCTGGCGCATCGGTATCAAAATCGGTAAAATCATGGGTATCCCAAAATTCCCCTATTTTTTCATCCGTGTCTGCTTGGGAAATGCTGCTGAGTTTATTTTCTTCCATAGCTTTTTCTTTCGCGATCGCTCATATCGCGTGCGCTAATAATTACGGCTGTTTTAGAATCAGGTTTGTAGATAAAGAATATCACCAAATAACGACCGCCAAATGTTTGCCCAAAAGCACCATAGAGATCGTTACCTTTCGTATGACCTTTTTCAACAAACCGGATGCGAGGCTTACTGGAAAGAATCTGCAAGGTTTCACGATATGTAACACCATGTTTTAACAGAAGTTTCTCTTCAATATGCTCCGGACAGATAACGAAATCAATTCTCATAAACTTAGTTTAACATTCATCCCTCGAATCATCCATACAATTTTACCTTGATTCTATAGAAATCAACATGTTCAAGCAATGGTATCTCATTCGCAACTCCATAAACAACCCATCTAATTAAAAGCGATCGCCTTTCTTTTTGTGAGATAAACCGTGTTATAATCAGATTTTATTAAAATATTCTAGCCATGATAACTCAAGATGAAATAAACCCCTCAGCTTGGATAGAACGAGGAATTGAACTCAGCCAACAACAAGACTATTATTTGTTTAAATGTACAAATGACATTCAATCTCGATGCGATCGCCTCAAAGAAAAACAGCAAAGCGATCGCTTATCGACTGAAGAAAAAACGGAATTAGCAAACATTTTAGAACTCGAACAAATCGCTCGGATTTTAAATGCAAAAATCATAGCAGAAACTCGTAAAGAATCACAAGAACCAATATCGGTATTTGAAATTTTAGACTCTCTTCCCGATCGCGGAACATTTAAAACAGCCGATGAAGTCGATCGGTATCTTCGCGAGGAAAGAAATTCATGGGACGATTAAATATCCCCGATGGAAGTCGCATTTACGCCGATACTTCAATTTTTATCTATACAATTGATAAAGTCCCCGATTATTTCACACTTCTCTATCCTATGTGGTCAAAATATCAGGCTGATAAAATCGAACTGATGACCAGCGAATTAACATTAACTGAAGTTCTCGTACTTCCTCTAAAAAATTCCGATTCACTGCGAATCAACGCTTATGAAAAGCTCATTTTATCTTCAAAACTTCGACCGATCGCGCTCGATCGCGTTATTCTGAGAGAAGCCGCACGGTTGCGATCGATAACAAATATTAAAACCCCCGATGCAATTCACGCTGCTACGGCATTGATAAATAATTGTACAATATTTCTAACAAACGATCGCGGATTTAATCGTATTACAGGTTTACCTGTTGTAATTCTGAGCGAAGTATTAGCCGCTTAAAACGCTGTTCGATTGTTGTGGTGTGTGACATGATTTTTTATTGTAGAACAATGGTCAAATTTACTATAGCTGAAAAAATGCGATCGCATCACAAAAAAAATTCTGCAAAATACGGAACTCACTCCGTAATTGCAGAATTAAAACAACAGGATTCGTTAGGTGAATTCATGAGTTAGCCTTTCACGCAAACAACTTGCTTGAGCGTGGCTACAATTTCGACTAAATCCAATTGCTGATTCATGACTTCATCAATGGATTTGTAAGCACCGGGAATCTCATCTAAAATGTGCTTATCTTTGCGACATTCTACACCCTTTGTTTGTTCGATGAGATCGTCGAGAGTAAACTGATTTTTGGCTTTGGTTCGGGACATTTTTCGCCCCGCACCGTGACTGCAACTGCAATAACTGTCTAAATTTCCTTTACCTTTGACGATAAAAGATTTCGCGCCCATCGACCCCGGAATGATTCCGTAATCTTCTTTTTGCGCTCGTACTGCACCCTTGCGCGTCACGTAAACTTCTTCGCCAAAATGCACCTCTCTCTCGGCATAATTGTGATGGCAATTGACTGAGATTAGCGGTTTAGTTGGTTTGCCACCAGCTAAATACTTTTCTACAATTTTCTTGAATCTTGCCATCATAATATCCCGGTTGTAGCGGGCGTAATCTTGCGCCCACTGGAGATCGTGCCAATAGGCTCTAAACTCTTGTGTGCCAGAGACAAAGTAAGCTAAATCCGGATCGGGAATCGTTTGTTCGGAGAGTTTTAGTAACTCTCTCGCCGTACTAATATGGCATTGTGCCAAACTATTACCAATGTTTCTCGACCCGGAATGAAGCATGAGCCAAACATTATTTTCGGTGTCGAGACATAATTCGATAAAATGATTGCCTCCTCCTAAAGAACCTAACTGTTTTAAGGCTCTATCTTTGATATCTTGCACGCCCCGATGGAGTTGTTTAAACTCTTTCCATCCCTGCCAGTTTGTAGCATCTTTCTCAATGCTTTTATTGGCAGCACGACCGACGGGAATCATTGCTTCGATATCTAGGCGAATTTTTTTGAGCTTTCCTTCAAGGCGATCGCCAGAAAAAGGAAGTTTTACAGCAGCCATCCCACAGCCAATATCCACTCCGACGGCGGCGGGAATAACGGCATCTTTAGTGGCTAAAACAGAGCCAACTAATGCCCCTTTTCCGAGATGCACGTCGGGCATTAAAGCAACGTGTTTGAAGACAAAGGGAAGGGAGGCAACATTTTTAGCCATTTGCGTTTCTTTCGGGGCGAGATCGTGATTTGCCCAAGAAAGAACGGGTTTAGGTACGGATAAATTCAGTTGTTGGTAGGGCATTTTTTCAATGAATAATTATCAATGAGCCTTTCGACAAGCTCAAGGCAGGCAATTATCAATAGAATTTGATACTACAAATATAATACAGAACTTGTCAGAAAATGTCTAGAGTGGAGCGCGGTTAATTTTTGGGGATATTTCGGTTAAAATTTTTGCGACACGATCCGTACTGCGAGGATTGCCCGCTTTTTTCTCGCATTCAAACCCATAACGCGCATACAGTATGAGCGATCGCCAACTTCTCCATCTCTTGCAATTATCCAGTCCGGCGTTACCTGTTGGTGCTTACAGCTATTCGGAAGGCTTGGAATATTTAACCGAGCAGAAAATTATTGACAATTGCGACCAATTATGCAGTTGGATCGAGCAGGAATTACGCTACGGTTCGATTCGCACGGAAACGGCGGTAATGATACGGGCTTATCGGGCAATGACGATCCCCCCTTCAATTCCCCCCTTGATAAGGGGGGATGCAGAGCCTTTAATCTATTGGAATGATTGGTTTTCGGCGATGCGAGAAACGCGGGAATTGCGCCAGCAGAGTTGGCAGATGGGTCAGTCTTTGATGAAGTTGTTGGTGAGTTTAGAGCCGGAGTTGGAGACGATCGCCACGAAAATCGGCAATCCTTGCAATTATCCGATCGCATTTGGGGTCGGGGCAGCCAGTTGGGAAATTGACCTCGAAGCGGCAGCGATCGCCTATTTGCAAAGTTGGGCGACCAATTTGATTAATGCGGGGGTAAAGCTCATTCCCCTCGGACAAACCGCCGGGCAGCAGGTGCTTTTGGGGCTGCACGAGGCGATCGCGATCGCTAAAACCGAAATTCTAGCCTTAGAAGATGATGAGTTGGGGAGTTGCGGTTGGGGGCTGACACTCGCCAGTATGGCACACGAAACCCAATATACTCGCCTCTTTCGCAGTTGACGCAAAAGGCTTGCCGATCGCCATCCAATCGATCGGCAAGCCCGCAGATGAGGCGACGATCCTCGCCTTGGTCACTCAATTAGAGCAGGTCAACCCTTGGGGCGATCGACCTCCAGCAATTGCGAATTGATTAAGACCCATAATTCCATCGCGCCCGGTAATTGCGACCGTCAAGGTGGGTGAAGGTGCGACCGTAACCCAGACCGCCCCGCCACCAAGGATCGAGGATGCGCTGAACTTCTCGGGGGGTGAGTCCGGCAGCATTAAAATCAACCGCGTAGCCCCTTAAGTGGGTGGAATTGCGAGCGCCTCCGACAGCACGATTGACATTTGGAGGACGATACCAACTGGTCACGTTAATCGAGCGATTGCCCAATTTTTCCCGCACTTCCTGCATTCGTCCCGCCATCCTGACGATATTGTTGGTAATACTGGCATTAACCGGGATGCGAGAGCCGCCTTTCGTGGCTTCGGCCCAAGTAAAATTTCCCCCCGAAATAATGGGATCTCCCGTATAAACTTGACCTTTCCCCGGAACTCTAATCAAACGACCGCGATTTTTCGGGGCGGGAGGTGGCGGCGGATCTTTGGGGGCCGCGTAATTTTCGATGCTCAGCATATCGACGTGACCCTCGAAAACGTACCACTCGCTGCGATCGCCAATGGGATTGAGAAGAACGACTCGCAAATGAGAACCAATATCTTCAAAACTTTTAATCGCTAATTCTCGTTGAGTCACGGGAAGTTTTTCCGCGTCCCCTAATGTGGAAGATTGGACGGGCTTGACTTTAAAGATCGAATCTTGCGTCATCACGAGAGTTGCAGCTTCTACAACTTGAACGTGACCTTCAAAGGCGTACCAAATCTCGCGCCCGAGCAATTCATTGTCGAAGGTCAGCTTGTAGTGAATACCTTCCTTATCCGCGATTTTCACCCCATATTCACTGCCTTTCGCAATGGGAGCTTTTTCCGAGTCGCTCAACGTGCTCGATTGCACGGGCTGGGTTTTAAAGATTGTATTTTGGGTAACGATTACAGTAGACATTTTTATTCAGTCATCTAGATAGTCTAATGGCTGGTCACACTATAGGAGGATTCGCGAACCATTAGGGGAATTTTAACGTTTCTGCAAAATCACAGGGGCTTGAGGCGCTCTAGTTTTTGTGGGTTGTAATCTCCGATCGCCCCGCTGCCATTGCGATCGCGGAATTTTCCCAGAAAACTCTTCGGCAGAATCGGAAAGAACGATTACAATGAGCAGAGTAAGAAACCCAGTAAATCTGAGAAACTTTTGTTTCCATTGGTTCTTGGCAGAGTTTGAGGAGTTGGCGTGTCAAAGTTCGTTCAAAAGCCCAAAAGTCAAAACGGTAAGGTCAAACAATCGGGATCCAAACAATCGGGATCTAGCGATCGGGTTACTCCTGTCGAGAGCAAAATTTCCTCGTCTAAAGCGGGTACCCAAACAGGTAACGGTCAGGGTAATGGCATGGCAGACAGCCCGACTAATGGCAAAACCAACGGTAAAACCAACGGTAAAACTAATGGTTCTAATGCCCCCACCGCGATCGCGAAAAATGGCACGAGCGTCTCAACCGCAGCCACAAAGCCGCTCGAACGAGAAACTGCCAAACCCGCCGCAGAATCGACTGCTCTGCAAGAAGAAACCAAAACGGGAAAACCAAAAGCGGGTAAAAAAAGAAAACCCCTCTATCGTCGTCCTTGGTTGTGGGCGTTACTGATTACAGCAGTCGGTTTGGGGAGTGGAGCCGCTTACGGTTACAAAGTTTTGCAAGATGTAGAAGCGCAACTGCCCGAATCCGTCGAGGGCATCCTCACCTACACGCGCGGGGAAACTATGACGGTGAAAGCCAGTGATGGTACGGTCTTACAGCAACTCGGACCCATCGCCCACGAAAAACTCGAGATGGGTAAAATCCCCAATCTCGTCGTTCAAGCCTTTATTTCTAGCGAAGACCGCCGCTTCCTCGACCACGAGGGCGTAGACTATCAAGGGATCGCCCGAGCCACTGTGGCAAATTTACGAGCGGGACGGGTAGTCGAAGGGGGAAGCACGATTACCCAGCAGTTAAGCCGCATCGTTTATTTGAATAACGATAAAGAACTCTGGCGCAAGATTAAAGAAATTCGCCTCGCTCAAAAAGTCGAAGAAGTTTACGACAAAGAACGCATTCTCGAACGCTACCTCAACTTGGTCTATTTGGGTTCGGGAGCCTATGGAGTCGCCGATGCTGCATGGGTTTATTTTGGCAAATCCGTTGATAAGTTGGAATTAGGAGAAGTGGCTACGCTTGCGGGAATTGCCCCAGCACCGAGCCTCTATTCTCCCATCGAAAACGAAGAAGCCGCCAAAGAACGACGCAACACGGTTCTAGAACGGATGCGGGATGAAGGGTTTATCAGCCCCGGACAAGCGGCGATCGCCATTACCGCCCCTCTCAGGCTCAATCCCCAGCAACCCAAGCGCCTCAATCGCAAAGTCCCCTACTTTACCGACTACGTTCAAAAACAAATTCCCAATCTCGTCTCCTCCGAAAAAATCGCCGAGGGGGGATTGACCATCGAAACCACGATTAACCTCAAATGGCAACAAGCCGCAGAAGATTCCGTTGCTAAAGCCGTCGTGCGCTATGGCGGCTCTCAAAACTTCTCTCAAGCCTCCCTGACGGCGATCGACCCTCGCACCGGGGAAATTCGGGCGATGGTTGGGGGAGATGACTATTTTAATAAAGAGAAGAACGGACAGTTCAACCGCGTCACCCAAGCCAAGCGCCAACCGGGATCCACGTTTAAAACCTTGGTTTATTCGACGGCGATCGCGGCAGGTTTTTCGCCTTATAAGAGTTTGCGAGATGCTCCTCTCGTGGTGGATGGGTACGAACCCAAAAACTACAGTAAAGGCTATCGCGGGAATGTTTCCATGCGGGATGCTCTAACCTATTCGGTCAATATCCCGGCGGTGACGACTTTAATTGACGTGGGTTGGAATCCCATCGTGAAACTCGCCCAAAGCATGGGAATCGCATCGGAACTCAAACCCACTTATTCTCTAGCCTTGGGGGCATCAGAGGTAACCTTGCTGGAGTTGACGAGCGCTTATGGAACCCTCGCCAATAAAGGCTTACACGCGGAAGCTCACGGGATTGCTCGCATTCTCGATCGCGAAGGTAACGTCATTTACGAAGCCAAGAAAGAACCCGAACGGGCGATCGATGAAGGCTCGGCCTCGATTATGACTTGGATGCTGCGATCGGTGGTCGATTCCGGTACGGGAACCGCCGCCAAGTTAAATCGCCCCGTAGCAGGCAAAACGGGAACGTCAGATGATTACCGCGACCTTTGGTTTGTCGGTTATATTCCCCAAGTCGTCGCAGGGGTTTGGTTGGGTAATGATGATAATACCTCAACAAAGGGAGCCAGCAGCACCGCCGCCGCCGTTTGGAAAGACTTTATGGCGCGGGTCACAGAAGAAATTCCCGAGGAGGATTTCCCCAAACGCCCCAACCTGAACGGACGGGAAGCAACTATTGCCGCCGAACCCCTCAAACCCAAACAAAATTACTATAAATCAATCCCGGCCGGACAAAATCTAGCGGTTCAATCTCAGCCCAGTCGCAGTACGTCAAGGCGGCAAACAACCCGCCGCACGACAACCCCCACGCGGGCAACAACTCCCACCCCACAACGTTCCAGCCCCGCCCGTAACGTCCAAAAACCCCGAAATCCCTCGAAGCCCGTGGTTCGGCGCTCAACCCCCGCCCCTGCCCGTCGTCCGGCAGCCCGTCCGGCACCGCGTCCGGCACCGCGTCCAGCAGCCCGTCCGGCACCTCCTCGGGCAGCCACTCCTGCACCCGCACCCGCACCCGCGCGTCCGACTACCCCCCAAATCAGCAAACCCGCACCCTCTGCGGCTCCTCCTTCAGTGAGCAAACCGCCTAAACAGTGAAGGAAAAAACGACCCGACCCAACCCGACCCACCCCCCGACCCCCTCCCAAGAGGGGGAGAGCAAGAGGGGGAGAGCAAGAGGGGGAGAGCAAGAGGGGGAGAGCAAGAGGGAAAGAGTAAGAGAGGGAGCAATCAACCAACAACCAACAACCATTTTTTACCTTCCTCTTGACGAGAGACCTTGCAATTTTTTCTACCCGCAGGCGATCGCAAAGTTACAAGCTGGTTTAGAGTTGGTCGTTCCTCCTAGAAATTTGTTGGGGAGGAAAAAGCAACTTGCCGATCGCGATCGCCTTTGGGAATGGATCGAGGAAAATATAGCGGGGTGTCAAGGGGCAATTTTATCTCTGGAAATGTTGGTTTATGGGGGTTTGCTACCTTCGCGACTGCATCGAGACTCTGTGGAATTGTTAAGCGATCGCCTTTCTCGTCTTGCGGCATTGAAGGAGGCACACCCGGACTTGCAAATTTTGGCAAGCAATCTGATTATGCGATCGCCTACTTATAACAGTAGTGAGGAAGAGCCGGACTATTACGAGGAATTCGGGGCAGCGATTTTTCGCTGGGGATGGTTGCAAAACAAGCAAGAACGAGAGGGACTCGACAACGCAGAGATAGAAGAATTTAAACGCATCGATCGCGCACTCCCTTCGGAATACTTGCAAGATTATCGCCAACGCAGAGATAGAAATTTAAGCATTAATCGGCAAGCGATCGCGCTAGTTGAAGCAGGTGTTATTGATTTTTTGTCGATTCCTCAAGATGATTGCGCTGCGTACGGATTTACCGCCCGCGATCGCCAAGAAATTGTCAAAGAAATTGCCAGCAAGCGCCTACAACGTCGCATTCATTTATATCCCGGTGCCGATGAGGTAGGCTGCACGTTATTGGCTCGTTTTTATTCCCAATTTCGCCACATTTGTAGAAAGATTTATTTACATTACAGTTCCGTTTTTTCCGAGCAAATCGTGCCGTTATACGAAGATCGCCCTTTAGGAGAAAGCATCAAAGCGCATGTTTTAGCGGTGGGGGGATGTTTGGTTTCTTCTCCAGAGGAGGCAGATTTTATTTTAGCCGTTAATACTCCCGGTCAAGTCATGCAAGAAGCATGGGATAATCCGATTAAAGATTTAACCTACACGACTCATCGGAATTTACTTCTCTTTGTCGATCGCATTGCCACTTTTGTTAAAGAAGGGAAACCCGTGGCGATCGCGGATATTGCCTTTACCAATGGCGGAGAAACGGAATTAGTTCGGTTATTGGACGATTATGAGGTTTGGGATGAAATCCTCGCTTATGGGGGCTGGAATACTTGTTGTAATACGTTGGGGACGGTGTTAGCAATGGCAATCGTAGGCTTGGAATCTGGCGATCGCCATGCCATTGCAACAAATAAGATTTATCGATTATTAGAAGATTGGGCGTATCAAGCGATCGTGCGCATGGATATGGTTAAAGAATATTTACCCGCGATCGGTGCTTCTTATTACAATTTTAACGGTAAAGAAACAGAAATTCATGGGGAGATGAAACGGAGAATGCGTGCAGTTTGGGAACAAACTTTACACCATTCTTTTTTGCAATGGGAATGGGACATTGAGATATTTTCGCCTTGGCAAAGAATGTTCGAAATTGGGTTGGATTTGAGAGTTAGCGATCGCTCTCGATCCTCAATTCAGTAGCGGTAGAGATTTGCTATAATGCCCCGAGCACAAGCTGAGGAGCACAAGATTTGATGTCTACTCTAAAAGATGCGATCGTCGATAAATTCACAGAACAACTATAAGTAGGTGTCCAAGAAGAATTACTATACAATTCTTCTGAAAATTGGCGATCGCGGGAAACGCTAAATTACGGGTATGCAATTAAATTTACTTGCATAAAAATTTGGTTGGACTCTAAGGAAATAATAGTGATGCTCTCGATTTGTCAGTTGAGAGTCTACTACTTTTGCTTTCACAATTGAGGATATGCTCAAGGGGTGACAACCCAGTTAAAAGGTAGACTGTATAAGGGATAGAGCGGTGAGACCTTTCTGAAAAAAGAGGCGTTTATGAGGTTTGAGATTCATCAAACGAATAGCAAGGTCTG
>JBCCVR010000223.1:0-10592 GCA_039194995.1 Cyanobacteria bacterium P01_E01_bin.42 | reverse complement strand
GGTAGTGGAAAAGCCATATAGTGACCCAAATAAAAATGAATTAATAGGATACTATTGGTCTGGGAAACAGGGAAAAGCAATCAAAGGAATCAATCTAATCACTTTATACTATACCGATATGCAAGGAAATTCATTTCCGGTAAATTATCGAATTTATAAGAAAGAGGAGGGGAAAACAAAGAATGACTATAAAGTTTTCTCACGAACTTTCAGAAACGGAAAGACAAAATATTGGATTTGGTTTCAAGTAGATGAGTCCAGATTAGAAGAGATAAGCCGAGCGGATTTTCGGGAGTTATTTTCAATTCACTGGGGAATTGAAAGTTATCATCGAGCCTTAAAACAATTGTGCAATCTAGGAAAATTCATGGTCAGAAAAGCTGAAGCTGTGAAGACACATTTCTTTTGTTCTCTTCGAGCCTTTTGCCAATTAGAATTAATGAGAATTCAAGAGCAAATTGAGTCTTGGTATGAACCACAAAGAAATCTCTATCTTCAAGTAACTAGAGAGTATATTGTTCAGCATTTTTCTCCTGACTTCCAGTGCATTTCATAACTCTTGTTTTTTGTCAATGCGTAAGTTATAAATCTTGCAGAAATGCCCGTTCCCGCGCCAATATCCGCAGCAATGGGATTTGCCTCATTCAGTCCTGCCAAGATGCAATCGATCGCCTCAGCGGGGTAACTGGGACGATATTTAACATAGTTCTCTACGCGATCGGAAAATCGCCCTTGAGGATTCATCCAATAGAGTTTTGCTTCGTTCATTTACACCTTTAAGAAACTGTTAAAGACTTGCCATTATCACGGCTTTTAATATTCAAAATAAACGGCACTGCCTTTTTTGCCCATTGTTGCGGTTTGTGAAAATTTCCTGCACTCTCTCCCCAAGAAGTTCGCAACATATCCGTATCGATTACTCCCGGATTGAAGGCAACAACGGCCATATTTGGGGGGACTTCTTGGGACAAGCCTCGGGAGAGTCCTTCGATCGCCCATTTGGACGTACAATAAGGCACGACTTCCGGGGAAGTGGAACGCCCCCAACCGGAACTAAAATTAACAATAATGCCCGACTTTTTGGCAATCATAGAAGGGAGAAAAGCACGGATGGTATTGGCAGTGCCTTTAATATTCACATCAATCAGTTGGGAAAACTCGCGATCGCTAATTTCCCATAAAGGGGCGGGAATATTCATCAGCGCGGCATTATTAATGAGATAATCGGGAGCAGGCCATTTTTCGAGGAGGCGATCGCCCCATTGTTCCACTTGGCTGGCATTAGCAATATCGATCGCTTGAAAATCCTCCTCGGGGTAAATTTTCTGCAAGGATGCGATTTCCTCGCGATCGCGACCGCAACCGAGAACCTTATGCCCGAGTCGATTGAATTCCTCAGTCATCGCCCGTCCCAATCCTCTTGTTACTCCAGTGAGAACAATAATTTTACCCGCCATTTTTACTAATCTCCGACGAAAGGAAATCGCGCCAACTATTAAAATCTAACAATTCTGCGCTATTTTTGAGATTGAATTGCGTTTTTTTGGGAAACTGGCAAAGAATGAATCTGGTGCAATGCTATCGCGTATTAGGGCTGGAATTTGGAGCGGAATTAGAGCAAATTAAAGGCTCTTATCGGCGTTTGGCCAGACAGTATCACCCCGATGTCAATCCCGACAACCAAGCGGAAGCACAAGCTAAATTTATCGAAATTACTGAAGCCTATAAACGCCTCCTCAAAGTCGATTCTCCTCCTCGCATCGTTTCACCACCCCCGCCCCCTCCTCCGACTCGTCCCAGACCCAACGTTTACCAACCCCCCAAAACCCCGAAAACGCCCCGTTCTCCTCTCTCCGAACGAGAGCGATCGCTCAAATTTGAATCCTATCAACTCCTGCAAGACTTGCTGAAAAAGCGGCGTTTCGCTCGGGCGATCGCCGTCGTCGAAGGGTTGGCGATCCGCCTGCCCCGCGATCCCGAGGTGCGCCAGTGGCAGGCGATCGCCTATCAATGTTGGGGACGGCATCTCATTAACCGCCGTCAATTTGAGAAAGCCCGACTCTATCTTAAAAAAGCACTCCGTACCGATCCTCATAATCGTTCTCTTTGGGCGGAAATCGAAAAAGAATTCCGCCGTCTCGAAAGGATGGTTTAAAATGGGCGTTGGTAAATCAACCCCTGAATCCATGCAATCTTCCGAAACTATCATTTATCAAGGCCAATTTGGCGAATTTACCATCACCGATCGCGATCGCCGAGAAGTTAAGATTTATCGAGGCGGTTTAGTAATTTCTGCCCTTTCTTTGCTCTTCGGTACGAGTTTATTTTTATGGCAGGGTGCAACCCTTTTGGTCTTAAATGCGTTAACCTTTCTTTTTGCGAGTTTTGCCCTCGGATTGGGGATTAGTCTCTTAACCATTCATATCTATTTAGTCCCGTTACATCGATTATTGCAAGTCTTTTGGGTTATTGGAACAGTTTTTTCTGCGGCGATCGCCACCTCGACCGCAACCCCGCTCGCGTTATCGATCTACAATCGTCCTTTTCTCCTATTGGGAACGGGTTTTCTTTTTGCCGCTCTCACGGGCATTTATTTTAAAGAAGCCTTTTGTTTTAATCGCTTGGAAACAAAAGTATTAACCCCCCTCGTCCCTATCCTCTTGTTAGGTTTTATGGCAGGAGTTTTACCCCCAGAAGTGTCAAAAATTCTGCTGTTTGGTTGGAGCATTCTATTTTGCATCTTTGCCCTACGAAAAGCCTTTCAAAATATTCCCGATGATATTGGCGATAAATCCGTATTTACTTACTTGAAAAATCGTCAACAACAATCAGAAACCTAAGATTTTCCTGCAAACAATGATTGCGATTAAAGATATTCCTCTAACCTGCATTCGCCGCCCCCTTCCCCGACAAACCGATCCTGAAAAAGTCAGGGTGTTAATGGAATCGATTGCCGCAGAAGGATTGCACGAACCCATTGAAGTATTAGAAGTCGAGGGGAAATATTATGGATTTTCCGGCTGCCACCGTTTTGAGGCACATCAGCGTTTGGGAAAAGAAACCATTAAATGTAGGGTTCGCCGAGCCACACCCTCAGTATTAAAAAGGCATCTTGCGTGATATAATCGAGAAAAAATTTTTCTCAATAATGTTATCTTTCAATCCGTTTTAGTATAGAGCCAGTCAAAAGTCCGATCTGAATTCAGCATAATAACCGAAGACTCCTTAGTATTACTCTCAATAATTTAGAACTCTCTCAAGTATGCAATTCAGTACGAACTCGCGCACGAAATCGAGGAATCTCCCGGGCCGCAAAAGTTCCTTTCGATCGCTTTTCAATCTCAAAGAATTTTATTCGCAAATGTCTCTACGAGGTAAGATTAGTATTCCTTTTGTTTCCGTATTTTTGGGAGTCTGGTTATTGGGAACGACGAGTCTAGGAATTTTTGTCAGTCGCAGTCTCGAACGAAGAACCCGCACTCAAACTAACGCGATCGCGACCCTCGTGTTACGAGAATTTCAACAACAAAGACGAAATTTACGTTTGGACGCTAAATTGCTGGCAGAACAAGCAATGATTCGCCAAGCGCTTGAAGATGGGG
The DNA here is from genome assembly GCA_039194995.1 of Cyanobacteria bacterium P01_E01_bin.42. Classification (GTDB taxonomy): domain Bacteria; phylum Cyanobacteriota; class Cyanobacteriia; order Cyanobacteriales; family Spirulinaceae; genus CCY15215. The sequence continues at coordinate 6,990 of JBCCVR010000223.1, read as the reverse complement.
GGACTTCAGCCCTCGTCCAACAACTCATTCCCTTTAAAACATCGCTTTCTATTGACTTCCTGCAAATTTTTGATCGCCAAGGAAATCTCCTGACAGACTTACAAAATACAAAGATCGACCGTCTGGATTTGGATTCTCGCGATATCAAGACGCAAGTGTTACAAGGCTTGAGTTTTACCGGGATTCTGGCTGCTGAATATTCTACGCCCTCTTTACTCATCGGCACGGCAGCCATTACCGACCGCCAAGAACAGATTGGCGGAATTATTGTAGGTAGCGCGATCGATGACGGACTATTAGAACAAATTGCTTGGAGAACGGGGCAACATCTGGTAGTCTTTGCCCAAGAACGATTAATTGCCTCAACGTTCGGCCAAAAAGACAGAGACGCATTCCCCGCGACCGTTCCCCCCTCAGAGGAATCCAATCTGCGCCTTCGCGATCGCGATTATATGGTTCGTACCGTCACCCTTGCGGGTTTAAAAGATACAGAATTTCAATTAATGGTGTTGAGTCCGCTTGATTCCCTCCAAAGCGCCCAACGCAAATTATGGTGGGGAATTGGGCTGGTTTCTTTGGTTGGGGGCGGGATTGCGATCGCAATGGGGTATTGGGTCGCCCATTGCATCGTTCGACGCATTGACAATCTCACTCAAGCGACCCGAAAGCTGGCCAAAGGTCAACTGACGACAAGATTGCCCATCGTGCCTGCTGATGAAATCGGACACTTAGCGGCGGATTTTAATGCGATGACAGAAGAGTTAGTCTCTCGCGAGGAGCGACTTAACGGACAAATGAATCAACTCGAAGAGACGTTAGAACAATTGAGAATGACCCAAGCTCAACTCATTCAAAGTGAAAAAATGTCGAGTTTGGGTCAGATGGTGGCCGGTATCGCCCACGAAATTAATAATCCTGTCAATTTCATTCATGGGAATTTGAGTTATGCGGCCCGCTACACCCAAGATTTACTGACTTTTGTGCATATTTACGAACGAAACCATCCTCAGTCCTCCTCAGAAATTGCTGAATATATCGAACAGATCGATCTTGACTTTCTAGCCAAAGATCTCCCCAAACTGATGGCTTCCATGCAAATTGGCACGAATCGCATTCGGGAAATTGTAGCGGGTTTGCGCAATTTTTCGAGGTTGGACGAAGCCGAACTGAAAGAGGTGGAAATTCATGCAGGCATAGAAAGTACGTTGTTAATCGTTCAACATCGTTTTAAAGATCGCCCAAATAAGCCCGATATTGCCATTATTAAGGAATATACGAGCTATCCGTTAAAGTTAAAATGCTATGCGAGACAATTAAACCAAGTTTTATTAAATCTCTTGGTTAACGCCATCGATGCTCTCAAAGATACCGAATCCAATCCTCAAATTACCATTCGCAGTTCGATGGAAAACGAGTGCATCAAGATCGCGATCGCCGATAATGGCAAGGGCATTTCCGAAACCATTCAAGACAAGATTTTCGATCCGTTTTTTACAACAAAACCCGTCGGCAAAGGCACGGGTTTGGGACTAGCCACTGTTTATCAAATTATCGAGGGACATCAAGGAAAAATTGAATGTTTCTCGGAAGTTGACAAAGGTACAGAATTTGTCATCGAACTACCCCTTTCAATGAACAATTCTCAATGAATAATGCTCGCAAAGTTTCAGGGAAATGGCTGGAAATTTTTGCCCTCCTCGCACCGGGAGGATTCTGGTTATTATTCTTACTGGTTTTCCCAACTCTGATTATTTTTGAGTTGAGTTTAGTTCCAGATATTCATCCCGGGGAAGTGGTCGATCCGAGGGGATTGGCGAACTATTGGTCTATATTCAATCCCATTCATTTACGAGTTTTAGGGCGATCGCTACTGTTTGCGACAGAAGTGGCTTTCCTTAGCTTAATCTTGGGTTTTCCCGTGGCTTATGGTTTGGGAAGACTTGCCCCCAAACGCTGGCGCAATCTCCTGCTTTTGATGTTTGTTTTACCCTTGTGGACTTCTTCGTTATTGCGAACGTATGCTTGGATTGCAATTTTACGCCCCACGGGACTTTTTAATACGATTTTAACAACCTTGGGATTGCCGAGTTTGGATATTTTAAATAGTCCGATCGCTGTCATCATCGGCATGACTTACAATTATTTGCCGTATATGGTGCTTATTCTCTATGCGTCGGTGGAAAAGTTAGATACTAATGTGCTTGAAGCTGCCGCAGATCTGGGGGCAACTCCCCTACAAACCTTCTGGAAAATTACCATTCCGCAAACGCGATCGGGCATTGTTGCAGGCAGTTTGCTGGTTTTTATTAGTGCTTTGGGTGACTTTATCGATCCGGAACTGCTGGGCGGCGCATCCAGTATGACTGCATCCCGCCTCATTTACAATCAATTCTTAGGTATCACCCGCAATTGGGGCTTTGGTTCGGCATTGAGTATGGTGTTAATGTTCGTCACCAGTGTTGCGATCGCCCTATTTCTGCGTTACGGCAATCGGCAGGGCGATCGCGATTAAGCCTCATTGCTCAAAACTCGGTCAAAAATTCGTCTGAGTTGCGCCGTGCAGTAGTCGGGGGAACGAAATGCGCGTTTAATCCCATCCAATCCCTCCTCAAAGAACCCAAAAGCCGGGCCCTCTTGGGTTTTATCTTGGTAGACTAACGGTTGATTGCTCTTGTCTACCACCTGCATCCAGAGATTGAGAGCAGTGGGAAACTCTTGCGCCATACGCATTTCCAAGGTTGGGGTTGAGAGGGACTGGACGTAGGCTGGGGAAAGAAAGGGACGATAAATCACCGCGCGATCGCTCCATTGGTTGACCCAAGCCAAACTCACCCCCCGCACCAACTGACGCACGGGTTCGGCTTCTTGCCCCATCAACTCTTGTACAACGCTACTTTGAGCCACCGCACTATTAAGATTGCCAGGATCGGTAATACTCATGTGAGTCGCCCCGCTTGAGGAGATAAAATACTTTTCCCCTTCGAGTTGATTGAACGGGCGCAATTGATGGTCGAGAGGTGGGGTTACGATATCATTGCTACTGCTCCACATTAAAGTTGGCGTTCGCACCCGTGCCAGTCCAGTATCGCCAAAGAGTTTGCCCACGAGGGGATTAAGCGCCATTACTCCCACCACGCGGCGATCGCGCAATTGCAGCTTACCATAGGGCAATTCCGCCGCCGAACATTGCAACCAATCGGCGGGAGAGCGACCCAAAGGGGTGCGACGCTGGCAAAACGCCCGTAATTCCGCCAAATCCAACTCTCCCCCCGCCAGAGCCAGAGCCGTATAGCCTCCCAGAGAATGCCCGATAACGATCGCTTGGCTTGGATCGAATTTCTCCCCTAAATACGTCCACTTTTGTCCCAAGCGTTCCAATTGGTTCAACACAAAACTCACATCTTTGGGGCGATCGAGAAATTCTTCGGCGGGCAATACATCCGTCGGATTAAAATCGAGGGTTAAACGAGTGAGAGTTTCAATGCTGCTACCCGGGTGTTCGATAGAAATGGTACTGAAGCCGTGGGAGGCTAAATGGCGGGCTAAATACGCCAAAAAACGGCGATCGGCGGCAAAACCGTGGGACAGTACCACGAGGGGACCGCGAGTTTCCTTGGTGTAGTATAAATCCACGGAAATGCGGCGATCTCGCTCGCGATCGCGGAGAATGAGCGCACGTTGGCGTACCCGTGCCTGAGTGGGTTGGCTGGGATCGAAACTGGGAACGAAGGCGGCGACATCTTCGGGGGCGATCGCCAGTTCTCGCTTGACGATGGGTTCTAAGGCTTGACTTTGCAAGTTTGAGGCATTGAGTTGCAAAGCAATTTTAACCGCAGCACTAGCATCGAGAACGAGGGTTTCTTGGGGGTAGGCGCGTAAAAAACTGGTAATACTGACCCCATCGGCTTGTTCTAAGGTCAAATAGAGAGCGGCTCTCAATTGGGCGATATTCGTGTCGGGAAGCGCTTTTTGCAGTTCTTCCATCAACCATTTCCCATCGGGAGTATTGAGGAGATCGTCCAGAAAGGAATCGATAATTTCCGGTTCGACATTCAAGCGACTGGCTAAAACCGATTGTAGTTGGGGGGTGAGGAGAACGGAAAGAAATTGCAGAGATTCGGGAACTTTCCCGGTTTTGGCAAATTTTTCAATATCTTCAACTTCTATATTTTTTTCGAGGGGACTAAAGCGCAATTGCAAGCGTTCGGCGGCCATTCCGGGTATTATCGTTAAGCCCCAGATCGCGATCGCGCCGCCGAGACAAGGGAGTGCTTTGAGTTGTTTGCGCCACTTCATAAAAATGCGTTCAGTGCTGGTGAAGGGATTCTGAGGATTTCGGGGTCGGAAGCCGGGAACGATTTGGGTCATCATTCTATCCATTTACTGCGATCGCAAAACGGAACTTATTAGGCATTACATCTTACTGATATGGAGATTGCCTGTAAAGTTTCCTGTACCATCCACCGATTTTAGCGTCGGAGTTCCCTAAATTTCGTATTTTTCGTTGCAATTGATTAAGCTGTGGGTGTTTTGGGGGGATTTGCTGGCGTTTGGCGATGCGATCGGGGTCTTAATTGAAACGAACCACAGAGACACAGAGGGACACAGAGAGGGAAAGGAGGTTATTCCTCTTCGCTGACTTTATCCAAGAAAGCAATAATTCCTTTACCCCATGCACTTTCATCGACGTAATGATTAACAATCTCGATCGCGGCGGCACGTCCTCCCGATAACCAGCGTTTGGGGTTGAAAAATTTGCGTTTGAGAGTGCGCCATCGGTGCGGATCTCGTTCTTTAATTTTCTCGACTTCTGCTTCGATAATTACCTCGATTTCTTGTTCGTCGGTTGTAGCGTGAATGTGCGAGAGTTCTTTGAAGATTTGCGCGATCGCGTCGAGAGATTCTGCTAAATCGCGATCGGACGTATATTGTTGCCCGATCGCATCTCCTGCGTTGTTTTCAATATAGGTAATTTGCTCGGCGTTAAAATTATTATTTCTAGAGTTTGACATGTTTCTAAGTAATATTGATTGAATTCGTCCTAGATTGCGATCGCGATTTTCAGGACGATCTGAGAAAAAAATTGTGGGTTCAATATCATCGATTAGTCCTGAAATTTTTACGTCGTCGTAGGGTGGATTGCCGCATTCGATGGTTTTTTTCTTGTTTGAGATTCTTTCTATCAATTTATCGTAAATATAGAAGTGAGGATTTTGATTGTCTGTGCAAACCATACAGTTACAAGGAACGAGGATATTATATTTCAGGCGTTCATAAGTTTTGTGAATTTTGTTGAATTCGTAGCGGATAGTCGTGAGAAGATCGCGCCTGCGATCTCCGCAAATACGAATGTGGATTTCTTTGCGATGATACAATTCGATAATTTCAGCACGGGCATAGTCTTGACTAAGCACAACTCCTGTTTTCCAAACACAAGTTTGATTTTCAATCCATTGGTGCATTTCGACGATAAATCGAGTGAGAATTCCTTTAGGCATAAATATGTAGGAATAGCGTAGGAGAAGGATATTGGTTTGATCCCAAGTATATTCCGGTGAGTTTGGGCTGAGGAGTTGTGGGGCAATATAGTTATTGAGACTGCTAGGAATTTCATAACATAGTTTGAAGTTCATCATCAGGCGTAACAATTCAGGGCACATTATGGCATATTGTTCTTCATGCCAAATTATAGCGAGATCGTCTCGGCTGAAGTGGCCGAGATTTTTAATGACTTGAGGATTATCAAGGACGCGGTAAACTGCATCAGTGCCCCAAGTAGGTTTGAGGATAACAGTTTTGTGGAGGAGATCATCTTCTTGGAAATGGAGACATACACCCAGATCGTGAAGATAACCACTAAGTTGGAGTGCATCTTTGCGGCGAGCAAAACCATATTCTTGGCAGATTTCAAGATATTTTTCTAGGGTAATATAATTATGAGGATTGGTTTCGAGAGCTTTACGAACTGTGACCCAAGTTTTAGGCAATTTGTCACCAACATGAGGTAAAGAAGTAATATAATGTTCAATATTTTGTTTAATATCAAACAATCCACGATTGTTTGCAAGATTACTAGAAATAACTTCTTTTAAGTTAAGAAATTCTCCCCGTAGTTGCCGTTCATTAATTTCTCTCTTTCGGTCTTGTTTCTCATTTTGTACAATGAGAATTGGGCTAGTTTCACTCAAAAGCTCAACAACATTTAACCAGTAGAAAAAATCAGTGTCTTCTTTTCTACTATCGGCGACCAAAATATAGAGAGAACGTTTGGTAAGAAAAAATTGATGAGTTGCATGGTAAATTTCCTGTCCACCAAAGTCCCAAATATTAACGACAAATTCACGGTTATCTTTTAGAGGAAATGTCCAGCGAATAATATCAATACCCTCAGTTGATTGTTCGTTTGAGACTAGCTCATACTTTTCATCTTCAATCTTTTTCGAAAGAGTTGTTTTACCCGCACCACCTTCACCAACAAGTAAAAGTTTTGCTTCATAAATACGATCAATACCTTGCTGCAACTTCTGACGATAAAAATCACGAATTTCTATTCCATCTTCTTTGTTTAATTCTGGCGTGATAAATAATGGATTGTTCCCAACATTAAATAATTGGAGAGAAGAAAGATATCCAATTTCTAGAGGTAGTTCTTTCAGTAAATTTCTTGCAAGATTGAGAGATTGAAGAGAGACAAGATTTCCAATTTCTGGAGGCAGCTTTCTAAGTTTATTTTCTCTCAAATCGAGAGATTGAAGAGAGACAAGATTTCCAATTTCTGGAGGCAGCTTTCTAAATTTATTTTTTTTAATATTTAAAAATTGGAGACTAGAAAGAGATCCAATTCCTGCGGGAACTTCTGTAAGACAATTGTCTTCCAAATCAAAAAAGTTGAGAGAGGTCAGACATCCAATTTCCGGAGGTAGTGTCTTAAGTAGATTTCTTCTAAGATTAAAAGATTGAAGAGAAGAAAACTGTCCGATTTCGACGGGG
>JBCCVR010000222.1:0-10633 GCA_039194995.1 Cyanobacteria bacterium P01_E01_bin.42 | reverse complement strand
TGCGGAACTGGCGGAATTGGTAGACGCGCTAGATTCAGGTTCTAGTGGGAGATAATCCTGTGCGAGTTCAAGTCTCGCGTTCCGCATATTCTGACTGGTTTGTCAAGCATCCCTTGAGGGTGCGATCGCTGATAAGGTTTGATTAGTCTCGCAATTTTTCCAAACAGCAAATGAATATTATCGATTCTAAAGGGCGCTTATTTGGCAAACTCAGCATTCTCGATTTGGGAGCGGCTTTAGTTATTCTTTTAGTCATTATCGGTATCTTTTTTGTCCCCGGAACATCGGGATCCCTCGCACAAGTTGCCACAAAACCGATTGAAGTTGATGTCGTGGTGCGGGGATTAAACGTTAAAAATCCTGACGAACTCCTACAAGAGATGCAAGAAGCCGGCAAAACCAATATTATTATTCGGAATCAGCCAAGCGGTTCGGTGGAAATCAAAGAAATAGAGTTACTGGACAGACAGGTTATTATTCCTCAACCTGATGGCTCCGTTCGAGTCATCTCAGAACCTCGAACGGCGGCGGATTCTTTCAGCACCGATATGACAATTACTTTAGCTGGAGAAGCACAAGTAACCGACAATGTCGCTGTTTTGGGGAACAATCAAATCAAAATCGGCAAAACCATAGAACTCGACGGTCAAAGTTATAATTTTAATGGCAGTGTGATTGGGGTTCGTATCGTCGATTGAGCTATCTCGCGATCGCGGCGTTATGAATATCTTTGTAAGATTGCGATCGCGTTGGCATACTCAAATCTATCCCATACTCTAAAAGTTTTTGGCTAATGTCTCTAGAAATTTTTTCTCTTGAAGCAATTCAAGAACTCGCTCATCATTATGGTTATTGGGTCGTTTTTTTAGGAATTGCTTTAGAAAATACGGGTATTACCAAAACGGGAGAAAGTATTACGCTCGTCGGTGGTTTTTTGGCAGGCAGTGGAGAACTTAATTTTCAATGGGTGTTAATCAGTGCCATGGGAGGGGCAATTCTAGGGGATAATTTCGGTTATTGGTTGGGAAGATGGGGGGGATTATCTTTGTTAGAACGCATCGAACGCTTTTTTCGCATTCCCGAACAACACCTGTTAGAAGCCAGAAATCAATTTACCAAAAATGCAGCGAAAGCGGTATTTTTCGGCCGTTTTGTTGCCCTGTTGCGGATTTTTGCCGGCCCTCTCGCTGGAATTACGCAAATGCCTTATCTTAAATTCTTGTTATGTAATTTTGGCGGTGCGGTCATTTGGGCATCGGTTACGGTCACTTTTGCCTATATTGTCGGGCAAATTGTGCCATTACATCAAGTAGCAAATTGGGCGGCACAATTGGGTATTTTAGCCTTATTGGGATTTGCCGCTTGGATTGCAATCCCAATTTGGAGAGAATATCGTCAAAAGCAAGAAATAGAAGAAAGCTGAATGATTAGCGATCGCACAGTTCCCTTGTATAGGTGATTAATTCGGGAAAAAAACTTAAGAAATCTCGTTCTATTTCTCGATAATTGGCTTGCAAATCCAGACAGGCGCGATCGAGGGGATTAGCTCGTTTAAATCGTCGCGAGATCCGTGTTAAAGTGAGATGAACGCCTGACAAAGTTTGATACGAATTTAACCAATTTTCTTGTTGAATGCGGGGAACGATCGCTCTTAAATTCTTGGGTAAAATTGCTAAATTTGCTTGCAAAATAGCGTAGATTGTGTTGATAAATTCCTCTCGACCTTCGGCGGAAAATTTAGACCAATGTAAAGAAAGAAAATGATCGTAGTAAATATCGATCGCAATCCCCGAATAATGTTTTTGCTGTTCGCGAATTCGCTTTTTACTGCGGCAGAAAATCTCGTGAGTATCGGTGAAAGCATCAATTTTTCGATGTTGTTCGATACCGCGAATAATATTTTCGCTATAGATGTTTGTATATTTTTTCAAAGATCCCTTGACAAAATCACCCAATAAATTACCAATTTTAGATTCGGGATTATCTTCTGCTAAAAATAAATGAGCCAGATAATTCATAAAAAGAGAACAAAAATGCGATCGATTAAGATCGCATTATATCCCGTCCATTACACCAAAGCGATGCTTGCAGATTGAGAAATCCACGAGAGAACCTATAAAATTTTCTCTAGAAACTGCTTGGCGCGATCGCTGCTGGGGTTTTGGAAAAATTCATCGGGAGAGGCATCTTCGGCAATCTTACCTCCATCGAGGAAGAGAATGCGATCGGCAACTTCGCGCGCAAATCCCATTTCATGGGTCACCACTGCCATCGTCATACCACTTTCAGAAACGCCCTTCATCACGTCGAGAACTTCCTTGACCATTTCCGGATCGAGGGCGGATGTAGGTTCATCAAATAACATGATATCCGGTTCCATCGCCAAAGCGCGGGCGATCGCAACTCGTTGTTTTTGTCCTCCCGATAGTTTGGAGGGGTAAACATTGGCTTTTTCTGCTAACCCCACGCGCGCCAACAATTCCGATGCTTTTTGGCGTGCCATGTTTTCCGCAACTTGTTTCACCTTCATCGGGGCATACATAATATTTCGCAATACCGTCATGTGGGGAAATAGGTGAAAATGTTGAAAGACCATCCCCACATTTTGCCGCATTTTCATAACATCGGTTTTCGGATTGGTAATGTCAACGCCATCGATATAGATTTGGCCGGAGGTCGGCTTTTCTAACAAATTCAAACAGCGCAAAAACGTCGATTTGCCCGAACCCGACGGGCCGATCGTGGCGACAACTTCTCCCCTAGAAATCTCCGTCGAAATTTCCTTCAAGACCTGCAAACTTCCAAAGGATTTCACCAAGCGATCGACGCGAATGGCAACATTACTTCGATCTGTCATTATTTCCTCCATTCCGAATAGAATATATTGGTAGCGATCGCCTTAGCCACTGCGACGCAAGCGATTTTCTAGGATTGTCGAACTCACCGTCAAAACCATCACCATGAGATAGTAGATCGCGGCGACGAGTAATAACGGTTCAAAGTAGACGTATTTTTCTGCCCCGACAATTTGGGCGCGACGCAAGAGATCTTGCGCGCCAATGGTGGAAACGAGGGCAGAATCTTTTAAGAGGGCAATGGATTCGTTTACCAAAGCGGGCAAAATATTCTTAATGGCTTGGGGTAAAATAATATCCACCATCATCGGTCGGTAGGTTACACCGAGAGACATAGCCGCTTCAGTTTGCCCTTTGTCGATCGCTAAAATTCCCGCCCGAATCACCTCAGAAACATAAGCTCCCGAATTGAGAGAAAAGGTAATGACACCCGCTTCAAAACCAGAGATATCGTAACCCGTGAGTTGGGGCGTAGCAAAATAAATCAGCGACAATTGCACCAGTAGGGGCGTTCCTCGGAAGATCGAAGTATAAGCCAAACCGAACCAATAGAGCGGTTTGATACTGGAAATTTTACATAATGAGAGGAGTGTTCCCCACAAAAACCCCAAGACTGTCGAAATGAGGGTAAATTCGAGAGTGATAACAATCCCTGTTAAAATAAAGGGAATGGAGGGTGTAATTCTCCCAAAATCTAGATTGAATTCAGCTAAGTGATAGTGAGAAATAAGACTGGCAGTTGCAAAATTCATTGTTTGTTTAATCCCGAATTATTCTGCACTATCTTGTTGTTCATAATAGTCTTCAAACCATTTTTTGACTAATTTGTCGAGTTCTCCACTTTCTTTCATTTCTTGGAGAACGGTGTCAAATTTCTCCGTTAACTCGGAATCTTTAGGAAAAGCGATCGCTGCTCCGGATATTGTGTCAACGTTTTCAATCGGAGTAAAAATCAAATCGGGATTCGTATTGATATACCCTTTAGCTACAGTATCTTCAAGAATAACAGCATCAATGCGTCCGGCTTTGACTTCTTGGATCAAATCGCTAACTTTATTGCGCGGTTCGAGGGTAATATCCCCAACTTCTTCTGCTTTTGTTTCTGCTTCTTCTTGCTGCGTCGTTCCCAATTGAACGCCGACTTTTTTACCAGCCAGATCTTGATAGCTCTCATATTCTGACCCTTCGGCTGCAACAATCGCGTTTTTAGCATCATAATAAATACTGGAAAAATCAACACTTTCCTTGCGCTCTTCCGTTGGGGTCATACCCGACATGGCAAAATCAACCCGCTTGGATTGTAAAGCTGGAATAATACCACTAAAATCCATATCCTTGACTTCTAGTTCATAACCCAACTCATCGGTAATATAGGTCGCAATGTCAATATCAAAGCCAATGGGTTCGCCTTCTCCCTTAGCCGTTTCGTAAAATCCATAAGGCGGATAGTCGGCAGATGTTGCCATAACCACCTTTTGCGCGCCGCTATCTCCTTCTTCAGAACTGCTACATCCAGCGATCGCGCCTAAAGCAGCAACTAAAGAGAACGTCAAAATTAATACCCTGCGTTTCATGTGTTATCATCCATGTACTTGTCGGCTTATTAATTTACCAGAATCTCGTCCCCTTGAGTGGTATCTAAAGATTTTTTACGGCTTTGAGAGATGGGCAATTTTCTCACTATTCTAAAATCGGAGCAATTTCGGGCAGCGATGGGGGTTCGCTACCATACCATTGACCGTAAATATCTTCGTAAGTGCGATCGGTAATTAATTCTTCTATGACATCGTTGACACGCTCGATCTGTTGCGAATCTTTAGATAAGGCGATGCCGTAATACTCCGTTGTTAATAAATTTTCAACAATTCTCAATCCATCTAAATTGCCAATTTTAATCGCATATAAGACTTCCGGGAGATTGTGAATAACGGCATCGATATTTCCATTTTTTAATTCGTGTAAAGCGAGGGCAACAGAAGAGAATTGACTGATTTTTGCTCCTGCTATATCTTCTGCTTTTCTCGCGCCTTTTGTGCCAATTTGGACGGCAATCGTTTTATTTTTGAGATCGCCGAGACTTTTGATTTGTTGCTCCTCATCTCGAAGCACGATCGCCAATCCCGTTTGAAAGTAAGGACGGGAAAAGGCCACTTTTCTGGCTTGTTCGGGTGCGATCGTCATCCCGCTCATAATTGCATCAATCTCTCCTCGTTCTAAGGCAGGGATTAATCGATCGAACCGGTACTCATCTTTAATATCGAGATCGATTTCTCCTCGTTCTGCGATCGCCTGCAACAAATCGAGTTCAAAACCCACAACGCGATTGTTCTCATCTCGTATGGCAAAAGGCGGAAAAGTCGGATCGAGACCAACTCTTAAGCGGATTCGCTCTTCCCCATTATTGGCAATTGAATCGCAGGCAATGACCAAAAAGCTCATTGTAAAAATGACAGCGATCGCGCCCAATTTTTTGTATTGCTTATGATTAAAAATTGTTCTCATCATGCTTGTCTGTTTTAACGTCATTCTTCTATAATTCCATTGGGAAAAATTGCCGTATCTAAAAAAGCATTGGAGAAGTCAGTTAGAGCAAATGTTGCCCCAATGAGATTCGCCTGCGTTAAATTTGCTTGGTTGAACTTAGTCCCTTTTAAATGGGTCAATAATAATCCGGTTTGAAATAAATTTGCCTCTGTTAGATTGGCAAAACTAAGATTGCAACCCAACAAATTTGCACTCGATAAGTTAGCCCGCGTTAAGTTAACTTGTTGGAGATTGGCGTTTGCTAATTCGACCCCCTGCAAACAAGCATTGCGAAGATTGGCTGATGTTAAATTTGCTTGGGTTAGATTGGCTCCTTCTAAGTTTGCGCCTTTCAAATTTGCTCCGGTTAGATCGGCACTTTTCAAGTTTGCAAAACTCAAATCTGCATTTTGTAAATTTGCACCGCGTAAATTAACATTTTTCAGATAAGCGCGAATTAAAGATGCAGCTTTAAGATTGGCTTCGCTCAGGTTTGTCCGGGTCAAAATTGCTTTGGTTAAGTTTGCCCCACCAAGGTCAATTTTCGCCAACAAGCTCCCGGTTAGGGTCGCTCCCATGAGATTGGCAACTGTGAGAGTCGTTCCTTCTAAAAATTGCACCTCGATCGCGCTGCTTCCTTGCAAACAGGCACGAGCGAGGTTAACATTTCTGGCGATCGCCCTACCCAATATTGCACCACTTAAATTCGCTTCTTGCAGGCAAACCCCTTCAAGCGTGCTTTGGGACAGCGTAGCATCGATGAGGAGAGCGCGGCTGAGATCGACTTGACGAAGAGTAGCACGGGTTAAATTTGCCTGAATGAGTTTAGTGCGGCTTAAGTTAATCTGTTTGAGATCGGCAGAACTGAGATCGATTTGGTTGAGAGATTGGCCGGTAAAATTCCCTTGACGGAGTTTTATATCAGAAAAATTGCGTTCTCCTTGATGGAAACGGGCTAAAACTGTATTGGTATTTAAAACTTGGCGGGTACTCATAAAAACCGCTCGATTATCCCCTTTTCTCTGGTCTTTTTTAAAGATAGTCCGTTTTTGTTAGAGATGACAATCTGAAGTAAAAAATGAGGCCGTACTCGACAATACGCCCTCGATTCTTATAGTTTCTTAACAGGACTGCATGGGGGTGCAACAAACTCCCCAGCTTGAAAAAATTACCACAGTCCTTGAATGGGAACTGGGGAGGTTGTTGGAAGAGGAGTTACTGCCGGGGCGGACTCAAAGGGTAAAGAGATGGTGGAGGGACTGGGGTTGCGATCGAGAGAGCGCTCGTAGTCAGCCCAAAGCGCTTGAATGCGACTGCTGAAGTTACTCGGACGAGGAGGAATGGGAGCCGCATAAGGTGCCAAACCCACGATTTTGTTGTCTTCAACAAACACTGGCGTTCCGCCCATCAAATTGAGCGCTCCGAGTTGAGCTTGAGGAACTCCAACCCACATATAAGGTTCTTGAGCGCGATCGAGTTCTACGAGAACTTGGGTTCCGACAACGCTTTTGACGATCCCTCTAACTCTGGGGGCGCGAGGAGCGCTTCGTTGAGCCATTAGAATCGGCTTTTCGAGATTTCCAGCATTTAATTCGATATTAGACTCGGCACGAGCCGTTTCCGTCGCGATCGCTCCAAGCAATAGCGTGAGAACGCTGGCCAGCAGGCTCAATTTTTTGACGTGCATCTTACACCTAAACCATGAGACGATTTACTAGGCACTATGATATTGATTTGGGCGCAGAATTGAAAGTCTTTCCTTGATATTCATCTAAAAAACTCGTCTGGATTCGATACAAGCACTCGATATTCGGGCGGCACAGACATTTATAAAGACATTTCTACGTTCATTTTTGCGTTCTGGCGGAAAACTTCGATCGCGCTGCCGTATCCAAATCGTATCAGAAACTGAAACGGGGGGCGATCGCGTTTGCCGATCGGTCTACCCTGAAGTTGGCAAACAATTACTGTCGGGGGAGATGATGAGCACAAAAATAAAAGCGATCGCTTATTTGGGGCTGTTAACATTGGTCGGACAGTTGGCGATCGCTTGTGGTGGCGCACCTATATCGGAAAGCGGATCCGGTCGCGGCGATCGCACTCTTTTAGAAAGGAGAGTAACATCTACCCCGCGAGATGAATTCCCAAGTCCGACAGAACAAAATTCCGCGATCGCCCCATCGACTCAGACATCCTCCGAGATTGTTAATATTGCCCCTCGTCCGACTGTTTCATCGAACGTCCTAACTCAAGTTAACCCGTTACCAGAAGAAGAAAGTCAAGAAACTTACGATCGCATTGAAGAGACGGGATTTAAACTAGCAGAAAGCGATCCTTTTTCTACCTTTTCGATTGATGTGGATACGGCATCTTATAGTAATATTCGGCGCTTTATTAACAACGGCCAAACGCCCCCCAAGGATGCCGTTAGAATTGAAGAATTAATTAACTATTTCAATTACGAATATCCCCAGCCCCAAGGCAGCGAACCTTTTGCGATCGCCACGGAAGTTTCGCGATCGCCTTGGAATCCCCAACACCAACTGGTTCATATTGGCATTCAAGGTAAACGGATCGCCACGGAAGATTTACCCCCCAACAATCTCGTTTTTTTGATTGATGTTTCCGGCTCGATGACAGAAGCCAATAAACTGCCGTTATTAAAATCTGCCTTCAAGTTGTTGGTAGGAGAAATGAGACCCGAAGATACTGTCAGTATTGTGGTTTATGCCGGGGCTGCTGGGGTTGTGTTGCCCCCAACTCCCGGAGATCGCAAAGATGTCATTCTCATGGCGATCGATCGCTTGGCGGCTGGGGGTTCGACCGCAGGCGGAGAAGGGATTAAACTCGCCTACCAATTGGCAAAAAGGAATTTTAAGCGATCGGGTAATAATCGCGTGATTCTGGCGACAGATGGCGATTTTAATATAGGCATTAGCAGTGATACAGAACTGGTTAAACTGATCGAAGAGAAACGAGAAGATGATATTTTTCTCACTATTTTGGGCGTTGGCATGGGCAATTTTCAAGATTCCAAAATGGAGAAACTTGCCAATCAAGGCAATGGAAATTACGCCTATATCGATAATGAACTGGAAGCAAAAAAAGTGCTGGTTAAGGAAATGGGCGGAACTTTACTGACCATTGCCAAAGATGTCAAAATTCAAGTTGATTTTAATCCCGTCAAAGTTAAGGCATATCGTCTCATCGGTTACGAAAACCGACGTTTAAAGAACGAGGATTTTAACGACGATACGAAAGATGCGGGAGAATTAGGTGCGGGACATACCGTGACGGCACTGTACGAAATTGTTCCCGTTGGTGTGGAAACCAGTGTTAAGTTGCCGGATATCGACGCATCGAAATATCAACAAAATGAAGCCACAAACTCTGATGAATTGATGGAGGTGAAGTTACGTTACAAACAACCCGATCGCGATACTTCGCAATTACTTGCTTATCCCATTGAAGATATCGAAAAACCTTTTAACGAAACTTCAGAAAACTTTAAGTTCTCGGCGGCTGTAGCAAGTTTTGGCATGGTTTTGCGAGATTCTCCCGATCGAGGGCGAGCCAGTTTTGCCGGAGTGCTAAAATTAGCGAAAGAGTCGCAAGGTGTAGACCTAGAAGGTTATCGCGCCGAGTTTATCCGTTTGGTACAAGCAAGTCAAAAGCTGGCAAAACAATAAGGAAGAGAGGAAGAGAAGGCAAATGAATCAACAACCAATAACCAATAACCCACCCCCCAGCCCCAAACCCACCCCCCAACCCCCTCCCAAGAGGGGGAGTGCAAGAGGGAGAGTGCAAGAAGAGGAGGTATTAACAAACAACAAACAAACAACAAACAACAAACAACAAATAACCAAAAAAACATTTATCGATCGCGGTTATCAAGTTGAAAAACCGTTGAGTCAAGATCGATTGGGAGGACGAATCGCATATTTGGCAAAACATCTCCCCACGGAAAACCTCGTAGTCATCAAACAATTTCAATTTGCCAAATTGGAAACAACGTGGTTGGCTTATGAGGCTCACGAACGAGAAATTGAAATATTAGAGCGTTTGGATCATCCTCAAATTCCCAAATACCTCGATTCTTTTGAAACTGAAGATGGGTTTTGCTTGGTACAGGAATACAAACCCGCTCGTTCTCCGGCGATCGCCTCTCCCCTTCCCGAAAGAGAAGTGCAAAAGATTGCGATTTCGATTTTAGAAATTTTAGTTTATTTGCAAAGTCAAAAACCGCCCATTTTTCATCGGGATATCAAACCGGAAAATATTCTCATCGATCCCCAAGATTCAAGCCGGACTTATTTGATTGATTTCGGTTTTGCCCGTCCCGATCGCGAAGAGGCTTTCGCACACAGTACGATCAAAGGGACGTTGGGTTTTATGCCCCCAGAACAGATTTTAAATCGCCCTTTAACCAAAGCCTCGGATTTATACAGCTTGGGAGTGACGTTAATTTGCTGGCTGACGGGGACGCGATCGCCCCAAGTCGGTAATTTATTCGATCGGAACAATCATCTCAATTGCAAGCATTTATTACCCGGGATCAAACCCCGCTTTCTCCGTTGGTTGGAAAAAATGACGGCAGTTTCCCCGAGCGATCGCTTTCCCGATGCGCAAACGGCTTTGACAAAATTGCAAGCGATCGCGACAAAACCCGTTTTGAATCTCTCTTGGCCTCAGTTTGTGACGACGGGTTTAACGTTGACGGGGGGAGGTGTTGTTGTTGGCATCTTAACCAGTATTTTGGTACAAACTCCCGCGCCTCGCCCCCCTATTCCGACTCCTCCCGCGATCGAGACTCCCAACCCGGAAAATCCCCAACCCATCGGTAAAATTTACGAATGTCCGGGCTGCAATTTAAGCGGGGCGGATCTGCAAAGTAAGGACTTGAGAAATGCGAACTTACGCGGGGCAGATCTCAAGAAAGCCGACTTGAGAGGAGCGTATTTAAAAAATGCCGATCTCAGTTATGCCGATCTGAGGGGAGCAAACCTGAAAAGTGCCGATCTCACAGGTGCAAATTTAACGGGTGCAAATTTAAAAGGGGCAAAGTTGAATTAGTTATTGGTTATTGGAGATCCCCCCTTCTTTTCCCCTCTTACTAAGCTACCCATTAGGCAAAAGTCGCTAAAAGGTAGACACAGAGAGGGAAAGGGGGTATGATAGCTAGGATAAAACTTAGGAAACCGAAATGAGAGATTGGACAGCCTAAGAAGTAAACGTAAAATGCTTCAAAGACATCA
>JBCCVR010000221.1:0-11020 GCA_039194995.1 Cyanobacteria bacterium P01_E01_bin.42 | reverse complement strand
TAAATTCGGAAATCTCGTTAATAAATTCGAGTTCGGTAAAACGGGCGGGAAGGCTGGGATAGTTGCCCCAATTTTTGATTTCTTTCAGGTCTTTCATGTTGTTTGTTGTTTTAGCAGTATAGTTAGCTATAGAGGAGTACTCCAAAGCTCAGCAACCAGAGTAAAATAACCAGTTGGATAAAGCGATCGCTTAACAAGATTTTAGTCGGCGATCCGGTCTTGGTAAAAACTAAAGTTTGTTGTAGATAGCGCATAATCCCCAAAATTGGAAAAAGCGTCGTCAAATACACATTGTCATTGCCAATGCGATCGATGACTTCTTCTGACACGGTATACATGATATAGGTGACAACTGTAACCGAGGATGCCAGCATCATGGACACGTCAATAAATTGTAAATTATAGCCTTCAATTGATTTGCGCGTATTCATGCCTTCTAAATAAATTAAAAATTCATCGCGACGTTTGGCCAGTCCGAGGAGCATTGCCAAGAGAAAGGTTAACATAATTAACCAGTGAGAAATGGGAACACCTGCGGCAATTCCTCCCAAAGCTACTCGCAATAAAAAGCCGATCGCAATAATAGAAACATCGATAATCGCAATATGCTTTAACTTAAAACTATAGAGGAGATTCATGGAAAAATATCCCAATATCGTCACCAAAGCAAAAGCAGGTAAATACAGCGCTAAAGCCAAAGCAATGGCAAACAAAAGCAGCAAGATAATTCGCGCCTGATATCTGCTAATTGCCCCCGATGCCAAGGGACGCTTACATTTTTCTGGATGGAGCTTATCGTGAGGAATATCGATATAATCATTAATAATATAAACGCAACTCGCCATGAGAGAAAAAGCGACAAACGCGATCGTGAGATTGAGTAAAACCCAAGAAACGAAAATTTTACCGGCAAAGAAAGCTGGGATAAAAATAAAACCATTTTTAACCCATTGATGCACTCGCATTAATTGGACGATTTGTCTCATGGTGACAAGGGCAGATATGGACTCCGAACTCATTTTCATTTTTAAACGAACTCTGCCTCAAAAATATACCCAGAGATAGAGCGAATTTAAAAGCGTATTTTCTGGGAAAAATAGTTTGGTGGATAACCGAACTTCTAGTTTACTTTTGCACAATTCTAACGCTAGGATGAAAGAAGTTGTGGAAATGTGAAAGAGGTAACAATGTCAACCCTAGCGCTCACCGATGACAACGTCGAAACCGTCCTTGACGAAATGCGTCCCTATCTGATGGCGGATGGGGGTAATGTTGAATTAGTAGACATTGACGGACCGATCGTCAAATTACGCTTGCAAGGTGCCTGCGGTTCTTGTCCGAGTTCCCTAATGACCCTCAAAATGGGCATCGAACGTCGCTTGCGGGAAAAAATTCCCGAAGTTGTGGAAGTAGAACAAGTCATCTAAGCTAAGTTTTGTAAACTTTAGCGATCGCAAGGGAAAAATACAGATTTACAACGGAAAAATCGGGTTATAGTAAACACCAATCCGCCGGATTTCGGTTCGTCTTTATTGCACCCCCCTTTGCGATCGTGTCTCATCCCCTCTACATTGCCTTTGTCTGGCATCAACACCAACCTCTCTACAAGTCCACCGGCGGAGAATATCGCCTACCGTGGGTTAGATTGCACGGGACGAAAGATTATCTGGATCTGATTTTAATTTTGGAGCGATACCCTCAGCTTCATCAAACAGTAAATCTCGTTCCCTCCCTGATTTTGCAACTCGAAGACTATATTGCTGGAAAGGCGATCGATCCGTACTTAGCAGTGGCTTTAACGGACGAAAAAAAACTGAATCGAGAGCAGCAACAGTTTATCATCGATCATTTTTTTGATGGCAACCATCATACTCTCGTCGATCCTCATCCCCGTTACGCCCAACTTTATCACCAACGCCAAGAGAAAGGGGCAACATGGTGTCTGGACAATTGGCAGGCCGACGATTACGGAGATTTATTGGCATGGCATAATTTAGTCTGGATCGATCCATTGTTTTGGGACGACCCCCAAATTGCTACATGGTTGAAAAAGGAGAAAGGTTTTACCCTAGAAGATCGGCAGGGAATTTATCGCAAACAACGGGAAATTATCGGCAATATTATTCCCAAACACCGGGAAATGCAGGAAGCGGGGCAATTAGAAGTCACGACCACGCCCTATACTCACCCTATTTTACCCCTACTGGCGGATACTCATGCCGGACGGGTCGCCGTCCCGAATATGGCTTTGCCGAAAAATCGCTTTCAGTGGCCTGAAGATATTCCCCGCCATCTCCGCAAAGCTAAAGAGGTTTATCGAGAAAGATTTGTGAGGAATCCGCGAGGACTGTGGCCGTCGGAACAGTCTGTCAGTCCGGCAATCTTACCTCACATTGCGAAAGAGGGCTTTAAGTGGATCTGCTCGGACGAGGCGGTATTGGGATGGAGTCTCGATCGCTTTTTCCATCGGGATGAAGGGGGAAATCTCTACGATCCGGAGGTGTTATATCGTCCTTATCGCTTGGAAACCCCTTATGGAGACGTGGCGATCGCGTTTCGGGATCACCGCTTATCCGATTTGATCGGTTTTACCTACAGCACCATGTCTCCCCAAGACGCGGCGAGAGATTTAATCGGACATTTGCAAGCGATCGACCGTTCTCGCAACCCCCACGAGAACGAACCTTGGTTAGTGACCATTGCCTTAGACGGGGAAAATTGCTGGGAATTCTATCAGCAAGATGGCTTACCCTTCCTCGACTGTCTCTATCAGCACCTCAGCAACGATAATAATCTCGAATTAGTCACGGTTTCGGAATTTTTGACAAAATTTCCCCCCACGCAAACTATCCCCTTAGAAAAGCTCCATAGCGGCTCTTGGGTTGATGGTAGTTTTACCACTTGGATCGGCGATCCGGTGAAAAATCGCGCTTGGGATTTGCTTTATGAAGCGCGAGCAACCTTAGATAAACATCCGGAAGCGACAGAGGAAAAGAATCCGAAAGCCTGGGAAGCATTATACGCCGCAGAGGGATCCGATTGGTTTTGGTGGTTTGGGGAGGGTCATTCTTCTAACCAAGATGCCATGTTCGATCGCCTTTTTCGAGAGCATTTAATGGAGTTATACGAGGCGTTGGGGGAACCCATTCCCGATACTTTAGAAGAAGAAGTAGAACGCCACAATATCTACGGAGATCGCGTTCCCAGCAGCTTTATTCACCCGTTTATTGATGGGTTTGGAGACGAACAAGATTGGGATAAAGCGGGTTTAGTAGAGATTGGCGGCGCGCGAGGGACCATGCACCAAAGCAGCACGGTGCAGCGTTTATTTTACGGGTTGGATCACTTGAATTTTTACTTGCGTTTGGATTTTAAAACGGGAATTGATGTCTCGAAAGAGTTGCCCTCTGAGTTACATTTACTCTGGTTTTATCCCGGTATTCTCATGTCCAATAACCGGGCACCATTACCGGAATTGCCGGATATCGACCCGTTAAATTACGAATTCCATCATCATTTAGGCATCAATTTGCGATCGCGGCAAGTTTGGCTGGATGAAGCCGGAGAATTTGGTGCATGGCATCGGCGCAAATGTTCGGCATACATGGCATTGAATCAATGTTTGGAATTAGCAATTCCTTGGCACGATCTAGATATTTCTCCCGATTATCCAGTGCGGATGGTAGGTGTTTTAACCGATGGTGGGAAGTTCTCCGGACAGATTCCTGAAAATCGTTTAATTAGCTTTAATTCTCCTTAATTCAAACTCAATAAGCACATAGCCAGTAACTTCAAATGGGTGCGTTACGCTTCACTTTGTTTCGTTAACAGCACCCTACTGAATGCCAATTTCATTACGCAGCCGATAAACGATCGCACTCGGTTCGACTTGGGAGAGAATTTCAGCAATCACGGTACTTGCACCCGATTTTCCCCAAGTACATCCCGCCTCTAAATACCGTTGCGCCACCTTACCAACAGCATAAGCCCCATATCCCGCTACACCTCCTTGCAAACTGGCCGCTAACAGCCACGAGGTTAATGTTCCAGACCCTTCTAAACCGCCCGCAGCCGTTGTTTTACCAATACTTAAAAGAAAGCTCGATCCCAGTTCTCCCAATAGCAAACCCCCGGAACTGAATAAGATTTTCTGCCAAACTTTTCCCGCTTCATAACTCGTCATCGGCAAACCATACAAGCGTGCGAGGGAGCGAATTAAAGCTAAATCTGCCAGCATTCCCACAATCAGATCGACTAAAGGAAGGGGATTAAATGCCACGATTAAGGCTTTATATTTGGCATAATTCCAAATTGTTTCCTCCGCTTCTTTTTGACGGAGTTCGATAGTTTTTCGCGCTAATTTTTTCTCAGCTTCCCGTGCTTGTACTAGTGCATTGAGCGCAAGCAGCGATCGCCCTTCCTGATTGAAAATTTCTAAGATTTTTTCGCGCAAAACATCGATTTGCGGCGGCGGCGTTTCCCATTCTTGGGTGATGCGACCATCCGGCCATTCTACTCTCACTTGAAAGGGTGCGGGAGCGGCGGCGGTCATAACAATTTCTTGGGGAGAAAGTAAGGCTTGTAATTCCTTATCGGCTTCCTTTCCCATTCCCAATTGTTGCAATTGTTGATAAATTAACTCGCGATCGCGCTCCGGATAGAGATCGATTTTATTAAACACCAACAACAAAGGCTTGTGATAAGCACGCAGATCGCATAAAGCCTCGTATTCCGTGCGGGTAATATCCCCCGCCACGATAAACAAAATTAAATCCGCTTTCCCTGCCACTTCCCTCGCCATTCCCGCCCGCATTTGGCCGTCAATTTCATCGAGTCCAGGAGTGTCAATGAGTTCGATCTGAATTTTATCCGCGATCGCCCAGCGAATGGATTTAGGGTATTGCGTCACGCCGTGAGTCGGGCCCGTTTCGAGAGCTTTTTCCCCCAGTAAGCCATTGAGAACCGCAGATTTACCCCGACTGACCAACCCAAACGCCGCAATACAGATCGCTTTGCGTTCCAATTTATCCAACGCCCCCTTAATGGCTTGCAGTTCGCCACTCACGGCGGTTTTCAGTTCCAGATCGGGGCGATAGCGTCCGTGACGCTGAAAGCTGGAATACCAAGAGAGAGCTTGTTGCAGGCTCGTGCGAGCGCGATTGTAGTGAGTTTCTTGAGACAAAATGCGGGTTGAGCGAAGGCAAACTACGATGTTTCCAATTCTAAGGGATGCTGACAGAAAATATACTCTTCAACCGGGCGATCGCCGATTAAATGCTCCTGAATGATACGTTCGATAATTTCTGGCGTAACATTGCGATACCAGATCCCATCGGGATAAACCAGTAAAATCGGCCCCTCAGCGCAGACTCGCAAGCAATTGCTTTTCGTGCGGAAAATACAAGTTTCGCGATCGCCCCCGGGTTTATCCAAACCGAGTTCTCGCAAGCGTCGTTTCAAATAATCCCAAGATTCCAACCCCGCTTCTTTCGGACAGCATTTTGGCTTGGTCTGATCCGCACATAAAAATAAATGCCGTTGAATTTTTTGCAAACCGAGGCTTTGCACGCAGGATTCGAGTTTATTTGTATCAGACATTACCCATTCTCTAACGCCGGATTTTATATTATCCTGAATTTACCTCAGTCCATAAAGGAAAGCAAACAGATTATGTATCCCGTCAATATTTAGGTTGTTTGGGAAAAATTGAAAATGGGATAGTATCTGTAGCTGTTTATGAGGTGATTGAAGGGATAGCTTTTCCGATATTATTTGAAATTTTTAAACCTCGAAAAAAATTGAAAGAAGGAGAAAAATATAAAACTAAACCTGAAATTGCTGGAAAACTTGTCGAAGAAATAGTTGCGTTAGATTTTCGGATTAAGGGTGTACTATAGCAATCCTAATTGAGTTGTGAATATCTGCCCATCTCTATTGTTACAATCAAAAAAGACCTAGATTCCAAATATGTCAAGGGTTATTGGGTTTTGTTGGGCTTGTTTTTTAGGCTTCAATGGACGTTTACAACTCAAATGGACTTGCTATAGGAGATGAAGGCGGAGTGTTCCCCTATTGCGATCGGGTTGAAATCTTGTGAATGGGCGATGCCAACCCAGAACTGAGCGGATTCTCAGCCAGTATTTTTTTTCAAAACCTCACCCCAAACCGCTCCGTTTGCAGTACTATAGAAGACTGTGAGTTTTCGAGTTAAGGGAATCATGAACGCGGAAGAAATTATTCGCTCGATTGAGGCGGAACACCTCAAAGATAAATTACCGACCATTCACGTGGGCGATCGCATCCGCGTGGGGGTCAAAATCCAAGAAGGCGGCAAAGAACGGGTACAGCCCTACGAAGGCACCGTCATCGCCAAACGCAATGGCGGCATTAACGAAACCATTACCGTGCGGAAAATTTTCCAAGGGGTTGGCGTAGAACGGGTTTTCTTGCTCCATTCCCCCAGAGTCGTCAGTCTTAAAATCCTGCGACGGGGTAAAGTCAGACGCGCCAAACTCTACTACTTGCGAGATCGCGTCGGGAAAGCCACCCGGATCAAACAGCGCTTCGATCGCTCCTTGGACTAATGGGAGAAACATTTTGGGAAAAAGATTGGTTCATGCCCCCCGTTTGCGTTATACTCAACTAATGGATATTTCCAGTTTGCGATCGAGCCAAGATTGCAAGAACTAATTGCAAGATCATTGCAAAGATTAACAAGCGCTCTTAGTTCAGTTGGTAGAACGCAGGTCTCCAAAACCTGATGTCGGGGGTTCAAGTCCTCCAGGGCGCGTTCAAAGCATGAAAGATTCTTTTCTCCATTTATATTTCTCTATTTTTTTGCCAGTTTGTTAAACTGGTATAAAAATTAATTACGCAAATTGTAATTACGCCAATTGCGAGCAAAATTAGTGGAGAAGATCGACTGTGGGCAAGAAAAAATCGTCGAAAAAGGACACCAATAGTAAAAAGAATCGGCCGCAAAATGGGGTTCAAAAGACTAATGCAACCTCTGGCGATCGCGGTACTTCTAACTCTAAAAATGAGGTAAAAGATAAACCTTCCACCGAGAAGGGAAAAGACTCCTCAACAGATCCTAAAAAGTCCGGTGAAGGATTTAATGTTGTTAAATTCTTCCAAGAATCGAAGGAAGAATTAGCAAAAGTCGTCTGGCCGTCGCGACAGCAATTAATTAGCGAATCGGCTGCCGTTGTTTTAATGGTAACGCTGGTGGCAACGACAATTTATTTTGTCGATAATTTATTTGTATGGTTGAGTGGCAGGGTGTTCTAAATGAATGTGACGCGAGACAATCTCGAAGACGCGAATCTCGAAGACGCGCAGGACGACTTTTCCCAAGAGGAAGAAAGTTTTACACCAGTTAAAAATGCTCGCTGGTATGCGGTTCAAGTTGCCTCGGGTTGTGAAAAGCGAGTCAAAACCAACTTAGAACAACGAATTCACACCCTAGATGTAGCCGATCGCATCTTACAAATACAAATTCCCCATACTCCCACCGTGAAAGTCCGCAAAGATGGTTCGCGAATTCATGGGGAAGAAAAAGTGTTTCCGGGTTATGTCCTCGTCAAAATGATTCTAGATGATGAGGCATGGCGAGCCGTAAAAAATACCCCCAACGTGATTAACTTTGTTGGGGCAGAAAAACAGCGTCCTTACGGAAGAGGACGGGGACACGTGAAACCCGTTCCCCTTAGTCCCTCAGAAGTGGAACGCATTTTCCGGCAAACCCAAGAACAAGAACCCGTTGTCAAAATCGATATGGCAGTGGGGGATAAAATTATGGTTCTATCGGGTCCGTTTAAAGACTTTGAAGGAGAGGTGATTGAAGTTAGTCCGGAACGGAGCAAACTCAAAGCCCTACTTTCAATTTTTGGACGCGATACTCCTGTAGAATTAGAATTCACTCAGGTCGAAAAACAAGTCTAAAATAATGGCCAAAAAAGTAGTTGCATTAGTTAAGCTGGCATTGCCGGCTGGTAAAGCTGCCGCCACCCCTCCCGTCGGTCCCGCTTTGGGTCAACATGGGGTTAATATCATGGCATTTTGTAAGGAATACAATGCCAAAACTGCGGATAAAGCAGGGATGATCATTCCTGTTGAAATCTCTGTCTATGAAGACCGCAGTTTTACCTTTGTTCTCAAAACCCCTCCTGCTTCGGTTTTGATTAAAAAAGAAGCAGGAATTGAGAAAGGCGCGAGTCAACCCAACAAAGAAAATGTCGGTTCGATTACCCGCGAACAATTGCAAAAAATTGCCGAAGTCAAAATGCCCGATCTCAATGCCAATGACATCGACGCAGCCATGAAAATTGTGGCGGGAACAGCAAGAAATATGGGTGTCAGCATTACCGATTAATCTGTCCGTTTTGGCGTGTTGCCAGCAATTTTATACAGTTTATTGGGGAGAGGCGATCGCTTCGTTAGAACCCGAGGAGTTAAACATGAGTAAAAAGATTTCTCGTCGCTTGAAAGAAGCAATGGCGAAAGTCGAAGATAAGGCCTACGAACCATTGGAAGCGATGACGCTGTTGAAAGAAACGGCGACCGCTAAATTTGACGAAACCGCCGAAGCACACATCCGTTTGGGGATCGATCCCAAGTATACAGACCAGCAATTGCGGACGACGGTGAGTTTCCCCAAAGGAACGGGACAAACCGTTCGCGTTGCCGTGATCGCGCGAGGGGAGAAAGTGACAGAAGCCAATGAAGCCGGGGCAGATTTGGCGGGATCGGAAGAATTGATCGAAGAAATCCAGAAAGGAATGATGGATTTCGATAAATTAATCGCTACCCCAGATATGATGCCGAAAGTGGCAAGATTGGGGCGTTTGTTGGGACCTCGCGGCTTGATGCCTTCCCCCAAAGCCGGCACCGTTACCGCCGATTTAGGGGCGGCGATCGAGGAATTTAAGGCAGGAAAAATTGAATTTCGGGCCGATCGCACGGGCATCGTTCATGTTATGTTTGGAAAGTCCTCATTTGCACCAGAAGATTTACTGGTGAATTTGAAGGCACTACAGGAAACGGTCGATCGCAATCGTCCTTCTGGGGCAAAAGGCCGCTACTGGCGCAGCATTTTCGTTTCGGCTTCTATGGGACCTTCCATTCAAGTAGAAGTGAGTGCCCTACGCGATCTCAAAGTCGATGCTGCCTAGATTTTGGGATTAGGTTTTAGGGAAAGTGCTAAAACCAGAAACCCGACCCACCCCCTAACCCCCTCCCAAGAGGGGGAAATCAAGAGAGGGAGTAACTCAACAATCATCACCCATATCGCCAACCGAAGACAGCAGGAGCCTTTTGGCTTAATATGTCCTGCCGAGGTCAGCTAAAGACGACAGAAATAGAGGGAGAATTTGTCTCCACCATTCTTGTCCTCATTAGACCCCGACCTCGGCATTCAGAGGCGGGGTTAAATTTTTTAAGTTAACTTTTGAACGGATAAAAGGAGGTGAAATTGAATGGGAAGAACCCGAGAAAGTAAAGAAGTGGTGATTAGCGATCTCAAAGGACTCTTAGAAGAATCGCAACTCGCCGTCGTCGTTGATTTCCAAGGGCTGACCGTTGCCGAAATTACCGACTTGCGCGATCGCCTGCGTCCTTCTGGAGCCGTCTGTAAGGTGACGAAAAACACCTTAATGCGGATCGCGGTGGAGGAAAACGACGATTGGAAACCGATGACAGAATTTCTGTCCGGAACCAACGCCTTTTTACTCGTCAAAGACGATATCGGCGGTGCCGTCCGCGCCTACCAAGACTTCAAAAAAGCTGCCAAGAAAACCGAATTTCGCGGCGGTGTCATGCAGGGTCGCGCCCTGAATGAAGAAGAAGTCAAAGCGATCGCGGATCTGCCGTCGAAAGAAGAACTCATGGCACAAATTGCCGGAGCCCTCAACTCCATTCCCACCAAGTTGGCGCGGAGTATCAACGAGGTACCGTCTTCTTTGGCACGGGGTATCAACGAGGTACCGTCTTCGTTGGGTCGCGCATTACAAGCCGTTGCCCAGAAAGAAGAAGGAGATGCGGCATAAGCCAATTCTGCCGAAAAAAAAGTCCGTCGGCAAAACGGACTCAAAATTTGCAAATTAACCTTTATTACTAAGGAGTTTACAATGTCTGCTGCAACTGATGAAATTCTCGAAAAGCTGAAAGGTTTAACCTTACTCGAAGCCTCCGAATTAGTCAAAGGGATTGAAGATGCCTTTGGCGTGAGTGCTGCTGCCCCTGCTGGCGGTATGATGATGGCTGCAATGCCCGGTGCTGCTGCTGGTGCGGCTGCGGATGTAGAAATCGAAGAGAAAACCGAATTCGATGTCATCCTCACCGAGTTCCCCGGCGATAAGAAAATTGCCGTTCTCAAAGTGGTTCGCGCTATCACCGGTTTGGGTCTCAAGGAAGCTAAAGAGGTTGTGGAATCCGTTCCCAAGTCCCTCAAAGAAGGCGTTTCCAAAGACGATGCGGAAGCCATCAAGAAACAGTTGGAAGAAACCGGAGCAAAAGTCGAAATCAAGTAACTTTTGTAGGTTTTACATTGTTGGATAAGCAATTAAAGCGGGGATGGTTTTACAGGCCATCCCTGTTTTTTAATAAGGATTCGCGCGATCTATCGGTGATTTGCAGTAATATTATATCATGAATCTGTAATATTTTTTATAAGTGAGGTACTAAAAATGGATGCAAATCAAATCAGCGAAATGCTTATAGAAAGAAAAAAAATATTTGTTGTCGAAATACTGTTTAGACGAGCTGTTAATTCACTACCTTCACCAAATAGGAAAGAATCAGAAAAATTTGGTCGATTAATCTCTGAGTATAAACAACATTTAAAAAATAAAGACTTTTATATGGCATTCCTGTCAATCATTGAAGCTGGCAATTTAGTCCCTGCAAGAGGTGGTTTCTGGAAAGACTTAGAAAGAGCTGCTAAAACGCTCAAGGGGTGACAAGCAGGCTGAAAAGCGTGTGGAGAAAGGAACTTGGCAAACGTCCCCAAAAAGAATAGAGT
>JBCCVR010000220.1:0-11051 GCA_039194995.1 Cyanobacteria bacterium P01_E01_bin.42 | reverse complement strand
GTCTACCTTTTAACTGGGTTGTCACCCCTTGAGTACTTTTCCTTTTTATAATTTATTTCTTCACTATTATTATCTTGGTTTTCGACATAAGCAAACCATGTTTCTATATTTCTAGTGGGTACAAAAATAGCTATTTTTTCATCAGGAAAGCGTAAGTCTTTATTCCGCTTCCCTTCTTCTTCATCTAAAGATTTGTTAAGGGCAATCGGTCTGCGCTCAATATCAGGTTTTTCCTCTGTATTATCAGCATCAATCATTACAATAACCGCAATATCTTGATAATTTTTTTTCTGTCTGTAGGTTGCAACCAGTTGAGGATAATACTTAATAACTTTTGCATTATTGAGCTTTATGCTTCCTTTGAGGTTAGGAAACGATGTAATTCTCCTTTTATCAAATCCTAGACAGCTGAGATACTCTCGAATAAATTCGTAGTGTGTGGTATCTTCACATAAAACTGTTATTCTAGTTTGTTTATTGCCCATTGCTTATTCATCGTAAATCCATCCCAATTCTATCAGTTTAGCAAGAGATATACCATTATTATCGTTCTCTTGATGAATTTTTTTGATGCGAGTTCCTGCATTATCTTGACGTTCAAACCAATATGCAGAACTACTAGCTAAATAATTAATTAAGGAAGGATGATGAGAAATTAAAATTGTTTGTTTTGGGTTATCCGCACAATAATCAATAAGTTCGCTTAACCAAGGTTGGATTTCTGGTAAAGCTAAAAAATTTTCAGGTTCGTCGATACAGAGCGTACAATTTTCATCTGGCGTACAGTAAATTAATGTATATAAAACAATTAATATTTTAATACCATTTGATAACTCTTTCATCTGATATATTGCCCGCTGTGGCTGGGAAAAAAGTACAAGCAAACTTCTAGTTTCTTCGGCAATCTTTTTGTTTTGAAATGATTCAAATCCTTCTATAATTTTTTGTAACTCAAGTGTTAATTTTATAATTTGACTCTGATTTTCTTGTGACAGATAACTATACCAAGCAGAATAGTTAGAAACATCAAAATTTGGTCTTGTTGCTTCCTGAAAATTTTCCGATTCTATAGAAAAAGGATTAATATAAACAATAAAGATATTCGCAATTCGTTTTTTAAACCATATCAATTTCTGATTTTCTGCTCTTTCATAAACAAATCCAACACCCGATCGAGACCAATCAAAAAATTCTAAAAATGCACCTTGTCTTTCTGGGTTATCATTATAAATTTGAGCTTGTCCATTTGGACTATCCGAGTCTTCTTTAATCCAGAATTCAAAAAGGGTCTGAGTATTAAAAGATAATTTTTCAGAACGCATTCGAGACTGCTGAAAATTGAATTTATTAATTGGATGTTCAATTTCTAAACTATATTGATATAGCCCTTCATTACCTTCAATATCCAATTCAAATCTTTGAATTGAGGTAGTTTGCCATCTTGTTCTATCATTCTGTTTAAATATTTCAGAAACTTGATAGTATTTAGATTCGTTGGAAAAATCTCCTAATATAAAATCTTGTAAATTACGCAGAACTTCAAAAACAACACTTTTCCCAGAACCGTTTTTACCCAGAATTAAATTAATATCCTCAAATTTTAATTCAAAATTAACTAGACTTTTGTAATTATCTACATAAATTCTTTTAAGCATAGTACATTCAGCTAAAAGTGATTTTTTATCCTCATCATACCATAAAAACTACAAGTCATTTTACAGCAGAAATTCTAATAGTGCTTGATTGACCCGATCGCTACAACTACCCGAAGCATCGTGTCCGCAATTTGGCAACAGTTTAAACTGAGAATTGGGCAAGCATTGATGCAATTTTTCGCCGTGACTATAGGGAAACCACCGATCGCGATCGCCCCAAAGAATCAAACAAGAGGTATGCGTATCGGGCAACCGATCTCGTACCCGACGAATGAGATTGTTAGAGTCAGAAGAAATCCCTTGAATCACTTTGATTGCCAGTTGTAGATCTTCTGCATATCTGGCGATCGCCCCTTCCATCTCAATATAAGGGTAAGTAATCCAGTAAACATCTTCCGGGTTGATTAAAGCTGGATTGGCAACCACTTCCCGCCGAAAATATCCCGTTAGTCCTCGCAAAAAAGGTGCCATTTTTTGGGATAAACGCGAGCGATCCACCAACCCTACAAAATCTAAGGGAAAATAAGCCAAGAGGTGCATCCACCACGTGGGTAAAGTATCGAGAAAAATCGGCATATTGATGAGAACCAAGCGATCGCAAAGTTCGGGTTTTTGCTGAACTAATGCCAAGCTAATAAGCGCCCCTAAAGACTGCGCAACAATTATAGCGGGTTCGCTGCACAAGCCCTCTATAATGCGCTGGAGTTCGATAATTTGATAGCCGATTTTATTCGCATGGGTGGGTTTATCGGAAAAACCACACCCCTTTGCATCGATGCAAAAAACGCGAAAATGTTCTGAAAGCGGCGCGATCTCGTGTCGCCAACTATAGCTCCAACTGGCAATTCCATGCACTAAAACGATCGGTTTTCCCGTTCCTTTTTCCCCATAGGCAATCTGCACCGATCGCTCATTGGCATCGGCGATCGTTAGCATTTGTTTTCCTTTGGGGAAAGTATTTTCCCACCAGTTTTGCTTTGAGAATTCTGCGTTCATTTAAACTTGGGGATCGACCTTATCGGTAGGAATATCGGGAGAGCGATCGATCTTGTCAAAACGATAGCCTTGCTTTTCAACTTGACGGATAAAGCGATCGCGATTGGAATCAGCTTCGGTGGGTTTGGGTTGGGAAGTCGATTCTCGTTTGATTTGCTTGCGTTTGGATTGTCTGCCCATGTTCAGTTATCAGTTATCAGTTATCAGTTATCAGTTATTGGGTTTCCCTAGAGATTCAAAAAGGGAATGAGGGTATTGAGGGTCTGGCGAAGGCGGAGGAGAAAAACAATTTGTTCTACAGTTGGGTCGAGATCCACAAAGGCTTGGGGCTGAGAAAGTTCCTCTTGCATCCGAGCATATTCTGCCGCTGTGAGGGGTTCTCCGTCAATCGGCGATCTCGCTTCCAAAATAATCTCATTTCGCAACACCTCCTCGGGAATATCCTCCGGAGGCGGTAAAGCCAAACTGGATCTCACATCCACGAATAGAACAACTCCCAAGCCCAATCCAAAAGTTAATAATTTGTTCATATTGATTTTTCTGTCAACTAATAACTGATAACTGATTCATAGTCCCGGGGGGAGAGGTTCGCCACAGTGCTCGTGAATTTCGCCAATGCGCTCGAATAACCAAGGATAGGCATTGCGATACTCCGGGAGCAAAGCCAGAGGACTCAGCAAGGCGGCAGCAGCGAGATCGGCAATACTTAAAGTCTCTCCAATTAGCGTCGGACTCTGTTGCCAAGACGAGAGCACCTGCATGGCTAAATGCAAGCGCGATCGCGCTAGTTTAACCGCTTGGGCAGAAATACCGTATTGACGGCGCACCACATTAATCAGCAGGCGGGAAAATAAAGAAGGATCGATCGCTTGTCCTTCCCCTGCCCTATAGTCATAATAAACAAAACGGGTTGCCGTCCCGATACTCTCGTCCAGCCAATCTTCTAGCAATTCCGCTCGCGTCTTTAAAGCCGAATCTGTCGGGTATAACGGAGGCTCGGGGCGAATTGCATCCAAATATTGAAAAATCGCCGTCGAATCCGCGATCGCCTTTGGGGTTTCCGCTTCCTCGGGCAGCAGCACCGGAACTGTTGTCAAGCCCGTCAGGGGTCTGAGTTTGAGAACGTGTAACCCCGGAGTCAAATTCTCAACCCGATAGGCAATTTTTTTATATCCCAGCGCCAATCGCGCTTTTCGACAGTAGTGAGACGTACTAAATTGGAGGAGTAGCATAATCTAAATCAAGCGATCGCTTATCGATCCACAATCGTTCATTATTAGCGAATAAGAAAGACCCATCACCCCCTCCTCCCTCAGAGGGGAATCCCCAACTTTAACTTCCAATGTTAGGATGATGGCGATTTCTTGTCCTTTTCGGAGGTAGATTCATCTTAAGATTTGTAACCCAAGGAGATAGTTTATGATTGCTTCCGCCCGCTCTTTTACCCCCGATCGCCGTTTACAATCGCCAACGCGAATGACTTCGCCCTCCCGAAACGGGCGCTATTCCCGTCCGGCCCCGGAACAGATCGGTAATGTCGTCGCCCATCCCACCGCCAATAGAAAGACGATCGCGCCCGACTCTCCTCAACCGCGACCTTTGACTCCCTTTCCCGAGCGGCACTCCATTCCATTCTGGCTGCGCTGTTTGATTGCCCTCAAACATAGTTCTTCGATCGTGACTTTTTGTTTGGTGGTAGCGGTTTTAATCGTGTATTCCTCAATGGTGGGAATCCAACAGGAGTGGACGAATGCCTATCAAAAACGCCAATCCCTACAGCGACAACTCCACGAGTTAAGCATGGCTCGCGCTCAAATTGACAATCATCTAGGCGTAGAAGCCAAGCGCAGCAATTTGCAGCCTCCCAGTCCCAGCAATACAATTTTTCTCGAACCCTCTCCCATCGAACCCAAAGCCGTACCAGCATCGGCACAATCTTCTCCGACTTTCAGCCACGCCCCTGCCAATATGCCCTTGGGCTATTAATGGGGTAATGGGTCATGGGAAATCGGTCACGAGAACGAGTTTTTCCTCTCCCTTTCTCCCTCCGCTTCCCTCTCTTCCCTTGCCCTTGACATTTCCATGACTGATTCAAAAGTTACGCCCCTGCATCCGAGAAAACACTCTGGGGTCGATCCCGCAGCAGGCCCCCCTAGGACACCTCGAGAGCGCCATCCCGCCCGGACAAAATTAGGCAATTCTCGCTTGGTCTTGGTTTGGGCAATCCTCGTGCTGGGGATGGGAGGTTTGGGATTAAATTTGTATCGCTTGCAAGCAATCGGAGCCGATCGCTTGGCCGAACAGGCGCAGAAACAGCAGCAAGTCTATATGCGCCCTTACGTCCCCAGGCGGCAGATTGTCGATCGCAACGGTCGCGTTCTCGCCAGCGATCGCTTGGTTTACGCTCTCTACGCCCATCCCAGTCAATTTAAGATTCCCCCAGTGGAAGTCGCGGATCGATTAACGCCACTGCTCGATCGCGATCGCCGTAGTTTGCTGGACAAATTTTCTCAACATCGAAGCGGACTGCGACTCGCTCATAATTTGCCCGAAAACACCGCCAATCAAATTAGCGCTCTCAAACTAGATGGTTTGGAGCTAATTCGCCAGTATTCTCGCCTTTACCCCCAACAAGAACTTGTTTCGGAAGTCGTGGGCTATGTCGATGTAGACCATCAAGGCCAAGCCGGCTTAGAATACACCCAACAAGATTTACTCGAACCTAAAATTCGCACCCTCAGACTCCGCCGGGCCGGGAATGGGGCATTAGTGCCCGACCCCATGTCGGAAGGCTTTATCGATTTTGACGACAAGCAGTTGCAACTGACCCTCGATATGCGCTTGCAACGGGTGGTGCGATCGCTGCTGAAGGAGAGTTTGGCGAAATATCAAGCCAAGCGCGGCACGATTATCGTGATGGACGTGCGCGATGGCTCTTTACTGGCTTTAGTTTGCGAGCCGACTTTCGATCCCAATCAATATTTTAATTACGATGTCGGTCTCTTTAAAAGTTGGGCAGTTACGGATCTCTACGAACCCGGTTCGACTTTTAAACCCGTTAACGTGGCGATCGCCCTTGAAGCCGGAGTGATTAATCCCAATACCCTTTTTAACGATCGCGGCAAATTAAAAATCGAACATTGGGAGATTAAAAACCATGATTACGATGCCGTCGGGGCGAGAGGTCGCCTCGATTTGGTTCGAGTTCTCCAACACTCCAGCAATACGGGGATGGTGGACTTGGTGCAGCGCTTGAATGTTCAGCAATATCATGAAGCCTTGATGAATTTGGGCATTACCGAAAGAGCGGGGATCGAACTGCCAGGAGAAGGTGCCGGACAGCTAAAAGATTTAAAGAAATTTATCGCCTCCCCAGTCGAAGCCGCAACCACGTCCTTCGGTCAGGGATTTTCCCTCACCCCCCTGAAATTGGCGCAACTCCACGCCGCGATCGCCAATGGGGGTAAATTGGTCAGACCCCATCTCATTCGTGCTTGGGTGGACTCTCAGGGCAATCCTCTTGCCTATCCCGAGCCTCGTCCCCTGAAAACGGTTTTTTCTGAAGAAACCAGCCGCATCGTCTTAGAAAAAATGGCAGCCTCGACCCGGGCTTCTGGGGCAAAGATGAACATTCGCGGTTATTCCGTTGCGGGCAAGTCGGGAACGGCACAAAAAGCCAGTCCAACGGGGGGCTATTACGAAGATATTAAGGTCGTTAGCTTTGTCGCTTCTTTCCCGGTTAACGACCCCCGCTTGGTGATTCTAGCGGTTCTCGACGAACCCAAAGGCGAAGATCTGTACGGAACGACGGTGACGGGTCCCATTGTGCGTTCTGTCATCGACGCGGCGATCGCGATCGAAGGAATTCCCCCTTCTCAGTGAACAGTTATCAGTTATCAGTTTTTTTGAAAAATTACGGATA
This sequence comes from Cyanobacteria bacterium P01_E01_bin.42, assembly GCA_039194995.1. Classification (GTDB taxonomy): domain Bacteria; phylum Cyanobacteriota; class Cyanobacteriia; order Cyanobacteriales; family Spirulinaceae; genus CCY15215. Next base: position 4,478 of record JBCCVR010000220.1, on the reverse strand, counting down.
AGTTGTTAGCGGGCATTTCCACGATTTTCAAGAAGGTCAGGTTTTCGGCTTCGGCGGCGGCGATAACGGCTTCGAGGTCTCGGACTCCCCATTCGGGATTGGAAGATTGCAAGAAGCGATCGAACTCTTCGTTGCTAGGGGCAGTATGGCGACCCTCGCGCTTGTAGGGTCCGTAAAGATAGAGAATGCCTTCAGCCGGTAGAATGCGTTCTGCTCCCGCCATTAGCCCCAAACAGGCCGCCCAGGGGGAAATATGAATCATATTAATGTTGACGATCGCCGCGATTGAATTGGCTTGGAATTCCTCTGGAGTCATGCCCTCGGGAATTTCCCCCGCTTCCATCGGCCAGACGCGATCGCGAGCGTCAAGGGTGAGGGGAGGATAGACATTCTCGCTCTGGAAATGCGATCGCCATGCAGTAATGCTCTCGCGCGATATCGGGTTGGGGTCGCTCGGCCACCACCGTAAGGGATGCAGGCGCGGGGCCAAATAAACCCCATGCTCTCCCGTCCCACTCGCAACTTCTAAGACCATTCCGCAGGGGGGTAATACTTCTTGCAGTACTTTCAAAATGGGCTGGCGGTTGCGGAGGGTTGCCGCAGCATACTGGCGCTGTGGGGAATTTAAGTCCATGATTATCGGTTTGGGTAATGGCCAATCGTTAGCAATTTTCACAAATCGATTCAATTGCTGGTTTGAGCAATAAACGAGAAAAGCCTCGATCTGCTGTCAAATTTAAGGCAAATCTATAAACTTTGCGGAATTGATTGAAAGATAGGTAATACTTTGTTAATATTTTTAATACCTACTCCCGTACAAAAATTTTATAACTAGCAAAAACTCATATGAGTTTATAATAGGATTTTTATTAAAAAATCAAATTTTAGGGATGTTAATTCACGAAATGGCCGAACTCGAGATGAAAAAATGATGAACTTTCCCATAAATCTCTCTAACACTGCTATGAACCTCGACTCCCTCATTGAAATTCTCAACGGTAAGTTAATTGCCTCACAAAGTCGCTGTTTGAATGCGACAGAAATCCTCCTCCTGCGGGGAATATGGCAATATCAAACTTATACCGAAATCGCCCAGCAGCAGGATTATAGTAAACGTTACATCAGCAACGTCGTCGCTCCCGGATTATGTCGGCGACTGTCGGATTTAATCGGCCAGCGCATTACTAAGAGAAATTGCCGGGCAATATTGGAGAGTTACATCGCGACAGAAATTACAGAAAACTTACCTTCTGTACTCGGCCATTCATCTCTCAACTCCTCTTTTCCTCCACAAAGTAGCACTAACAGCAGTCCATTTTCCCTAGCCGTTAACGAAGCGACCCACTTACAAGAATCTCCACCTTATCCGAATGGGGCTCTCCCGCTTCATTCTCGCTACTACATAGAACGCCCGGATATCGAGACGCAAATTTGCGAACAAATCGTCAAACCAGGCGCTCTTGTTCGGATTAAAGCACCTCAAGAGATGGGAAAAACATCATTGCTACTGCGAGTTTTGTATTGTGCAAAAGAGCAAAACTATCGTACGGTTAATTTGAACTTACAACAGACCGATCGCGCAACCCTCGGCGATTTCAAGCTCTTTTTACGCTGGATTTGCGCCAATATCAGCCGCCAACTCGACCTCGAGTCAAAGTTATCCGACTATTGGGATGAGGATATCGGCGCTTCGGTTAGCTGCATGCTGTACATGGAAGATTATATTCTCGATCGCATCAAAACGCCTTTAGTTTTGGCGTTTGATGAAGTCAATCGCATTTTCGAGCATCCTCAAGTGGCGAGAGATTTTTTACCGTTATTACGGGCTTGGTTTGAGGAAGCCAAAAAAGTGCGTATCTGGGAAAATCTTCGCATTATTGTGGTTCACTCCACTGAAATTTACGTTCCCTTGCATTTGAATCAATCTCCTTTTAACGTAGGGCTTCCCATTCAGTTAAATTCGTTCACCCCCGAGCAAGTCCAAGAACTCGCCCGACGTTACGGACTCGATTGGATGGACGAAGGCAAGACCGCTCAACTGATCGCTTTGGTGGGTGGGCATCCTGGACTCGTACAGATTGCCCTCTATCATCTTTACCAAGATAAGTTAACCCTCGCTCAACTCTTAAAAACAGCAGCAACATCCACAGGAATTTATGCGCCTCATCTTCAACGTCATTTGGCACATTTACAACAAGAACCCGAATTGGCAGAAGCGTTTCAGCAATTAGTGAATGCCCGTGAATGTATAGAGTTAGAACCTATTATCTTTCATAAGCTGCATAGTATGGGTTTGATTAAGTTACAGGATGAGGGCGTAACGGTAAGTTGCGAACTCTATCGACGCTATTTTTATAGAGAACAGGCTGTAGCTGGGTAAAAGAATCAGTTATCAGTTATCAGTTCCTTCAGCTTAAGCTGGAGGCTTGAGATCCTATTCTTTTGGTCATCGATCATTGAAATGACCTTCTTGCTTTGGTAGGGAGTAAGGCAGCGATCGCGTTTTCTGCATTCTCTTACTTTGCAACTCATCCTGCAATTGCTTGAAATCGCAGGATTTTTTTAGTTTAAGTATACTGATATTGAAGAGTATTAACTTCAGATCTCGATAACATATTAAATTTTTGTGATTTTTGTATGAATTTTATGGATTGAATATACTCGTGGCACTTCCTATTCTATAGATATAGCAATGCAAACTATTTGCACACACCCCGATCTCTGTAGAGGCGTTCCCCTGATGTTTCTACAGTTTTTTTTTGCATTTTTCCATTTCTGTTCGGTTGTTTTCTATCTCTCTCGGTCTAAAGTCATTCAAAAATAAGCCAATCGATTAATCCCCAAAATGGCAGGTAATGCAACCAACCTCGGGGACGATCGCTTCTAGCGATCGAATTCAACAAAATAATCTGAAATATCCAAAACAACAATAAATCGACACAGAATGCGATCGTTACGCGATCGCGTCCCATGATATCCCTCAAATATTGTCCCCTCGCTGCTCAATTTCCCACTTCGGGATTGGCAAAAACTCCCCAAAACATCGCCACTGTACCAATAATTAGGGCGATCCATGCCAGCGATCGCCACCGTCGTTTCTCAAAAGGAGGGTTTTCCGACTCTGGGTTAGGGCTTCGCAGAGCCATGTAGGGGAGGAGAAACACATTGGTTAAAAACATGGCGGCGATCCAAATCGTGCGCTTAGGTAGCCCTTCACCTTGGCGATCGGCAAGTAGGAGGGGTAAAAAAGCGAACATCCACACTAGGGTAAAGTTAAAGAGGGCTTCCGAGAGGGGATGAACCCAAGGAACGGGGAGATCGAATGAGGCGATCGCGGCAAACAGAGAAGAAATAAAGAAAAAATCAACCGATTCATTCATCAATTCCCGCACGGTTTCAGGTTGAATAGCCCAGAGGGGATCTCCCGGTAGGATCCAGCCAGAAGGAGACAATAAAAGCAACCCGATATAAATTACCCGGGTTTCCCAGAGTACCATAGAAATCGACATTGGCTTATAAGTTCAGTTTTTTAAATATAAATTCGGGAACGCTGCGAATAATTAACATAATGTATTGCCACATCCACAGGGTGTAGAGAATATTTTTCTGTTTTTCGATCGCCTGAAAAATGGCTTCAGCAATTTGTTCGGGGGAAGCGGTGAGGGGTTTGGGGAGTTCCATTCCTTCGGTCATTTTGGTGGCAACATAACCGGGTTTAATCGTAACTACATGAACCCCCGTTTTTGTCAAGCGATTTCTCAATCCGCTCAAATAAGCCGTAAAACCGGCTTTAGCACTGCCATAGAAATAATTGCTCTGTCTGCCGCGATCGCCTGCAACCGAGGAAATTCCCGCGATCGTACCCTGCTGTCGCTGCTCGAAATCATTGGCAATAATCTCTAAAATCGAGACGGCTCCAGTATAGTTGGTATCGATAATCGTTTCCGCTTCTTGAAAGTCTTTTTGGGCATTTTCTTGATTGCCCAAATAGCCAAAAATACAAATAGCAATATCCGGTTTTTCGCCTAACTTTTCGTAAAATTCTGCATGGGATTTAAAGTTGAGTGCATCAAACTCTAAAGCATTTGCTTGGCAATCGTATCGAATCGATAAATCCTTGACTAATGGCTCTAAAAGCGTGCTGTTACGTGCGGCTAAATCGACATTGCAACCCGCTTGCGCAAAACGATACGCGATCGCTTTAGCGATATCCGATTTTGCACCTAAAACTAAAACTCGTTTCATAATTCAATTCGTTTGGCAAGATGGGAGGTAAATTTACGATTGATTTTTGTTTTAAATTGTGCTAAGTGTGGATAATAGCTTAAAGTTTTGCCATTGGTGCGTGCATATTTGACTAAATACAAGCTCCCGTAATATTTTAAAACAGTTTTATCCAATTCATCGTGCAATTCAAATATTCCCGGCTGTTATTTAAAATATAATGCGAGGGTGTATCCTTCTAATGGAAAGGAAAT
>JBCCVR010000219.1:0-11115 GCA_039194995.1 Cyanobacteria bacterium P01_E01_bin.42 | reverse complement strand
CTCTGGCGAGGCTTGACGGTTTTCGCTCATCTTCTCGAGGGTGCGCAACTGGTCTCTCTATCTCAGTCCTAGCCTTCCTTCCACGGACTTTTGCCTAATGGGTAGCTTATTAAGGGGGGAGAATCCGGAAGTCCTCCTCGTTAATAGGGGAGAATTTCAAAGTCCCCCTTGTTAAGGGGGATTTAGGGGGATCTAGGACTTTGAGATGCACCCCGCCAACTTCGGAGAATCCGGAAGTCCCCATCGTTGAAAAGCGAAGCATCCTCTGGCTTTCCCCCTTACTAAGGGGGACGGGAGGGGGATTTAGGGGGATTTAGGGGGATCGAATCCTGAAGTAGCCAGTTAAGTTATTATCGGGCAAATTGCCGCCGCGATCGCATCACCAAGCCTGTATTTCCCTTCGTTGCGATTTTCTCCTGCTATAAACCTCACCGCGATCGCCCGCTTCATCGATCGTTGAGAATCGATCGCAAATCGCAGATAATCAACGATTAAACATTGCATCCCTTGAAACCATGAAATTACAAGAACTATTAGCCGACATTCCCGGAATTAAATTCTTATCCGAACATCCAAATTTAGAAACAGAAGTGACCGGACTTTCGACCAACTCCCATACTTGCAAAGCAGGGGATTTATTTATCGGGATGCCCGGGACGCGGGTGGATGGCGGCGAATTTTGGGAAGGGGCGATCTCATCGGGTGCTATTGCCGCATTGATTTCCCTCCAAGCTGCCGCTAAATGCGCCCCGAAAGCGGATTCTTGTCTCGTCCAAGGGGAAAATATTCCCATTGCCTGCGCCCAAATTGCCGCCAAATTTTACAATAACCCGACTCAACAAATGCAAGCGATCGGCGTAACGGGAACCAATGGCAAAACCACCACAACTCATTTAATCGAGTTCTTTTTGAATTGCACTCAAACCCCTACCGCCCTTCTCGGGACCCTTTACGCGCGCTGGCCGGGCTACGAAGAAACGGCATCTTATACAACTCCCTTCGCGATCGACCTACAAAAGCAGTTAGCCGCAGCCGCAGAAGCAGGTAGCAAGTATGCAGTCATGGAAGTCAGTTCCCACGCTTTGGATCAGGGGCGGGTCAAAGAATGCGCTTTTGCAGCCAGCGTATTCACAAACCTCACTCAAGATCATCTCGACTATCACCCGACGATGGAAGACTATTTTGAGGCAAAAGCGCTTCTGTTTAACGAAGAATACCTGAAAGGACGGGGCATTATTAACTTTGACGATCCCTATGGTAAGCGCTTGATCGATCGCCTGCCCAGCGATCGCGTTTGGAGCTACAGTATTACCGATGCCAACGCAGACTTATGGTTAAGAGATCTCGCCTACGAAGCCGATGGCGTGAAAGGAACGCTACATACGCCCAAAGGCGAGGCCGCATTTCAATCTCCCCTCGTCGGTCAGTTTAACTTAGCCAATCTCTTGGCTGCGATCGGAACCGTCCTCCATTTCGGCATCGAACTCGAGCAAATTATCCCCCACTTATCCTCATTTTCTGGAGTCCCCGGCCGCATGGAACGGGTGCAACTGGATTCTCAACAAGATATCGGCGTTATTGTCGATTATGCCCACACTCCCGACAGTTTGGAGAATATGTTAAAAGCCGCCCGCCCGTTTATTCCCGGTCGGGCAATTTGCGTTTTTGGTTGCGGGGGCGATCGCGATCGTACCAAGCGCCCGAAAATGGGAAAAATTGCCGCCGAATTAGCCGATCTAGCCGTGGTCACGTCCGATAATCCCCGCACGGAAGATCCCGACCGAATCTTACAAGATATCTTAGAAGGCATTCCCTCAGAAATCGAGCCAATTGTAGAAGGCGATCGGGCCAAAGCCATCCGCAAAGCCATCCTCGAAGCAAAACCCGGAGACGGCGTATTAATTGCCGGAAAAGGTCACGAAGACTATCAAATTCTCGGCACCGAAAAAATTCATTTCGACGACCGCGAACAAGCCCGAGAAGCCTTGCAATTGCGCCTTGAAAAATGATATTCAATCTGCTTGAATCACCATATTTCCCGATAGGGAAGCAGGGGGAGCAGAGGGATCGGGGGAAGTGAATGAACTCAAAATAAAAAAGGACAACTAATGTCGTTTAAGCGCTACGGGAGGGGTCTGGGGAAGTCGTAAGCGTCCCCAGTGGCAGTGCGACCCCGCGTCGGCGAAAGACGCAAGGGAACGCGCACTGTTGGAGGGGACTGGGGGGAGACCGCCCCCCCAAAACTTCGGGTTTTAGGAAGGTTTTAATGATTACCCTAACCCATGCTCTATCCTATCAACTTAATAACATTCTCTTAACTTTTTTTCTTTACTCCCAATCCATGAACGAATACAGCTACGATCGCATTGCCCATATCTACGATCGCACCCGACCGTTACCCCCAGAAATCTCCGAACAAATTGGCGATCGCATCCTCGAATTGGTCGGTGCAACCCCCGAAACCACCTTTCTCGAACCGGGGATCGGTACGGGACGAACCGCACTTCCCATTATTAAAAAAGGCTATGATTATACAGGCTTAGATGCTTCAGAAAATATGATGCAAGAATTGCGTCAAAAAGTACAAAATATTGACCATAAACTAACCCTCATCCAAGGAGATGCCGCCGCCCTTCCCTTCGCCGATAATACCTTTGATGTTGTTCTCACCACGCATATCTTACACCTTTTACCGGATTGGATGGCAGCATTAACCGAAATTCAGCGCGTTCTCAAACCAACCGGAATTTATTTGGCTTGCGAAAATCTTTTAACTCCCCATCAACTGGAATTAGAAAACGTCCTGCGAGGAATTTTAGAGCGCTACAATCCAGCCATTCCCGCCCGTCGAGAAGAAGGTTTAAAACTCGCGCCTTTTGGAGAGAATGTGAAGTGGATGCTCATCAAACGCAGGGCAACAGTAGAGCAGATCGTAGCCGTTCAATGGCAAGTTGAACAAACCCTCGGAGAATTACTAAAAATCTACGAAATGCGAGCCTTTGGCTTGTGTTGGCAGGTCTCAGAAACAGACTATAAAAAAGCACTGCAAGCGTTTAAATCGTATTGTTTAGAAACTTATAAATCCGAAGATTTTGTATTGGCCTCCGCAGCAAGTTTTGAGATCGTAGCCGCCAAAAATTGGGGATAAATTTAATTCAAAAAAGAGCCAACGCACAATTTTTGAAATCTTGAGATAGACTGGGAACTGTAGTTTCGAGGGATTGCAGCATGGACGATCGCAAGGTGAAACGCCGAGACTTTATCGCCACGAGTGCGGCCACCGCAGCCGCGATCGCCGGAACTTCCCTCGTGACGCAAAATTGTGCGGCTGTTGTCCCAGAATCGACCACTTTAGAGGAAGAACCCAAGCCAGATTTAGCCGCGAATTTACCACCGACAGAGATGCCCGAACGCATCTTAGGAAAAACAGGAATTTCCGTCCCGATCTTTGGTTTGGGAGGGGCGGGACGCACGCCAATCTCCCAATACGGAAGAGAAAAAGAGGCGATCGCCTTATTAGAAAAAGCCGTCGAACTCGGCATCCGCTACTTCGATACCGCCGCCAGTTACGGACCCAGCGAAGAGCATTTTGGTAAAGTCTTACCTGCCTATCGATCGCAAGTTTTAATTGCCTCGAAAACGGCAAAATTAGATCGAGATGGGGCTTGGCGAGAATTAGAACGATCCCTCGAACGCTTGAAAACAGATTATCTCGATTTCTGGCAATTACATCACATTTCTTTTCTCGAAGAAATCGATCGCATTACGAGTAGAAATGGGGCGGGAAAAGCATTGCAAGAGGCAAAAGAACAGAAAATAGTGCGCTTTTGCGGCATTACCGGACACCACGAACCCGACGCGATCGCCGAAGGAATTCGCCGCTATCCCTTTGATGCCATTCTCGTTCCCATCAACGCCGCCGATCGCCAACATCCCAATCCCTTCGTTCCCAATATATTACCCTTGGCCCAGGCCGAAAATGTCGGTGTCGTTGCCATGAAAGTACCCGCTTACGGTCGCCTTTTTAAACCCGGAAGATTGACGGGAATGGAACAAGCCTTTGGGTATTCCCTCTCTCAACCCGGAGTTCATTGTGCGATCGTCGCCGCAGAAGATACAGCACAATTAGAAGCGAATGTCAATATCGCAAGAGCCTTTCAACAATTGGAAGATTCCCAACTCAAAGAAATCGAAATGTTAGCGGCAAATGGTTGGGAAGATACAACCTTTTTTCGCAAGTGGACGTAGATATTATCCGTATGCAAACAATATTTTTTAAACCAAAAGATAACCGATAGTGGGACAGAGTAAGTATTCATTTTTGATTCTTAACGTTTCTTGATAAACCCTTTATCTTAATTAACACAACATTTATGTTGTTTTTGCCAATAATCGAGCAAAATAGTGTCAGAAACGAAAGAATCAATCTGGAGTGAAGTGTATCTAAACAACTCAACTACCTCGATAAGTAATGCTCATTCAATAGAAAAGATCTAACCCTCTGTTTCGAGCAGTGGGTATCGTTTTGTTTTTTATGAAAATGCCGATCGCGATTATTCAGATCGATGTCTAAATTACATTTGCCCTACAACCGCCGTCAATTCATCAAATTGACCCGTTTATTTTCTACCGCCGTCGGTCTTTCGACGATCGCGGGAAGTTGTGGCAAATCGTTTCTATCCGAAGCCTATCGATATAGCGATCGCCCGGTTCGAGTCGGTTATCTGCCCATCACCGATGCCTCTCCCTTACTGGCTGCTTACGATAAGGGCTTTTATCGAGGGGAAGGACTCGACATCCTACCGCCTCAACGATATCGTTCTTGGGGAGCGATCGTCGATGCTTTTACGAAGGAGGAAGTCAATGTCATTCACGTATTAATGCCGACGGCAATTTGGGTGCGCTATGGAATGCAATTTCCGGGTAAAGTTGTGGCTTGGAATCACACGAATGGTTCTGCGATTACCGTTCTCCCGACCATCGATCGCCCGGAGGATTTAGGCGGGCGTACAGTGGCAATTCCCTATTGGTATTCCATCCACAATATTGTTTTGCAGGCGCTTTTGCGAGAACGAGGGTTGCAACCCACGGCAAAATCCCTCCATCTTCCCCTCGAGCCTCGAGAAGTGCGTTTGGTCGTCCTTCCCCCTCCCGATATGCTTTCCGCCCTCTCCCGGGGGGATATTGCCGGATATATCGTCGCCGAACCTTACAACTCCGCCGCCGAAACCCAAGGGGTAGGAAAAGTGCTGCGCCTGACGGGAGACATTTGGAAAGATCATGCTTGCTGTGTCGTGTTCGCGCGCGAAGACGATATTAACGATCGCCCCCAATGGATGCAAAAAGTGGTAAATGCAATCGTAAAATCCCAGCATTGGTCTCGTGCCAACCGTCCGGAATTAGCGCATCTTCTTTCTTTAGATGGAGGAGGCTACATTCCTCATTCCGTCTCGGTTTTAGAGCGGGTTTTAAGCTCCTACGATCGCGATTATTACACCCAAAAAGGAGCGATCGTTCATCCTCAATGGCGATCGCGGCGCATTGATTTTCAGCCCTATCCCTTTCCCTCCTACACGCGATCGTTGACCCAAGTGCTTCAAAGAACATTTATTCAAGATGATATCGACTTTCTACAACAACTTTCCGCCGATTTTGTGGTCGGGGATCTCGTTGATGATTCCTTTGTCAAAAAAGCCTTGGAACAAGTGGGCGGGCCCCAAGCATTTGGCTTGCCCTTAAATTTATCTCGCAGCGAGCAACTGGAAACTCGAGCGGTCATCTTTTAAATCACGATGCTTATTTTATTCAACAAAAAAAATAAAAAATTTAAAGGAACGGCAATTAAACTTATTCGGATTTTGCGTTCGATTTCGATTGAAAATTGGTTGCGTTATAGCTTGATCGTCCTAGTCGTGGGTAATTTAGCGATCGTGGGAGGAATTGCCATTAAACTCAGCCGAGACACGCAGGTAGACAGAATCCAAGAGTTACAAAAACAACGCGCCTCAGCCTTGGCTCTAGAAGTCAGAACGTATTTAGACAAGCTCCAGCAACAGTTGAGTTATTTACAAAAAGTGCGGGATCTATCCGTGCTTCCCGACAATATCAGACGCAGTTTATTAGAAGGATTGACGCGAGAAAACAATGTCTACGAAATGGTGGCAATTGTCAGCAAAACCGGAACGGTTTTAACGGCGATCGCCCCCTATCATCGAGGCAACGCCCGCGATTTTGCCCAAACTGCCATTCAGAGAACGGGTATTGCCACAGCAATTCATCAACAGATTCGTTATATTCATCCCGTTGAATTGAATGAAGATTTAAACGTTCCCACGACTACCCTTATTTTACCCATACAAGATGCGGAAGGACGAGCGCAAGGGGTTTTAGTCGCGATCGTTAATTTAGATTTTCTAAACTCCATCGTTGCGCGATCGCGGATTGGCAAAACCGGCTATGTTTATATTGTAGACGAACAAAATCGCATCATTGCCAAGCAACGCACGAAGGCGGAAGCCTATCAAAAGATCGCCTTAGAACCTTTGCGCGATCGCACTCTCATTCAAATTCTCAATCTCAATCTTGCTGATTCCTTTTCTGTGTATCGCGGTCTGCGAAGTGACCGAGTTTTGGGAACGAATTCTTTTGTTTACGGCGTTAATTGGCGCATTGTCGTCGAGTTACCCATTCAAGAGGTTTACGCACCAATACGACAATTAATGCTTGTGATGTTCGTGGTTTTAGCGATCGCCATTACAATTTCTATTATTTTAGGCTTACGCATTACGCGATCGCTCATCTCTCCCCTCAAAGACTTAACCGATGCAGCCGATCGGATCGGTCATGGCGATTTCTCGACGCGGGTGAAGATTAAAAAGCGCAATGAGTGGGGAGTGCTGGCCAATGCGTTTAACTATATGACCGCCAGAATCCGGCGTTCTTTTACAACGTTAGAGCAAAAGAATAACGAACTCTCAGAAACCTTAAAAAAATTACAAAACACGCAATTGCAACTCGTCCAAACTGAAAAAATGTCCGGTCTCGGGCAATTGGTTGCAGGGATTGCTCATGAAGTCAATAATCCCGTTAATTTTATTTATGGGAATCTTAACCATGCAGAACAGTATGCAAAAAGTTTGCTCGACTTAATTCTATTGTATCAACAATATTATCCCAACCCCGATCGCGAAATTGAAGCCGAATTAGAAGACCTCGATATCGGCTTTATCCAAGAAGATTTTCCCAAGTTATTGGAGTCGATGAAAATGGGGTCGCTGCGAGTTCGAGAAATTGTCACATCTTTACGCAATTTTTCCCGTTTGGATGAAGCACATTTTAAAGAGGCGAATATTCATGAAGGCGTTGATAATACTCTGGTTATTCTCCAAAATCAAATTAAAGCCAAACCGAAATCTAGGGAAATTAAGATTATTAAAAATTACGGCGAGCTTCCCTTGGTTCACTGTTATCCGGCACAACTGAATCAAGTTTTTATGAATTTATTGAATAATGCGATCGACGCTCTCGATTGCTTTCGCCAATCCGATTCCGATCGCCAGCCAGAAATTGCGATCGTCACGGAATATCTCCCTCAACCTCAAGGAGAAAACGATCTCGTTTCTATTCGCATTGCCGATAATGGTGCGGGAATTCCAGATGAGTACAAGCAACGTATTTTCGATCCTTTTTTTACCACAAAACCGATCGGTCAAGGGACGGGGTTGGGCTTATCCATTAGCTATCAAATCATTGTCGAAACCCATCAAGGAATTCTCAAATGTTTTTCAACTGAAGAAAAAGGAACAATATTTCAGATCGAGATTCCTTGCTAGTTCAAATCGAAAAAACACCTCATTACCCGTTTAATGAGGCGATCGCATATAAGGATAGCGAGACTTTAGGACAGGATAGAGAATTACAAACTCGGTATTAAACGACTCAATTGTTCTTTTTGTTCGTCGGTTAAAACGTTTTGGATTTCGTTAATATAACTCATCATGGCAGAAGGCTCGATTTCGACATTACTCAAGACTGCGGATGGATCGCCGCCACTTTGCAGAGATTGCAACATGGCAATCATTTCCGGTGGAGACATTCCCGATGTTAAATTACAAACTTGGCGGCCGGTGATTGTCTGGATTTCCGATTTTTGGTCGTCACTCAAATTGAGTTGATTTAAGGGTAATTTTTCTTCGATCGCTGCGGTAATTTGCGTCATCGGTCCGCCGCTACTGCTGCCTAATTTTTCCAGCAGTTGTTGACAGGAAGGGGGAGAAGGTTGAGACTTTGCAGTCTCTGGCGTTCCCGCAACGGTTACAGCAGTCAAGGAAACTGCAAGGATACCTTTGGTCGCGAGGTTGAGGAGTGTTGCAAGTTTGAACATAATGGAGGATCTCCGAAAGGTTTGTCGCGTTTCTTTTTTTAGGATAATCTTTGCATTGCGGGAATGCCTATTCAATTTACGCAAAAAAAGTGCGGATTTTGTCTTGCCAATTGGTATGAGAAGAGGCAACCTTGGCACGAGGTTACAACTGAAACTCGTAAGGGGTAATATGTTCGGGAAGAATGCCTGCATCCATGCAATAGATTTCTCGCTGCAACTTTTCAGAGTGTTGGCGAGCCATACTTTCTACAGCGCGAGTTCAGGACATTGAAAAGAGTCTCGTTCTGAGGTTTGGAGTCGAGGGTGAATTAAGTTTTTCTTTACTTTCTCTGTCATTGCCTCTTTTAAGATTTTCTTAACTATTGAAGAGAATCATAATTATAATTAGTTTATTGGCTTATGAAGTTATAAAAAACTGTGATTTGTCGCAAATGATTGAGCGATCGGTAGGATTTTATTTTATTTCTTTTGCTCTACGATATTTTCTTAGAACGAGTTTTTCCTCAACTACGAGGGTTAGCTCCCTCGGACTTTTTTTCTCTCATTTTTCAGACAATCATGAATTTCTTGGGTCGTCTCCTTGGCAAAATTCACACATTTTCTGCCTCCCGCAAAGTGCGCGTTCCTCGCGAGAAGCAATTGAGGGATGATTTTAAAACCTTCATTCTCGAGCCGATTCTCACCCCGAGCGCCCTTATCGATGGTGGCGAAGATATGCCGGATGCAGCCCTGCTGGATGGGCAGGATTTGCCGTGGCTGGATGCTTTGGACGCGATCGACCAAGCCGCCGATGACATCCCAGAACTCTTTACATCCGGGACGTTCGAGGTGGGAGAATCGGGGGAAGTGGAATTTGAGTTCCTCTATGACGGCGGCGGCTATGAGGGAGAACTGGCTATCTTTAGCTTGGAGGGGATGGAAGAGTACGAGCCGGGATCGAGAGAATTTATCCAAGAAGCGGCACGGCGATCGCTCTCCGATTCGGAATGGGGTCGTATTGTCATCAGCGATCGCGATGAAGGGGCAAAATTTGCAGGGAATTTCGGCGAGGGGAATTTTAATCGGGGGGAATATAGTGGGACGAAAACGTTTCAGATGCGTCCGGGCGATCGCTTTGGGGCGATGTTAGTCCCCCAAGGAGAAATCGAGGAAGTGTTCGACAATCCCAATATTGGCGGTGCCAAACGTCCCCTATTTTCCCTGAGTACCGCCAACCCCGAGGATGGGTTGCAAGCGGGACAAATCGCCGATGTGGATGGAAGCGGACAAACCTTCGTATTTGAAGACTTGCGCGTGGATGGGAGCAGCGATCGCGATTACAACGATATCATTTTCCGAGTCAAAGGGGCAGAAGGAGAAGCCGTCGAACTCGATGAGGTCATCGCCGCAGATCGGGATTGGCGAGAGACGGAATTGGGGCAGGAAATCCTCGATTATGTCAAAGTAGACGAACCCTTTCCCATTGCCGGGGACGGGGGAGAAATTCTCATATTGAGCGATCGCCAAGATTGGAGCGAAGCCATCACCGAAGCCGTCAATCAAACCGCCGAGCAATTGTGGGAATTCGTCCATCACGAGGACTTTGGCGAGGGAATGCAGTTGACCTTTGGGGAAAACGTCGAAATCGAAGCAGCAAGGGAAGCGATCGTCGAATTGGTCGCCGGACAAGACTTTCCTCAGATTCAGATCCTCACTCAAGGAGAATTAGGGGATGCCAACGCGGGTTTTGGCATCGAAAGCAATACGATTTATCTCTCCCATAGCTTCATCGAAAGCCATCTGGAGAACCCAGAGATCGTCAGTCGGGTGATATTGGAAGAACTGGGACATTTCCTCGATGTGAAATTAGAAACCGAAGACGCACCAGGAGATGAAGGGGCAATCTTTGCGCGTTTGGCAACCGGAGGAGAACTCGCAACCGCGCAACTCATCGCCCTACAAGGAGAAAGCGATCGCATCCAAATCCACCTGAATGGAGAAAACATCACCGTCGAACAGAATGGAACCGGACTCAAAGCCCACTACTATCACGACGCAGACTTCGGCAAACTCGCCTACGAGCATATAGAATCCCCCGCCGATATGAACTGGGGAGAAGCGCCCTGGGCAGTTGCACTCGACAAACACTCAATTCGATGGACGGGACTTCTCACCGCACCCGACACCAAAACCTACAACTTCACCACCCGCGCCGACGGTCGCACGCGAGTGTGGATTAAAGACGATGGGGGAGTTTGGCGCAAAGTAGTCGAGGGTTGGGACGAAGAAATCGGAGGCACCCGCGATCGCCCGGGAGCGATCGCATTAATGGGAGGTCGCCAGTACGAAATCAAAATCGAATATCAAGACGACACGGGGAACTCCAACTTTCAACTCTTGTGGGACGGACATTCCCCCACCCCCGAAACGATTCCGCCGCAATACTTCTCCCCCGCAGATATAAGCGAAGAAACCAACGTAGAAGCAGACGGAACGGGCTTAAAAGTGAAGGAGTACCGAGAACAAGACTTCAGCAGCCTGCGCCACGAATACAACGCAGTCGGTCAATTAAACTCCGATTGGGGCGCGACAGGACCCTGGGAAACATCTCACGACGGGCATTCGAGCCTATGGACGGGAAGAATAGAAGCCCCCACCTCAGAAACCTATCAATTGAGAACCCACGCCGACGGTCGCACGCGAGTGTGGATAGAAGACGAGAGCGGAACTTGGCACAAAGTGGTGGACGCTTG
>JBCCVR010000218.1:0-11135 GCA_039194995.1 Cyanobacteria bacterium P01_E01_bin.42 | reverse complement strand
CCCAGCTTTACTACAAAAGAAGTCGGTAAAGGAACGGGTTTGGGACTGGCGATCGCCAAACAAATTATTGAAGAGAAACACCAAGGAATATTAAGTTGCGATTCGGAAGTCGGTCGCGGCACGGAATTTTATATCAAATTACCGGCTTGAATTTTGGATCGCTTTTATGCCCATTCTAGAACGCAGACTTTAGCGATCGCGGCGTATGGAAGGAATACGTGCAAAATCGGACATCCTGTAAAGTATTGTAAAGATGGTGATGTTTTCAAGAGTTTAGCTACTTACATAAGGCTTGCTGAAAAAGTCAAAAAAACAGAGAGGTGGAGAATAATTTAATGTTAGATGTGAGAAATAATAATTAGAGATTGTGGAAAATTATTTCTCGATAAAGAAAGATAATAGTTCAGGTTAAAAAAGTGCCTTCTTCCGAAAAATTGACCCAAAAAACCTGCCGAAGCAGGGCAACAAGATTCATGACCAAAACAGAAATAGCGATCGCTGTTTCAGAAGTATGAGAAAGTTTAGTCATAACGCGATCGAGACTAAATCTTCGCTTGCCTTGTCCAAATTTACCCTCGATGCTATTGCGAATTTTTTCATCTTCTTTTTTGGCGCTTTTGGCTTCTCTAACCCTTGTCTATCAATCTTTTCACTTTTTTTCAGCAAACCCTAAATATTCTTTCACTTTCTCAAAAACATCTTCAGCGCGATCGCTCGGTGAAACAATTTCCGCGATTAAAATAAAACTTTGAGATAAGGCCGTAAATTCTTCAAATTGCTCGACAAGTTCTGGGGTCAAATAAGCCACATCGGGACGACGACCGCGATCGCCTGTCTGACAGGGGACTTCCGTATAAACTTCACCACCTTGACCGCTTGAATTTTTGTAATTGAACCAATAGGCAGCTAGTTTTGCTTGAATGCGACTGTGTTTTGAACCCATGCCCGTTTTCTCGATGATTTGACCGTTAACCCATTCCGTCCCTTTCTGAGGCGCTAAGAGCCATTCTGACAATGCTAACGGTTTGTCTGTTAATTCCGTTGAGAACTGAACGGGAGATTGTTCCGACGGTTTTTCGATCGCGTTTTCTGGGGGAGAGAGAATTGGAGTCGCAACCATTTCTTTGCTATAAGAATTTGTCTCTAACTCTATATCATATCATTTTATTGCACTTTCATGCCAGTTTTTTAACAAAAAGTCAGAAAGAAGGGTTAATAAAACAAAGATTGAAACACCCAAGATTGTAATCATCAATAATGCAGCAAACATTCTGGGAATTTGGAGATTGTAGCTAGACATGAGAATTTGATAGGCTAACCCCGATCGCGCTCCTCCCGTCCCGGCAACAAATTCCGCAACAACTGCTCCAATTAATGATAAACCGCCGCTAATTCTCAAGCCTCCTAAAAAGTAGGGTAAAGCACTGGGCAAGCGCAAATAAATCAAAGTTTGCCAGCGCGAGGCTTGATAGAGTTTAAAGACATTTTGGAGATTGCGATCGACGCTATTCAATCCGAGAGTCGTGTTAGAAACAATGGGGAAAAACGCGACGATCCAAGCACAAACGACTAAAGCTGCAAACGTATTATTGCGCAACCACATGATGATCAGAGGCGCGATCGCGACGATAGGTGTAGTTTGTAAAATAACGGCGTAGGGGAAAAAACTCCGCTCGATCCATTTACTTTGCGCGAATAAAACCGCTACTAAAAGACCCGATATCGTTGCGGTTAAAAATGCGACAATTGTAATTTGCAGCGTGACTAAAAGGGAGGGAAAAAGAGTAGACCAATCGGCAATTAAAGTTTGGATAACTAAAAAAGGACCCGGTAATAAATAGGAAGGTAATTCCATGACTCGCACAAAACCTTCCCAAGCCAATATTGCGACAACACCAACGATAATCGGGGCGATAACTTCAGGGGAGAAAATTTTCCGAATCAGGCGATCGCTTGGCGTACTTGCAGAAGGAGAATTATTAAAGGTTTTTGACTGGGCGATCGGTCGAGGAGATGTTTTCATGGAAGTAAGAGATTGAGTTTTAAGAACGCATGGCTTCTCGTAATTTTAGAGAAACTTGCCGACAGTATTCATTAAAGACCGTTGAGGTGCGAAAATCTTCATCGCGAGGATAAGGTGCGGGGATTTTAATTTCCGCAAAAATGCTACCGGGATGGGAAGACATCACTAAAACCCGATTGGATAAATACACCGCTTCATAAATATTATGGGTGACAAAAATCGCCGTCCAATTTTTTTCTTGCCAAAGGGTTAAAATATCGCTATTTAACTTCTCTCGGGTAAGTTCGTCGAGAGCGCCAAATGGCTCGTCCATGAGCAAAATTTGCGGTTGCGTCACCAGAGCGCGGGCGATCGAAACTCGCATTTTCATTCCCCCGGAAAGTTCTCGAGGATAGCAAGTTTCAAAGCCAATTAAACCCACTAAATCGATCGCTTCTCTGACCAAAAGATTGCCGCGACTGCGAGGAACTCCCGCTAATTTTAACGGCAGGTAAATGTTATCGGCAACCGTCGCCCAAGGCATGAGGGAGGCTTCTTGGAACACAAAAGCGAGATCGCGATCGCGCAGTTTATTCTGCATGGGGTCGCAATAATTCTCGTCCCAGAGAATATGCCCGGAACTCGCTTTTTCCAATCCAGAAATCAGTTGCAGTACCGTACTTTTTCCGCAGCCCGAAGCTCCGACTAAGCTCACGAAATCTCCCGCGAAAACTTGCAAATTCAAGTCTTTAACAGCAACGGTACTATTGGCATAAATTTTACTGATGCGATCGAGAGTTAACACGGGAAAGTTTTTCCATAGCAATTTTTCCATCATTATTATGTGCGTTATTCCGCACTTTCTTCGCTACTCCAATTTTTCACCCACAAAATCCAACGTAAAGGCTTTTTTGTAATCGGTATCGGCTTTAAATATCCCAGCTTCTACCATTGTATCAAAAAAGGTTTTCCAGCGTTCTTCGGTCATCACACCGATACCTTTTTCGCGGGAATCTTTGGTTAAAACAATGTCATATTCCGCCATTTTTTCCAGACTGTAAGCGATTTGTTCGTCGCTCATCTCCGGATTATCTTTCTTAATTAATTCATTGCCGGGGTCTGGATTATCGAAGTAACTGTACCATCCTTTAACAGAAGCATCCACAAATCTCTGCACGAGATCGGGATTATCTGCCACTGTTTCTTGGCGCGTTTGAATCGTCGTTGCGTAAGGCGTGTAACCATAGTCAGCAAGGAGAAAAACAACGGGTTCAAAGCCTCCTTCTCGCTCGACTTTTAAAGGTTCTGAGGTTAAATACCCCTGTTGTGCGGAACTTGTATCGGCAAGAAATGGACCGACAGTAAAGTTATAAGGACGTTTTTGCTCGTCGCCAAAATTATATTTTTCTTTGAGGAATGGCCAGTAATTGATATTCGCCCCCGCAGAGACGTAAATCGGCTTATCTTTTAGATCTTCTAATGTTTGTACTCCTGTATCGGGATGGGCAATTAAAACTTGGGGATCTTTCTGAAAAATTGCAGCCACAGTAACGAGAGGAATGCCTTCTTCTACGGCTTTAATTGTTTCCGAACCTCCTCCCATAAAGAAGTCGATCGCGCCGGAGAGTAAAAGCTGTATGCCATTAACTTGGGGTCCCCCTACTTTAATAGTGACATCCAAACCGTACTCTTCATAAATTCCCATGGCAACGGCTTGATAAAATCCGCCATGTTCTGCTTGCGCGTACCAATTCGTCCCAAAGGTAATTTTATCGAGGGCTTTTCCTTCTCCTTCTGGCGAGGAGACCGATGCGCGATCGCCACAAGCAGCGAGAAATGTTCCGGTGAGAGCAAGGGAACTATAGCGAATAAATTGACGGCGCTTCCAATTCATTTCTTTCATTGAGCGATGTTGTTGGCCTTCCATACTGGGTAATATTCTTAACTTAACAAATTCCGGAGGTTACTTAGGGTTCTCCGGACGGATGAAAATTTAGCGGCGATCGCAAGGCGTAACTTCTCCATCTGGCATAATTGTGCGGCAAAAGAAGACATTATCCAAAAGGGCATCGTCTATATTTGCATCGGTTAAGTTGGTATCGATTAACCTTGCCCCCGTTAAATCTGCCCCTTCTAAATTCGCTCCCTCTAAATTCGCATTGGTCAAATTTGCCCCGCGCAAATCCATTCCCGCTAAATAAGCACGCGATAAATCTGCATCCCGAAAATCCTTATCCTCCGTGCCTTCATTTACCAATTCCGCAACCCGTTCCGATCGCTCTTCAAGCAAGGTACCGGGATTAATGGTTGCCCCTCGAAAATCGACCAAACTTAAATTTGCCCCCCGCAGATCCACATCGGTGAGGATTGTATTTTCAAAATATGCTCCCGTTAAATCTGCCCCGCGTAAATTCGTATGACGCAATTCCGAGCCGATAAAGTTTGCGGCAGTTAAATCCGTATTATCCATATCTGCATAAACGAGTAATGCCGATTCAAAGTTCGTGCGTTTAAGATTAGCACCCCGCAATTTGCTAATAAAAAGATACGCGCCTTCAAAATTGACTTCTTCTAAATCCGCGCCTTCAAAATTCACCCCCTCCAAATTCGCGCCACTGAGATCGACTCCTGCCAATTCTCGACCCAATTCCCTCCGATTCACTAATTCCCACACCAATAACCACTTACTATCTAAAACGGTTTCGCTGCTAATTTGACTGCCTTTAAAATTCGTCCGAAATAAATTTGCGCCTCTCAAATGCGTCCCTTGTAAATTGGTATCTTGGAGAGTGGTTCTCAGCAAATTTGCTCCCACCAGACTCGCACCGGATAAATCCGCATTTTTAAAATTCGCATTACTTAAATTCGCCAAGGCTAAATTAGCATCTGATAAATTGGCACTCTTTAAAACGCCATCTTCGAGATTGGCTTCTGTTAAATTGGCAAAGGTTAAATCTGCCCCTGTTAAATTCGCTCGTTCTAAATCTGCTTGGGAGAGATCGGCATTTTCCAGATCCGCTCGATACATATAAACGCCCGGAAGAAGTGCCTGTTGTAAATTCGCGTTTTCCATTTTTGCCGCACCTAAATTAGAGTTGCGAAAATCGGCTTGACGCAGATCCGCTCCTAAGAGATTTACCCCTTCTAATTTTGCGCCTTTGAAATCGGCTCGACGCAGATCGGCATCTTCAATATCCGCACCGCGTAAATCTTCTCCACCGAGGGGAGCCCGACGAAGATTGCAGCCGATGCAGGCTTTTTCGTCCCGTAATTGTGCTAAATCCCGGCGACTGTAGGCGATCGCGGCGGGGGCGCTCAGGACGATCGCCACGAAGGAAACCAAGAAGAGCCAACTATAGAAAGTTCTTTTTTTTGGAGCGGGCAAGCGATCGCGCAAGATCGCGAAAATTCTCTGGTGCATGGGATTTTAAGCGGGGAAATCCAACACCCCAAATTTATCATTTTGATTTGCGACTGAGAAGAGCTTGAGGAAATGCGATCGCTCGTGTAAGAAAGCATTGGAAATGTCAATCTTCGGTTTCCTCAATTGGCATTAACCAAGGAGGCAAGAGATTCTCACCGCGATCGAGACGACCTTTCAGGTAAAAGGCAGTCGCACCCATGGCTGCGAAAAAGAGAATCGCAACGGCGATCGCAGGCCAATTTACGCGGTAAGTTGGCATTGTCATGCGTTTTCTTTCGTCCTCTGCGAGATCGTCGTCCTCCGTATCTACATCTTCAAACAGAGAATCAATATCTTTCTCTGACTCGACCTTCATCCCCTCCGGTAAGTCATCGGGATCGATGGACGGCAGGGAATAGGGCATCAGTTCTTCTTGGTCTTGTAGTTTTGTTTCTCTTTGCGGCTCGGGTTGGGGCGATCGCGCTTCGGGTTGAGGTTCGGGTTCTGGATAGACATCGGGTATTTCCGGCGGTGGCAATTCAGACCCGACCCAACCATGACCATTACTGCCATTACTCGGTTCCAAGGGCAAGGGGCTGTCGAGTTCGGCGGGAAGTTCCTTCGCCGCGCGGGGGAGTTCGACGGTCTCGACCAAGCCGGAATAAGTCGAGGAAACGCTATACAGGGCGGCAACAATTGAGGTGTTATCGTGACCGTTTTTTTGATTGGCCAGTTTAATCAAATATTCCACCGCACTTTCTAAACTCTGCCGTCCGGCGAGGACATTGGGGGCAAATTCTTCCCAAGATCGCTCGAGCAAGCGATTATCGCTCAACCCATCAGAACAGAGCAATAAAATCCCATCTTCTTCAACGATCAAGCGTTGAATCGTCGGGCGCAGGCGATCGGCTTCTCGCGTGCCCAAGGCTTGAGTTAAAGCGCCTGCATCGGGACGTTGAGAGGCGGTAACGGGGAGACTCCGGGCCAGTCGGATTTCCCGCGTGGTAACATCATCATCGACTGTCAGCAATTGGCAGTAGTTTTCTGTAATCCAATAGGCGCGACTGTCGCCAACGTGAATGAGATAGAGTTCGTGGGAGTTGCCCACCCCCAATTCCAAATTTGCCACCTGTTGGGGTAATTGCAAGGCCATCACTAAAGTAGTGGCCATGCGCCGTCGAGATTCTCGTTTTTGTTCGTCGTTGCGAAAACAAATGAGATTATTGGCAATCCGCACGATCGCGATGAGTTGTTCTTCCACTAAATCCGGCGACATCAATTCCGGATCTTCGACGGATTCGGCGAGGAGAGCGCGAATTTGCAGTTTTAGGGATTGAATGGCAAGCTGACTGGCAATTTCTCCCCCTTCGTGACCGCCAATGCCATCGCAAATGACCATGAGATGGGAAATTAAGTTGCCGGGTTCTTGGATGCCGTTGCGGGCGATTTCTTCAGTGGTGGGATAGTAACTATCTTCATTGCTCAACTGTTGCGGGCCCGTATCCGTGGCACTGGCAATTTGCATGCGCAGGGGCTTGCGGGCGGCTTGTTCGAGGAGGAGTTGATTGAGGGTTTTACGGAGGGTGGTATAGGCAATGCCATCTCGCTTGAGTTCTGCTGCGATCGCTTCCAGTTTGGGGGCAATATCCGGGCTGGCTTTGCGGGCGAGGATCGTCCAACTTTCCCCTAATTCCCGTAGGGTAACAATGGTGGGCGCTTTTGCCGTGGCAATGCCTCCCCCGCGCGATCGCGATTGGGAATTACCCAAGCGTTCGCTTTGGGTAAAGAGTTCTCGCAAGCGCAAGCGCCATCCCTCCACCCGTAAATTTTCTTCCACCAACAGCGAAGCCCCGACCCCGCGATCGCATAGGGGATTCCAAAGGTTTAAAATCTGCCACAACCAGTAGATTTGCCGCAATCCCGAAGCGTCCAGCCAAGCATCTTCGAGGGTGGGATAAAGAACGCCGCTATCGTCCACGGGAACGTTATTGAGGAGTAAGATCGTGGAATTATTGAAAGCACAGATCCCGTAGATTTCCGGCAGATGCAACCGATAGGGGTAAAGGTGCAAATAGGGGAGATAATTTTCAGGAATGGGATTGGGTAGCAGGGGCGATCGCTCTGCATAAATATCCTGCCAAATTTGCGGCGCAACGATCTTGTATCTCCCATCGATCACATTAGGGGGAGATAGTTGGGCAGCGATCGGGCTGACTGCCCAGAGATAGGGAGTGAGTTGGGGCTGGGGACGCGGCATGGGCTAGGAGCAGGGGAGGATGGGGAAGCGGAGGAGCAAGGGTAGATGGGGGAGAAATCAGTAATACTTTACCCGCTAAGGTCTCTCTTAGGAAGAGTCATCCTGTTGATGCAGGCGATATTGATGCACAAATTGGTCATACCATATATTCGTACATGCTAAGCTACAGGCTGGAAAGTCGGTGCTATAGTTGTGGTAAAGGTACGCATTCTCGGGGCGATTCGGGATTTGGAGCGTGCTTTCAGAGTTCTTTAAGGCGATTTTCTCGGGAAAGAATCTAAAATTGAGGAACGACCCATCATGGAATAATCGCAATCCAGTTCACTCGACCGATATATCCCTATTTTTCAGGGCATTCTAAGCCTAGACGTTAATTGCCGATCGAACCTCCAAACGCCATGTTTTCTCAATTCCTTCCCGCGCAACCGATCCTCGCGCAAACCGCCCAAGCTCCAGCCAACCCTCCCCCAGCCGCCAATGCTCCCCAAAATTCCGGTAGATTGGGGCAGATTGGACTGGTGACGAGTGGCGTTTTGTTTCTGGCTCTTGTTGGGGTAGTCGTATATGGCAAACTCAAAATTTACGACAAATTCCAGAAAGATATCAAATTCGAGAAATACAAATCCCAAGATTTGCAAAAGCGTCTCAAGCTGGCTCTGAAAACAATTCAAAAAATGGAGACCAACCCGGATTTAATTCACTCGCGGGAATTTAACCTTGATTATTTGCGCTTGCGGATGGATGAGGAAGTCTTTCACTATGCGATCGTCAATCAAATTAAAATTCGGGTCAAACAATTGATTAGCGTTGCGTTGCGTCCCAATACCGCTCAACATCAAGTGGGAATTGCCGCGACTGGTCGTCAAGTTGATGAAACCTTTGATGTGACTTACGAAACGGAAACGGGTGGGAAACGGGTCAAGCGCATTTTATTCCGGATTCAAGTCAAAATGACGAAGTTACCGACCCAATCGACTTCGAGTACCATTAATCAAATTATTGACTGTATCGAAAAATTCCTCAGTCCCAATGCCGATCACGAAAGTTGGCAACCTGCTATTCAAGGGAGAGTGGTTTTGATGGCATGGGATCAAAAGGCAAAACCAACACCCTTATTGGTCTTGGAGCAATCGGGAGATGGTGGCAATGTGAGCTTTCGGACGAATCCCAACCGCGCCAATGCCGGCAAAGGCGCGCCTCCGCCCCCTCCCAAAACTGGGGGCAAGCGTCCGGCATCTAAGAGTTCTTCGGGTAAGTCTGCAAGCGGTGCAAAGCGACCTTCTTCCTCTACAGGCCGTTCGTCTTCCAAGCGGCGTTCCTCGGCGCGACGGTAAATCAGTTAACAGTTATCAGTTATCAGTTAACGGTTGTGGGTTGGTCTTTGGGAAGGAATTTAGATGAGATTGTTCGTTCTGAGAGTCTGCCGTCTTCCATGTGAACGAGGCGTTCGGCAACATCGAGAATGCGATCGTCATGGGTGACAATGAGAATCGTGCATCCTTGTTCTTGTGCTAGGTTTTGCATAATCTCGACGACATCTCGCCCGGATTTACTGTCGAGGGCGGCGGTAGGTTCGTCTGCAAGTACCATTTTCGGGTGGCTGACGAGGGCGCGGGCGATCGCCACCCGTTGTTTTTGACCGCCAGAGAGTTGCGCGGGATAGTAATTGATACGATCCTCCAAACCCACGGCGGAAAGCATGGCAATGGAGCGTTCTTTGGCTTGATGGGAAGAAATACTTTCGTGCAGTTCGATGGACATCTGCACGTTTTGTCTGGCGGTGAGGGAATTTAATAAATTATGAGCTTGGAAGATATAACCAATATTGCGACGAGTTGCAACCATGTGCTTTTTTCCCGCCCCCACGAGTTCTTGACCGAATACCCGCAGGCTTCCCGACTGGGGCGATCGCAAGCCTCCCATGAGGGTGAGGAGGGTGGTTTTTCCCGATCCGGAAGGTCCTTTCATGATAATGACATCCCCCGATCGCAAAACGAGATCGACATCAAATAAAATCTGTTTTCGCAAGTCACCTCGACCGTAGTAGTGATTGAGGTGGGAAATTTCCACGACGGGTTGCATGAGGAGTCTTTGAGTAGGCACACTATCGAGTTTAGCAATTTCCCGCCGATTTGGGGCGATCGCGATCGCCTTTTCTCTCTGCCTTTTTCTAGAGATTGAGCGAACTAATTTGTTTTAAGGTTGCGCTCATCACGGCATTGGTTTGTCCGGTGACGGTAAAAACTAATGCTTCTCGATAAATGCGTTGAGCGGGGTGATATTTTTGATTGGCTGCCCCTCTCGAAACGGCAACGGCGGCTAAACTGCATTGATGGGTTAGGGCGATCGCTCTAGCTCTTAATTCTACCTGTTGTTCTGCCGATAAATCGTCTCGTTCTAACGCCGCTAAAATGTTCTGGCGACAATCGTTTAAGGCCTCATTTAAAACGAGGAAACTATCCGCAATTTCGGGTTGAGTTTTGCTGGCATTTTCGACAAGATTTAAACCCGAACGGGCGCATCCCAATAAAAAGCAAGTAGCATTTAAAATACTTTGGCGATCTTTTTTTTGCATCCAATCTTTGGGGCGAATTGAGATCGTTTTTTCGGCAGGGATGAAATAGCGATCGCATTCAGCACTGACGGTATTAGTCGCTGACATAGAAGCTAAAGACATGGGGGCAGAAAAATGTAATTTTCCGTCAGCAGAGGTCGTCATGAGCTATTTTTCCCACTCGCAAATTTGGGCATTACAAGAAGGCGATCGCTTTTATTTGGGAGGTAAAACCAATCGCGCTAAGGTCACGTTTGAACGGGAAATGTTAGCGATTTTGAGGAAGATTGAATCCCCGCAAAAACAGGATTCCCCGCAACTGGAAAATAGCTAATCGTCCCAACAATTTTAATGAATCATGCTAACCACTTACACGGTAGATCGACAAGTCCGAGATTACCTAGAAACTGCCCCCAACCCCGAAGTAATGGAAGAAAAAACGGCAGTTTTACGGGAAGGGCTAATGGGATTAGGAACGCGATCGCTATTGGCTTTAAGAGTCCCTCGGGAATGGAAAGGACAAGCCATCGGGCAAGGTGATTATTTCTGCTTTCAAGAAACACTCGCAAAACATTCCGGAACCTTAGCCTTTACCCAAATTCAACATCAAACGGCAGGTTCTTTTATTGCCAATGGCGATAATGAAAACTTAAAATCTGAGTATCTTCCCGATATGGGCGGCGGTCGGGTTTTAGTGGGCGTTGGCTATTCCCATTTGCGGCGACAGGGAAAACCCGTTTTAACCGCAAAACCTGTTTCCGGAGGCTATCATATATCAGGAAATATTCCTTGGATTACCGGATTGAATCTCTTTCAAGAAGCCGTCATTGCTGCCAGATTGGAAGACGATCGCATTCTCTTTGCAATCCTGCCCCTGTCGCCCTCTGCTGACGGAAAATTACATTTTTCTGCCCCCATG
>JBCCVR010000217.1:0-11270 GCA_039194995.1 Cyanobacteria bacterium P01_E01_bin.42 | reverse complement strand
GGTCGAGAATTTTTAACAAAATCGTCATCGCTTCCCTAGTAGAGGAAAACATCCTCCGAATCTAATCAATCTATTGGCGCGGACGGGTTTGAAACCACAGCAAAACCCCTGTAATCGCCAGCATTAATGTCCCAAATGCGTTGAAAAAGGGGTAAACCACCTCTAAATTAATGCGCCCGAATTGACCGCGATGCCATGCCAACAACCAAGAAAAAGTGTCTCCTTGCCCGCTTAAAACGGCAATTTGAAATAAACAACCCGTCAGAACGGTTAACAGCACGGGAAAGAAAAAAATCGGCGCAAAACGATAGTGCAATTGGCGCAAGCGCCCTCGATCGATTGGCATAATTCAAAAAAGTTAACTCAAGATTTCCCGGCTTTGACTATTTTTCATTTTTTGCTGCGAGATTGATGATAATTGCGTTTGAGCCAAGTTAAAACCATTGGTGCAATGAATATCCCTGCCAATAGTCCCTCTCCCAGTAGCGGGATCGGTTCGGTTTTTGGGGCTAACACTTGGGGATTTTCTGTCAAGGAGTCACTGGTGGAAGTCGGCAATATATCCTCGCGATCGCCTTCTCCCTTTATCCCCTCATCTATCTCGGTTGGCGATATTTGTGGCGAGGGTGAAGGGGTTGGAGTGCTGCGCTGATGGGAATGTCCGGCATGGGCAAAAGCTGTTTGAGAGGAGCATAGCCACAACAGCGCCAACAAACCGACTAAAATTACACGACGCGAACGAGAAATGCGATCGCGCTTCGATTGGGATTGATTCATTCCATTGAAAAGAACCCTGCAATGAGAGTAGTTTAAACGCTCCAGCGTAGAAAAGAGTCAACCCAATGCAAAATAATTGCTGCCTCAATTGTTGTCGATTAAAAATTAGCCATCATTTTGCTGTTCTCCCCGACGGCGACACCCTTGGTCGGAAATCGAAGAGCCTCGCCCTCCATCGGACGTATAGGCATTGGGAAGGCGCGATTTACAGAGAATGACCGTTCCCAATTCGACTGCTGTTAAATTGGCATTGCGTAAGTCCGATTGAAATACGTTTGCATCGCGCATATCGGCATAAGCGAGATCGGCATTTCTGAGATCGCTATCCCAAATATTCGCCTGTCGGAGATTGGCTCGTCTTAAACCCGCATTGCGCAGGTTGGTCGAGTTCATTTGGGTTTCCCGCAAGTTTGCCCCGCCTAAATTGGCTCGATTCAAAGTCGTTCGCAACATCACCGCGCGAATCAGAGAAGAATAGCGCAGATTGGCGCTGGTAAAATTAGTTTGCGTTAGATTGGTCAAACTTAAATTTGCATTATTAATCCGACTATTTTGTAAATTTGCGTTGGTTAAATCGGCTTTTCTTAAGTTGGCTTCAATCAAATTCGCTCGGGAAAGATTACTTTGAGAAAGATCGGTTTCGCTGAGATCGGCTTGGGCGAGATTGGCATTGCGAAAATTAGCATTATTTAATTTGGCGGCAGCAAAAATCGATCGCCTCACATCGGAGCTTCTAAAATCGCTATTGCTGAGAACGGCTTTCGCAAAGATCGTCTGATTGATGAGAGAAAAGCGTAGATCTGCCCCTTCTAAATTGGCGAGGGTGAAATTAGCTCCCGTTAAATCCGCACGGCTGAGATTGGTATTGCTTAAGTTGGCTTTAATTAAATTAGCCCCTTGCAATTTTGCCGATTGTAAATCCAAACCACTGAGATCGGCTTCGCTGAGATCGCAATTATTACAAATTTTGGTTTCTCTTAACTGAGCGACATGATCGGGGTTTTCTGCCCGAGCGGGGGTGGCGATCGCGAGAGAAACTAAAAGCGAAAAGACTGCTAATATTTTATGTTTCATCGATCTTCGAGACAATCAAGAATAAAGAAAAGCATAACACGCTCTCTTTGAATCGCGATCGCTATTTTTTCTTTTCTGGCGAGGAAGGAAATGAAAGCGATCGTGTTTAAGTATTCTGGGATAGCGGTAGCGCGATCGCGAATTCCGTTCCCTCCCCTGGACTAGACGTATAATCGAGATGCCCGCCGTGTTTTTCGACAATAATTTGATAGCTAATCGACATCCCCAAACCCGTTCCTTTGCCGATTGCTTTCGTCGTAAAAAAGGGATCGAAAATGCGATTTTTTAAATCCTCTGGAATTCCCATGCCATTATCGCGAATCTTAATACTCACCCGATCGTTTACCCGATCCAGTTTTGTCGTAATGGCGATCGTGCCGAAATTTTCTTTTTGTGCTTCGGGAGTTCGCTTTTTATTCCGTTCTTCGATGGCATCGATCGCATTGCTGAGAATATTCATAAAGACTTGATTGAGTTGTCCGGCATAGCAATCGATACGGGGTAAATGGTCGTAGTTTTTAATCACTTGAATGGCAAGCGATTCCGGCTTTGCTCTCAGGCGATGTTGTAGAATCGTCAACGTACTGTCAATGCCTTCGTGAATATTGGTATCTTTATATTCGGCTTCATCCAAGCGGGAAAATGTTCTCAAAGAAAGCACGATCTCGCGAATTCGTCTTGCTCCTTCTTTCATCGAATTCACTACTTTAGGTAAATCTTCCTGCAAGAAATCCACGTCTAATTCTTCGAGTTGCTCGATTGCATCCGGATCGAGATCGGTGTGGTGCTGACGATGAATTTCTAAAGCCGTCAATAAATCTTTGACATAGTTTTCAACAGGAGTCAAATTTCCATAGATAAAGTTAACGGGATTGTTGATTTCGTGAGCGACTCCAGCAACTAATTGTCCCAAAGCCGACATTTTTTCATTTTGAATCAAGCGTCCTTGACTTTCTCTCAACTCCCGCGTGCGTGCTTCTACGCGAGTTTCTAGTTTCTGATTGGCTTGTTTGAGTGCTTCTTCTGCCCGCTTGCGATCGCTGATATCGTGCATGGCAACGACTGCCCCAACTTTTTCCCCGCGAGAGTCATAAATCGTCTGTCCGCTTGCCAACAAGGTTCGAACCTTACCCTTTTTTGGCGCAATCACCATTTCCGCATCTCGCACTGTTTCCCCTTGTAATGCTCGAAATAAGGGGATTTCATCAGTTTGCATCACGGTTTTGCCATCTGCCTGATAGAGATCGAAACAGTCCGCCCATCGTTCTGCGGGTAGGGGTTGGGCAGGCAGTCCGTGGAATTCTCGGGTGGCACGATTGAAGAGGGTTAAAATGCCTTGTTCGTTGCAAGCTACAATCCCATCGGATAAATTTTCTAATAAAGCCTTTAAAAATTCTCGTTCTTTTTGTAAGGATTCTTCCGCTAAAGAACGTTGGCGAACCTCTTTTTCTAACTGATGATTGGCTGCTTCGAGTTGGGCGGGACTGGGAATGGCGAGAATTTTGGGAATGAGCGGGATTAAGGCGATCGCGGTCATAACCGAAACAAGAGCGGTAAAGGCTTTGATCGTGCCCGATAGCCAATAATCGGGATGCCATAACGTCCAGACTCCCATGATATGGCTCGTCCCACAAGAAAGGATAAATGCGCCAAACATAACAAAGAGCCAGTCAAAGGGAATATCTTCGCGCTTCTTAACCAAGTAAACTAAAATAAGGGGAATCGTAGCATAGGCTAAGGCAATCAGGGAGTCTGAAATAACGTGCAATCTGACTAAGTTTGTTTGCCACAAATAACAGTGACCGTGAGGAATAAAAGCAAGCATTATCTTTTCAAGTCTTGACTATCAGCGTATTAATAGATCAATTATGCCTTACGAATTTGTAATTTGTCATTGTTGGTTATTCCTAGCTATTCATTCCTAGGAAATGTGAATTTCACTAAGAAACTACCGTGCTTTTACTTAACTCAATAAAAATAGCCAAGCTATTATCTGTAGATCGACCGATTGTCTTTTGACATTCTCGGATACTATCTCCCACACTACGTTCTAAGCTAATGGCTGCAACGGATGTCGCCGCCGTAGAAATATGGGAGACCCTCGACCCCCAGATGCTGAAACACAATGCCCTAGACCAGATTAATTCCGTTTCGCAATTGCGAGATGTTTTCCCGGGAGATTGGGCGTTTGAGGCACTGCGCAATCTGAGCGATTGCTACAATTGCATTGTCGGCTATCCCAATGGCACCTATCGGGGCGATCGGGCGATGAGTCGCTATGAATTCGCGGCGGGATTAAACGCCTGTTTAGGTCAGATCGAGCGCTTGCTGGGAGAAAATGACTTTGCCTCGCGTGCGGATCTCGAAACCCTGACCCGCTTGCAGGAGGAATTTGCCGAAGAACTTGCGATTTTGGGAACGCGAGTCGATGGCCTTGAAAGTCGCGTTGCCTTTTTAGAAGACCATCTCTACCACGACCCGACTGCGCGGCGAGGTCGTTTTTTCGTTAAGCAGTGCGTTTGGCGATGAAAAAGCCGATGGGAGTGGGGATGATATTGATAGCAATATCGTTTTTAACGACCGAGTTCGCCTCAATTTCGATACCAGTTTTACGGGTCGGGACTTGTTGCGGGTGCGTTTGGATGCCCTTAATCCAGTTCCTTTTAACATACCCGTGACGGGTACGAATATGACTCGCCTCGCTGCCCAACGCAACAATAGCAACGATTTCGATATTGGCAAACTGTTTTATCGCCTTCCCGTCTCGAAAAAGTTTCGCCTTACCCTTGACGCGACTGGCGGCCGTTATAACTTCAATGTTGATAACTTCAATCGCTTCTTTGCCAATGGTTTTACGGGTTCGATTTCCCGGTTCGGACGGTTCAATCCCATCTATATCCAAGGCGCTGGAGGTGGTGGCGTAACGGGAAATTATAAGTTTAGCGATTCTGTGAGTTTTTCCCTCGGATATTTAGCCAGAAATGCCAGCGATGCCGACGACGGTCTCTTTAATGGCTCTTATGCCGCTCTCGCACAATTGGACATTGCTCCAAGCGATCGCGCTAGTTTGGGATTAACTTATGTCCGCACGTACTATCCTGCGGGTGAGGCCTTTGTATCGGGAGCAACTGGGACTCGCTTTGCCAATGCACCTTTTGGTACCTTGCCCACCTCGGCGGATCATTTTGGTTTTCAATCCAGCTTTCGCGTCAGTCCGGATTTTACCCTATCCGGTTGGGCAGGACTGACTCGCGCCCAAGCTGAAAGAAGCGGGACGGTCTTTGGGGGAACCCGTGTGAATCAGAGCGATCGCGCGACGATTTTTAACTGGGCGATTTCTCTGGCGTTTCCCGATATTGGCAAGGAGAACAGTTTGCTGGGATTTGTTATTGGAAATCCGCCGCGGGTGACTGACAGTGATAGCGGTTTAATCAATAGCGATACATCTTGGCATTTAGAAGGATTCTATTGCTACCCCATTACGGATAATATCAGTATTAATCCCGGTTTTCTGGTGGTTCTCAATCCCGAAGGCAACAGCAATAACGACCCAATTTATGTGGGAACGATTCGCACTGTTTTTAGGTTTTAACCCTCAAGAGCGGTGGGGAATAGACAAGGCGGCGATCGCGCAGTAGAAAGCGAATATCTACAGGAGAAGCCACCAATCCCTAACTATTCCTTTTATATTCCTGAAGGTAAAGTGTGGTTTTGTCCCCTAGGCTTTCTTCGCCAACGCGATCGCTTCTTTTACTTTCTCCTCGCTTTCGATCGCTACTTCGAAGATACCCTGAATTTCCGAGTTTGGTGTTTGGCAATGTGCCGATAAAAAAGCCTCAGTATCGGGAATCGTTAACCCCATGAACATATTTGCCATCAGCAAGATTTCTGCTATAGGCTTCCAAGCCATTCTTGCGGTAAAGTATATGGTTGTTTGCGCTTTCATCGATAAAAATGTGGAAAGAAATTGCCGCAAAAATTTCCGAGACCGAAGGAAAACCCTTTGAAATTACCTCCCATCGTTCTGTTGGCGGAGGATGTATCAATCAAGGGTATTTTGTCAGTAACGGCACTCTCTCTTACTTTGTCAAAGTCAATCGAGCTAACGAGATTGAAATGTTTGAAGCGGAGTCTTTGGGGTTGCAACAGATGCACGCAACCCAAACCATTCGCATTCCTCAACCCCTCGCTTGCGGCATTGCGGGAGACTATAGTTTTATCGTCATGGAGTGGCTGGAATTCGGCCGGGGAGATAGTCGTGTTTGGGAGTTGATGGGACAACATTTAGCCAAATTGCACCAAGCGGAGGGAAGCGATCGCTTTGGTTGGGATCGCAACAATACCATCGGTTCGACTCCCCAAATCAACCCTTGGCGGGACAATTGGAGCGAATTTTTTGCCGAGGAACGCATTGGGTTTCAACTGCGCCTCGCCAAACGCAGAGGGGGCAATTTTCCCGATACTGGCAAAGTTGTGGCTCGGGTGAAAGAGTTGTTAAGCGATCGCATTCCCCAACCCTCCCTCGTACATGGGGATCTCTGGTCGGGAAATGCCGCTTGTACTGTGGAAGGAGAACCCGTTATTTTAGATCCGGCGACTTATTGGGGCGATCGCGAAGTCGATTTAGCCATGACCGAGTTATTTGGGGGATTTCCCGCCGCTTTTTATCGGGGTTACAACCAAACTTGGCAACTCGACCGCAACTACGAGACCCGCAAACCTCTCTACAATCTCTATCACGTTCTCAACCACTTTAATTTATTTGGTGGCGGCTACGAATCTCAAGCCAGTAGCACGATCGCCAGATTATTGCGTT
Organism: Cyanobacteria bacterium P01_E01_bin.42; assembly: GCA_039194995.1. Lineage (GTDB taxonomy): Bacteria > Cyanobacteriota > Cyanobacteriia > Cyanobacteriales > Spirulinaceae > CCY15215. Next base: position 4,603 of record JBCCVR010000217.1, on the reverse strand, counting down.
AAAGCGATCGCGGGAATCATTCTCTTTACCCAAGAAACCGAACCTCACCCCCTTCCTAATTTTGTTATTCTGAACTTTGTTAAGATCGGCTAAAATTTTCCCTTGCGATCGCGGGAAGAATGCCCGGAATTGGTAAAATCTAAGAGGAGACTGCTGTTGATGGCTTCGACTGATTTCAAAGACTACTATGCCATCCTCGGGGTGAGCAAAACATCCAGTGCGGAAGAGATTAAGAAATCCTTTCGCAAACTCGCCCTGAAATATCATCCCGATCGCAACCCCGGAGATAAAAAGGCGGAAGCTCGCTTCAAGGAAATCAGCGAAGCCTACGAAGTCCTCTCAGATTCCGACAAGCGCAAGAAATACGACCAATTCGGACAGTACTGGCGGCAAATGGGTTCAACGCCTCCCAGTAGTGGTTTTGGCAGAAATGCGACGGATTTTGGCGGTTTTGACTTCGGCCAGTACGGAAGTTTTGAAGAATTTATCAACGATCTTTTAGGGGGTTTGGGAGGGGGAGGAAGCACCCGCACCCGCACCTATCGCACCACCACAACCGCACGCCAGCAAACAAATTATCGTCCCCCCTCGAGTGGCGGCTTCAGAACCGGATTTAGCGAAAACCCCACCTCCAGCGACAAAGAAGCCAGCATTCGTCTCACCTTCTCGGAAGCCTTTCGCGGCGTGCAAAAACGCTTGAACTTAGCCGGGGAAACCATAGATGTCCGCATTCCCCCCGGAGCAAAACCAGGCAGCCGCGTCAGGGTCAAAGGCAAGGGACAATTTGATAGTTTTCTCCAACGACGGGGAGACTTGTACTTAAATGTGGAACTCGATCCCCATTCCTTTTTTCAGTTCGATGGTGATAATCTTACTTGTGAGTTACCGATTGCCCCCGACGAAGCAGTTTTAGGATCGTCCATAGAAGTTCCCACGCCTGATGGTGCAGTAACCATGAAAGTCCCCGCAGGCATTCGTTCCGGACAAACCCTACGCTTGCGAGGAAAAGGCTGGATTGCTGCCAAAAGCGGAAGAACGGATCAAATGGTGAAAATTATTGTAGCGACTCCTCAAAACCCCAGTTCCCTCGAGCGAGAATACTATGAAAAAATTCGTAACGTCAGGACTCAGAATCCTCGTTCTCATTTAAAAAATATGAAGCTGTAGGGTGCGGCGAAAGGATTTAATGAATGGGTTGGGGAGATCGCAACAGATTCGCCGAGTAGAAGATATACAACATAAGAGAATGCCGTACTGCTCGAATTAATTTTTTCAGTTCTAAATCCTGCTTGCCAAACTAAAGAGTGCTATGATGTTAGCACAATTAAGGAGTGCACTTGAGGATGCAATGATTGAAATTTTTATTCAGTACGGAATAATTGAAACGATTATTCGGTATCTTCAGTCCTTTGTTGAAAGTCTGAAATCTATCTTTTTGATTAAACTTTTAGAAATTGGAGGAACTCCAATTTCTTTACTAACAATTCTACAATTTTCCATTTCTATTGTTTTAGTTGTCTTTGTTACGCGAACGTCAAGAGCATTATTAGATCGACAAATTCTCAAAAAAATAAATATCGACACGGGAGCAAGGGCTTCTTTTTCTATACTACTAAGTTATGTCATTGGCGCTCTCGGTTTCTTGATCGTTTTGCAAACAATAGGCTTGGAATTCTCTTCTATTTCCGTGATTATTGGTGGGTTGGGTGTTGGGATTGGTTTTGGTTTGCAAGATATTACCAATAACTTTATTAGCGGGATCACGATTTTAGTTGAAAGAAAATTAAATGTTGGAGATTTTGTAGAATTTGAAGACGTACAGGGAAGCATCCAAGAAATTTCTCTGCGAACCACAACCATCAAAACGCCAATTGGAGAAAACGTTATCATTCCCAATGGTTCGTTACTCCAAAACAAATTAACCAATCGAACGTCAGAGAAGGATGGCGGCTATGTCTCGCTCGATATTGGCGTTGAATCGGAACACAATCCTTTACTGATCACGGAAATCCTGCTCGAATCGGCTTATCTTGACTCTTTTATCTCTCAAAAACGTCCCCCACAAATCTTTTTTGATGGTTATGATGATGGCTTGTTCAAATTCCAACTCGCTGTTTGGATAGATGATTTTCAGTATTTTAATAAAGCAAAGAGTTCTCTAAACTATGCCATTGAATATCATTTAAGAAAAGCAGGTGTATTCTTTCCCGATGATAGCGAACGCAGAATATCTCTTACTTACGATCCTTTAAATGGTAAAGTTGAAGATTCGCAACTCGAACCGGCTGGCGATCGCGAGCAAGGAAAACTCTATATTAAGGATTATCTCAAGAAGGTCGAATACTTCCAAAATTTCAACGAACTGGAACTCAGAAAATTAATCGAATATGGGTATCGAAAAACTCTCGAACCTGAAGAATTATTATTTCGAGAAGGCGATCCGGGAGATGCTTTTTATGTCATTCTTTCCGGTTCGGTGGAAGTGTTTATCGAAAAACTCAACAAAACGTTGGTTTCCCTAAAATCGGGAGACTTTCTCGGAGAACTTTCATTACTTTTGGGGATTCCCAGAACTGCATCGGTTAAAACTTTAGAGCAAACCACTCTCTTCGTTCTCAACAGTCAAGGATTTAAACGCATTATTCAAGAACAGCCAAAATTGCAGGAGGAAATCATTCAACAACTCAGCATCCACCAAGAAGAACTGCAACAACGGAAAGAGCAACTGCGGAAAATGGGTTTAGTTGATGATGATGAAGACGATCGCAATGCCGTTTCTTGGGTTCGCAAGCGCTTAACCAATCTGTTTGGTACATCAGAGGAAACTCAAACCAAAAATCTCTATTCACAGATCGCCGCCAAGCGAGCGAAATAGACAGACCAATGATTGAAACATTAGTTCAATATCTTGATTCTATTTTGTCAATTCGCCTATTTAAGTTAGGCAATGCAGAGATTTCTTTAATTACAATTTTTCAAATTTCTCTCGCGACATTCTTGGTTTTATTTTTATCAAGAACAACACGTTATCTGTTAGAGAATCGTATTCTTACAAAATTTAAGATCGATGCAGGAATTAGAGCTTCAATTTCTATATTAATCAGTTATTTTATTGGTGCTTTCGGGTTTATTCTAATTATTCAAACCATGGGGTTTGATTTCTCTTCCATCTTTGTGATTATTGGTGGTTTGGGAGTTGGAATTGGTTTTGGTTTGCAACAAATTACCAATAATTTTATTAGCGGAATTACAATTCTCTTAGAGCGCAAGTTGAAGGTTGGCGATTTTGTTGAATTTGAAGAAGTACAGGGAAATATTCAGGAAATATCTTTAAGGACGACAACAATCCGAACGCCGATCGGTCAAAATGTTGTGATTCCCAATGGGAATTTAATTGAAAAGAAACTCATCAATTGGACTCATGAATCTCAAAGTAGCGGTTATAGTTTAATCAATCTCAAAATCGAACCGGAATATAATCCTCTTCTCGTGACGGAAATTCTCATCGATTCTGCTTCTCGCGATCCCCTTGTGTCAAATCGCCGACCGCCTAAAGTCTTTTTTAACGGCTATCAGGAAGGTTTTTTTCAATTTGAGTTAATTTTTTGGTTGGAAGATTTTACCCTTTTTAGGGAGGCAAAAAGCTCTCTTCACTATACAGTAGAATATAATCTCAGACAAGCCGGAATTTATTTTCCCGATGATAATGAACGCAAGGTTTATATGTTGGGAGACGATCCTAAAAAACATCGCGAAAATGTCCAAGGTTCAAAACTGTTTTTGAGTACGGCTCGTAAAAGTAGTTCTTTATACATCAAAGATCATCTCAAAAAAGTTGAGTATTTTCAGAATTTTAACGAACTCGAATTGCGAAGATTGATCGAGTATGGCTATCGTAAAACTTTAGAGCCATCAGAAATTCTATTTCGGGAGGGAGATTATGGGGATGCGTTTTATGTCATTTTATCCGGGACGGTGGAAATTTATACGGAAAAGATGAGTAAGACTTTGGCGACTTTAAACACGGGTAGTTTCTTTGGCGAACTCTCTTTGCTTCTCGGTATTCCTCGCACGGCTTCTGTAAAAGCATTGGAAAAAACGACGGTATTTTTTATTAATAACCAAGGATTTAAAAGACTTTTAGCAGAGCAACCGACATTACAAGAAGAAATCGCGCAGCAATTGAGCGAACGTCGGGAAGAGTTAAAAAAACGTCAAAGACAACTCCGAGAAATGGGTTTGGTAGACGACCAAGAAGACGATCGCAATCCTGTTGTTTGGGTTCGCAAGCGCTTGACCAATCTTTTTGGGAGCAGTTCCGATATTTCTGGGATGGATCGATCGCCAAATTCTCTGCCATCTTCAGAATCAGAAACAGATTCGCCCCCCACCTAAAGGATTAGCTATCGATAATATCCGCCAGTTCGGGAATTTCTCGCGCCCGAGTCCATTCGGTTTCCCTTTCACTCTAACAAATTATTTTGAGAAAAGCGCTCCCCTGAAAATAAATAGGGGAGCAATAAAACTATTGTCGGGCAAAGGTTTGTACGAATACCTTAAATAAAAGGTTGGTGGTTTTGGACATGATTTTCCCTTCAATGTG
>JBCCVR010000216.1:0-11352 GCA_039194995.1 Cyanobacteria bacterium P01_E01_bin.42 | reverse complement strand
CGCAAATCCAAAGGTTGCGATCGGCTCATTTCGTCCCGGAATATATTGATTGATTGGACTGTGGATCGGACTAAAAAATTGCACAATTCCCAAAATACCCACGGGAATCAATAAGAATAAATGATTGCGGAGAAAAATAAAAAACTCTTCTTCCGAACGGAATAGGCTGGGCATCATCCAGATTAAGGGAATGTAGAAAAGATAGGACTTTAAACCCAAAATACCGACAATTGGAGAGCCTAAGTTGGGATTAAAGGCTTGAAAAATGCACCAGCCAGAAGCAATAAAAACCGCAATATTGACAAAGTTATTTTTAATGGGAAATCTGCGTTCGCCTTGGGGAAATAAATAATAGCGAAGATATGCGCCCAATAACACAAAATCTTTAAAAAAATAAATAAACTCGCTCGCCTGTGGTAAAACCCATTTGCGAATTGCGCCATCGATAACCAAAATAAAAAAAATAGCTTTTACCGATCTGCGCCAATCTCGAAAAGAAACGTAGATGATTGTAAATAAAATGATTAATCCTACAAGTGCTCTGACCAAGAATAATCCTCCCTCATCCGATAATATTTCGCTGTAAATACCATATTCATCGATCGCATTTGAACTTCCTAGAGAAATATCATTATGTTGGATAGATAAATAAATCAGCAATACGGCAATCAATAACCCAATCGTAATTTTCACAAAAGAACCGCCTCAAGTCTTTGTAAATATCGTTGCGCCACAACGTTTTTTTGATGGCGTTGTAAATGTGGTTTTGCATTTCTTCTGTACTTAGCAATTTTATCGGGATTTGTCAAGAACTCGGCTAAAATTTGAGTCAGCGCCTGCCGATCGCCATTGGGAAAGGTTTCGCCGCAATCTGCGATCGCATTTTGCAAACCCCCGCCTTGGGAACCGATGACAGCACAGCCGCAAGCGATACCTTCTAAGGCTACGATACCAAAAGGTTCTTGCCAGCGAGAAGGGATAACAAGGATTTGATGCGCATTTAGGGTTTTTGCCACTTCTGAAGGGGAATAAACGCCGACAAAGCGAACTTGCGAATCAATTTGTAATTGTTTTGCTTGTCGTTGTAATACGTCTTTGTCTGCGCCTTCACCAATAATAGTTAACTGAGGAAAGAGTCCTTTTTGTTGGAGATCCCAGAGAGAATCGAGCAAGAGATCGACTCCTTTATCAGATACCAATCTTCCCACAAAAACTAATTCTTTTTCCCTAGGAATTTCCGGAATTTCTCGGAAAATATCGTCTCGATAGGGATTATGAATAACTGTGGAAGAGACGGGAAGATGAGAAGCGATCGCCTCGCTGACGGAAATATTGGTGGCGAAACGAGTCATCCAGAGTTTGAGGCGATCGGCTATGGCAATAGACCCATCAGGGCGGTTATACCAAGTATGATGAATGCAAGCGAGGGGTTTGGGTTGTAGGAACTCCAACCACAGTCCTTTGAGGCTAATACAGCTTTGCAGGTAAATATCGCACCATTGCATCAATTTTAATTGCTCTCGGGCGCTCGGCTGGCGGAAGATTTCAAAGGGAAAGGTTTTTTGCGCGGGATCGGGGGTTTGAGAAATCAATTTCACTTTCGCACCCAGTTGCACCCATTCCCCTGCAAGCATTTCCGTCACGCTTTCGACACCGCCAATACTGGGATAAAACAAGGGAGAATAAACTAAAATTTTCATAAAATTGCTGACTTTTCGTGCAAGCGTACAGTTGTTTTGCTATGCTAAGTTATTGCGATCGCAACTGTCTCATTATCTCGTCGTGGGGGTATTGCTTGGGGCGATCGCTCGAAAAAATCCGTTTCTTCAAGGGTTGGGTATTTTTATACCGTTTGGATCGGGTTGGCGATCGATAATTACCACTATGGATCGAGTTATGTCAGATCGATTATTACAACTTTGTCAGGAGCAGTTTGGCGATGTTTCCGAACATTATCTCAAAGAAGCTCTTTTTATCAAGGATATGTGCTTGATTCCGAATTGGGGATTGAGTTCTGAAATAGTAGAACAAATACAGAAGGTCATTGGAAAAAAAACTAATGGAGGAGGAGTAAATTTTCTCAAATATTATGCCAAATCTAATATATCTCAATTTGGTAAAAACTTAGATAAATTCGCAAGAATCTATTTCCCATGTCTAAGGTCACGAAATGTAGATTGTTTGAGTTTGCAAAAATTGTATGAAAAACAAACTATTGGGCTTTTAATACTTATATTATCAATATTTGCTCAAAGTTTTTCTCGAAATGGAGAAACTAATCGAGATGAGATTGCTAGAATTTCGGAAATTACAGATCAAAATCTTGAACAGCATTATTTTGAAACTAACAGGGTTGTTCCATCTCTACAAGAATTGGAATCAGAAAACTTTCTGAGTTGGTTTACAGCATATTTTCAAGGATGGCAACATTCAAAATATCAAGAGGAGATTGGGAACTTGGGAAAATATTTTTATTCAAAACTTTTTGAAAATCCAGAACAAATAGTTTTTTGTTATATTTGCTGCGATTTTGAACATGTATCACCTATCAGAATAAAAATAATTATTGGCGATCGATGTATTATTGCTTTAGGCGAAGAACTTATATTATAAGCATTGATTTTTTGATAGAAAATTTACAATCTAATCATATGATTCCCTTACAACTTGTCCTCAAAAACTTCCTTAGCTACCGAGAAGCCAATCTAGATTTTCAAGGATTGCATACTGCTTGTATTTGTGGCTCTAATGGTGCGGGAAAATCTTCTCTTTTAGAAGCAATTACTTGGGTGGTTTGGGGGAAAAGTCGGGCGGCGACAGATGATGATATTATAAATGCAGGAGAGAAGAGCGTTCGTGTTGACTTTACCTTTATTATCAATCAAGAAATCTATCGCGTCATTCGCAGTCGCCAACGGGGACGCAGCCCGGATTTACAGTTCCAAATTCAAACAGGGGCGGGTCAATTTCGCCCCTTAACGGGAAAGGGCGTTAAAGCCACTCAAGAGAAGATTATTCAAGATATTAGACTCGATTACGATACCTTTGTTAATTCTGCCTATTTGCGCCAAGGAAGGGCAGATGAGTTCATGTTACGCCGTCCCACTGAACGGAAAAAAGTTTTGGCAGATTTGCTCAAACTCGACCATTATGAAGAACTTTCTATCAAAGCAAAAGATGCTTCCAAGCAATTTAAAGGTCATAGCGATCGCATGGAACAAAGTCTAGAACCGTTAGAACAAAAACTACAACGAAAAGGAGAAGTTGAAGAAGAACGAAAGACCGTTGCAGAAGAATTAGAACGCTTGCAAACCGTTCAAGATGCCGATAAAAAGCGCTTGCAAACTTTGCAAATGGCAGAACACGATCGCGCCAACTGGGAGCAAACCTTAAATCGACAAAAAACGCAATATCGGGATAAAATAGGAGACTGCGATCGCCTCGTCCGCGATATCAGACAAAATGAAGACAAACTCGCACAACTTCACGAATTTTTGCAGCGAGAAGAAGAAATTGTACAAGAACATCAGCGATTAAAAACATTACAGGATGAAGAAGAACAATTTTCCAATAAGTTCCAAGAATATCAACGAGAAAAAGAAACCAAACGGCAACTGGAAGCCGAATTAGTGCAACAAAGCAATGAAATCGATCTCAAACTCCAACAGAACCAAACCCGCTTGGATAATCTCGCCCAACAAGAACAGGAAATTCAGACAACTCTCGCCACATCAGAAGAGGTAGATAAAGGCTTAGAAAAATTGCACTTTCATCGCCAGCGCGTGAAAGAGTTAGAGCAGCTTAAATTAAGAGCGATGCCCTTATTAGAACGTCGCAACCAATTACAAATTGATATCGAACGAGTCCAAGCAAAATTAAACGCTAAACTCGAACAACTACGCTCTTCTCAGCAAGAAATATCCGATCGCGTGGCACGAATTCCCGAACGCCGCCAAGCCTATTTAGAAATCAGCGAGAAGATAAAAGAATGCAAAAATAAAGAGAACTATCAACAGCGCGTTAAAGATAAAGGACAAGAACGAAAAATCTTTAAAGAACGCTTGCAGGAAAGTCAGCGTTACTACGAAGAACAAATCGAACAACTCCAACAAAAATTAACATTATTGCAAGTTCCCGAGGCAACTTGTCCCCTCTGCGATCAACCTCTCGACGAACATCACCGCACCTACGTCATTACCAAAACTCAAACCCAACAGGAAGAAGTTCAGCAGCAAATCTGGGTCATTCGCGAACAAATGGCAACCTGTGAAGGGGAGTTGAAAGTATTGCGAGAAGAATACGCCCAACTGAATAAACAAATTAGTGGTTATGGGGATTTGCAAAACAGAAAAGGACAGTTAGAAGCCGAGTTAGATACCGCAGATGAAGATTACGATCGCCTGCAAGAAATCGCGACGGAAATAGAAGAGAGAGAACGTTCTTTAAATATGGGAAATTATGCCCTCGATCTACACGCGGAATTGCAAAATCTAGACCGGGAAATTGCCGAACTCGAGTACGACGAACAAACCCTTGCTTTAGCACGAGGAGAAGCCGATCGCCTGCGACATTGGGAGATCAAACAGTCAAAAATTAAGGATGCGCGACGGAAACAGAAAGACTTAGATACGAGAAAACCCGAACTCTTCCAACAACGCGATCGCTTGCAAGAATCTCGCGATCGCTTGCGTCAGGATTCGGAGATTCAGCAGCAAATTGTACGAATCGATGCTAAAATAGCAACCATCGGTTACGATCGCGATCGCCACAATATAACTCGCAAAACCCTGAACGAATTGAAAAAACAAGAATGGGATCGACGATATTACGAACTGCAAGAAGCGAAAAAACAATCCCCGCAACTACAAAATAATTCAGAACAGTTACAAGCGGCTTTGAAAATCCGCGAAGGCGATCGCGATAAAGTCAAAGCCGAACTCGATGAATTAGTCAAAAAAATGGCACAAATGCCAGACTATCGCACCGAAATTCAAGAATGCGATCGCACGATCCAAACAAGACGGCGAGAATTAGACGAACTTATCGCCAAACAAGGACGCTTGCAACAACAGTTAACCCACCTACAAGAAACCAAAACGCAACACCAGAAAACCAAGCAACAATTAAAGGAAGTCAACCGACAATATCGCATCTATCAAGAACTCTCAAAAGCCTTCAGCAAAAACGGCATTCAAGCCTTAATGATTGAAAATATTCTCCCCCAATTAGAGGCGCAAACCAATCAAATTTTAGCGCGTCTGACAGGCAATCAATTGCACGTTCAATTCGTCACTCAAAAGGCGAAAAAAAGCGCCAGCAGCCGCAAAAAAGCCAATAATACTATCGATACCCTTGAGATTGTCATCGCCGATGCGCGGGGTACCCGTCCCTACGAAACCTATTCGGGTGGGGAAGCCTTTCGCATCAACTTTTCGATTCGTCTTGCCTTAGCCAAGATGTTAGCACAGCGATCGGGGGCATCTTTGCAATTACTGATTATCGATGAAGGCTTTGGCACCCAAGACGCAGAAGGGTGCGATCGCCTGATTGCAGCGATTAATGCGATCGCGCCGGATTTTGCCTGCATCCTCACTGTAACTCATATGCCTCAATTTAAAGAGGCCTTTCAGCATCGCATTGAAGTCCGAAAAACCGATCGCGGCTCTCAATTAGATCTTTTAAGCTAGTCGAATAGGCACTACATTTTGTCAACTGTAGAATATACGCGAGATTGAAAGTGTAATGGGTTCGGACTCAGTAGAATTACGAGATGATTTTTTTTGCATAGCGAGAGATTATTTTTTGCATGGATTTATTGTAAAATCTACATCAATTATTGCTGTTAGGGTCTGTTTTAGTATAAAGTGTGACACTAACACGCCAAAACTCTTGCTACGTTAAAAGCGTCGATCGGTTGGTGTATAAATTGAATGATGGTGTCTCTAACCCCAAAAGAAACAAAGTAAATAAACTCCGTAAGTATAGTTTGGCTAATTTTTTGTTACGTGTATCTATCAAATTCATTGGGACTCTCATTAGTTGTAAATTTTTAGGTGTATTCGTGTTAACAAAATATCTAGATATAGAGCATGTAACGGCAATTCGAGAAGTTAATGCCGCAGTTATCAATATTAGCGGAAGACAGCGAATGCTTTCTCAGCGAATAGCATTACTGGCTTTGAAATTACAATCTTTTTCCTATCCGGACGAACGAGAAGCGATCGCGCAAGAATTAAACGAACTGATCGATCTCATAGAACTTTCCCATAATGGTTTGATTTATGGGAATATTGCTTTACAGTTACCCGGAAATTTGTCGCCAGAAGTTGCAGAAATTTATTTTGAATCTCCTTTCCAACTCGATCGACAAATTCGGAGCTTTATCCATGCAGTTCGGTGTTTTTTGGAAGTTTCACCAGAAATATTGGAGAAAAATAATCATCATCTTGAATATATTCTAGAAGCAGCCGATCGCAGCCTACTTGAAGCCTTAGATCGCGTTGTCAGTCAGTATCAAAAAGAACAAGAAGAACAAGATCTTGCCATTAACCAATATCAAGATAAACTTTATCAAAAAAGTCGTCAATCCGAACAAGATGAGCGATCGCGAGCGGAAGAATTAGGAAAGGCTCTAGAAACACTCCAACAGACTCAAATACAACTCATTCAAGCCGAAAAAATGTCGAGTTTGGGTCAATTAGTTGCTGGAATTGCCCACGAAATTAATAACCCCGTTGCCTTCATTCATGGTAACATCAATTGTGCAGGGTGCTATCTCCAGGATCTTCTTGAAATTATTGTACTTTACCAACAAACTTATCCCAATCCTACCCAAAACATTCAAAATTTATTAGAAAATGTCGAACTTGAATTTCTGAGTGAAGATTTCCCTAAACTTTTACGATCGATGCAACTCGGTACGAGTCGTATTTCCGAGATTATTGCGTCCGTACGTAATTTCTCTCGCATAGATGGAGTCACGATGAACAAGGTCGATCTCCATGCAGGAATAGAGAGTACGTTATTAATTTTACAGCATCGTTTGAAGTCAACAGATAAACAGTTTAAAATTGAGATTGTTAAAGAATATCATTGTAATTCTCTCATCGAATGTCATGCTGGACTTTTAAACCAAGTCTTTATGAATATTCTCAGCAATGGCATTGATGCGCTAGAAGAAAATTATGATATTTTTGTTCGCGAGAAACGCACGCCTCAAATTATCATTCACACGGACTTAATAGACGGCGATCGCGTAGAAATTCGCATCAAAGACAATGGATCGGGAATACCAGAAACAGTCAAACAAAAATTGTTTCAGCCATTTTTTACAACTAAACCCGTTGGTAAAGGGACGGGATTAGGTCTTTCTATCAGCCATCAAATTATTGTCGAACGCCATCAAGGATCGCTACAATGTAATTCCAAAGTTGGGGAAGGAACGGAATTTACGATCGCTTTTCCTCGCTTGCAGGTTAACTCATCTAATTCCGCGCATTCTCTCTCCGAATCCTCAAAGGATGATAAGGAAACTGAAAAAAGTCTCCCGGATAGACAACTAGCGCGATCGGGACAGATGTCATCGATTTAGATTCCCGATTGAATTTCTCTACCAACTCGATTTACCGATCGCCAGAAAAAATTAAGACAGAAGTTTCAGACCAGTAACTGAGGATGGAGAAATTGAAAGCCAGCATCCTTGATTTTCTGGGTAGAAACGCGGACATTATAAGGATAGTCTATTTCTTGTTCGTCCCAAGAAACTGGAGATAAATGATGAGTTTGACAGACGCGATCGAGGAGTTCTCGACGAGTAATTTGTTCGTCACACACTAAATTGTAAATGCCTGCGAGTTGTTTTTCGCTTGCAAAGTCGATCGCGCTGACAATATCTTCTAAATGCACCCAATTGGAAATATTCTCCCCTTTTCCTGCTAAAGTTTGACCCGCTACGCGCTTAAAAATCCTGGCAATTTCGCGATCGCGTCCGTAAATTCCTCCCAAGCGCAGAACGCAAATTTGGCACGTTTCCGTCGTAGCAGAAAGCAATATATTTTCAGTTTCCCAGAGAATTTGCGTGCGAATAGAAGTGGGAGAAACGGGAAAGGATTCATCAACGAGATCGCCATCGCGATCGCCATATAGGGAATATACTCCCGTATAAATAATTTGCCGAACTTCTGGAAATTCTGGCAAGAGATGCACGAGAGTTTCTGCGGTTGTTAAATAGGTATTGCGATAGATTGATTCTTCCCGCGTTTTTGCACCAATACTCAATACAATGACTTCTTGGTTTTGTAAGACAGTTCTGAGTCCGTTTGGATCATCACCTCGAACGACTAAAACGCGATCGGCGATTGTTTCTAATTCGGGAATGCGATCGGGTTTAGTCGTCGTCACCGTCACAGTAAAACCTTTTGTTTTCCAATAACGTGTAACTTCACTCCCCACATAACCGCACCCGATGATTGCTACATTTTTCATGTTTGTTTTTTTATGAATTTAAAAGTCACCTTCTGCAACTTGAAAGACTGTTAATCCCAAACTACGCCACATTTCTACAACTTGATTGCGATCGTCTAAAATGAAGCGAATATTATATTTCCCGGCAATATTTTGGTGGTAAATTTCTGCTTTGATAATCGAGTCTTTACGCTGGTCTCCTTGCTTGCGCATATAAATCGCATTATACCGAACGCCGTATCTTTTTAACCAAGTTTCGGTTTGGGGTTGACCGTCATCCGTGCGACCGGAAACAATGATAATATTCGTATCTTGTTGCCATTTTAACACCGTATCTAACACGGGTTGATTGGGGAAATCTTCATCGCATTTGGAAACATCATAAGGACTGCGATCGCCCATAATTGCTAGAGTTCCATCCATATCGACTACGATCGCATCGGGAAGATCGGGATTGCGATCGGGGACTTGGGGACGGGTACGAATATAGCGATTGTACATTTTCATAATGACTTCTTTCCCCACCGATCGCGGTCGTTCCAAGTCTCTCCGAATGCACTCTTCAACGGAAACGTCTAAGAAAGAATCATTGACTTCTACTTTCGCTTTCCCCTTCACTAATTCTTTGATATGTTCGACATGATGACCGAAATTGGTATCGTCTACAATCACGTGTTTTCCTGCTTCTAATGCCATCAAAATAATCTCATCTCGCAGCTTAACAATGAATCTTTCATTTTTTTGCGACCAATAGGACGCATGAGCCATTTCCCGCAACAAATCCTTATTGGTTCGCACCCAACGTCCAGGATTTTCCAATAATAATTCCTTGGCATAACTAGACTTTCCCGAAGCTGGCAAACCAATTAAAATCAACACTTTTTTCATGTTTAAACCCCCAAATAAATATTTTCAATTTCTAAGAGTTGTTCGACTTTTGGCAGTGATGTCTTTTGTAAAGATTCGCGAATACTTGTAGATTTTCCCGATCGCAAGGCAAATAAAATACCCGAGTAAGGTAAATGCTTAATACTCAAAGCAAAATCTTTCTGACTGGCAATATCCTTATAGCGATCGTATTCTGACTCAATTTTCTTGGCAAAATTATCGTATTTTTGTTGAACGCTATTATACATTTCGCGCCATTCGGGATAATAAGAAAGAAATTCATCGCCTTCGTTTTTGAGAATGATTTCTAACATTCTCCGCGTTGAAAATCCTTGACGAAAATGGGATAGAGCCACATATTCGGGCGACTTTACTTTAACGCGATGAAAATTGCGATCGCAGACGACATAACCTTCAGAATTCATCGGATCTAAGTGTTTAGCCGCTTCTAAAATTTCCGACCAACTGCCGAGAGGATACGTTGTCACGGGTTCCCAATTATAGCGCGCTGCCCAATTTTTTGCCGCTTCTTCTGTTCTAGTTTTAACATTGCGAACCCCATGTAAAATCAAGCGATTGGATTCATGTTTGACCACAATCCGGTTATAGGGAGTCATTAATTCAAAACTGAAACAATATTCCGTTTCCTCGGGTAAAGCATAGCTCAATTCTCGCCAGACTTTCCAAAATAACTCGGCAAAGTTAAACGGAAATCCATTTACCTGTCCCGTTGCATCCGGCGTTCCGCTCGATTGCACTCGCCATTCTCCTGCATAAAAATAGAGTACCATCAAAGAGCCATCTAACTTATCGTAAACCGTTGCATTCTGCCAGTCAATGGCGATCGCATTGGGTTCGCCATAGTTAAAAAATTTATCGTAGGAATAAGAGACAATATCCCAATTTTTATCTTCATCTACAATAATACCCCTCGCTTGCTGCACGATTATTTCCTCCATGGGGGACTCAATTTGCGAGTATTTCAAACAAACCAAATTCGGATATTGATGGTGGCGATTGGCTTTAAGATGATATTGGCTGCATAAGTTTTCTAATCCACGATCGCACAGATAATCGATCAATTTCATTGCGTTTTGACAAAGCGACAATATTGCGTATTATAATCGATTCCGCTAGAGTCTAACAAAACCCTATAATTACTATTCTCAACAGCAATATCCATGCACGTTAGCGAACTTTCAATTTATCCGATTAAAGCCTGTCGCGGTATTTCTTTGGAAATGGCGGAAGTCACTCCAAAAGGATTTCTCTGGGATCGGGAATTTATGATAACCGATCGCTCTGGTAAATTTCTCACTCAACGCCAATACCCCCAACTGGCATTAATTGAAGTCAAAATTGAGGAAGAACGTATTTCCTTATCCGCACCCTCCCATCCATCTCTGGAAATTCCCGCTACAAGCGAAGGAGAGGAAATTGAGGTGCAGGTCTGGCGATCGCATCTTATCGCCATCGATCGCGGCGATCGTGCGGGACATTGGCTGCAATCCGTACTTAAAACCCCCGATCCTTTACGTTTAGTCCAACAAACACCCCGTCACATTCGCGCGATCGATCCCCAATATGCAACGCGAGAAAATGCACCCGTTAGTTTTGCGGATGGTTATCCCTTCTTAATTACCAATACCGCATCTTTAGCAGAATTGAATCGGCGATTGGAGGAAACTTACTCCGATCCCGCGCAAATCGTACCGATGAATCGCTTTCGTCCCAATATTGTCATCGAAAGCGATCGCTCTTTTGCTGAAGATGAATGGCAGGTTTTACAAATTGGGGAGGTTATTTTCGATCTGGTGAAACCTTGCGATCGCTGTATCGTGACGACCACCGATCAAATGACCGGACGACAAAATGAGCTACGCGAACCCTTAAAAACTTTAGGGACTTTTCGACGCTTCGGTCAGAAAGGGATTATGTTTGGTGAAAATGCAATCCCCCGAACGGCTGGATGGATTAAAATAGGAGACCGGGTACAGAATT
>JBCCVR010000215.1:0-11377 GCA_039194995.1 Cyanobacteria bacterium P01_E01_bin.42 | reverse complement strand
GAGAGAGCACGGAGAAGGGTTTCATGAATTTGAGACCACTGATGTTGAGGGAGGCGTACTTTACACTTACGTGTTTAGGCTGATAAGTGTACGATAACAAATTTATACGACTATTTTTGTAAAAATATATTACGTGTTTTTATAGGAGCGCTCCGGGATAGCGATAAGAAGAGAGTATGACGAGCGATCGCGCTCCATCCTTCAAGATTAACTCGAATAACTTTTCATGACGCGACCCGCACAAAATAAATATTGATAATAAGTGCTGGCAATTTTGCCACCATCGGGAGTTAGGCGATCGATGCCAATCCCGTTACGTCCCTTTTCTTTCCCAGAACTGTGAATATATTGCTCGTCTCCCACATAAAGGGCAACATGATTAACCCGTTTTGTTTCTTTAAAAAAGATTAAATCTCCCGGTAACAATTCCTCAAAAGTCACTTTTTCGGTAAAGGCTTCTTGTTGATAAGAATCTCTGGGAAGCCAGATTCCCGAAGCGGCAAAGGCAGCTTGCATTAACCCCGAACAATCGTAATCAGGGGCGACGGTTCCCCCCCAGAGATAATGATGATGGATTGCCATGGCCGCTTTTGCAAAGGCAATAATATCGGGGATGCAAGCCGCGATCGCCTCCCGAGTCTTGGCTTGTGGAACATAAGGAGAAGGGGCAGGATAAAGGCGATCGCCCTTCTTGCAGGGCAACCAAGCGCGATAATCATCTTCACACAGGCAAACTTCCCAAGCCGCATCTTTCTGTCGTAAAATTTTCAGATGCCTTCCTTTTGCCGCTTGCGTTGCCAATCCATCACAATGAGGAGAATTGTACAGATCGAGATTAGTTTGACATAAATATTCACCTGTTGCCGAAGCTGGCAGAGACCTAGAAAAATCAGCAGAAAAATCAGACATTGCGACTTATTTAATCAATAATTGATAATTGCTCGTAGATAATTGAATTATGCCTTTCTTTCAAAAAAACGAACAACTCGAACAAATTGGCACGGAAGTTTTAGAAATAACATGGAAAAAATTTCCCCAGTTAGCTCGCAATCAAATTGCCCTCACGTGGATCGTGTACGATCCCCCCGTATTCGTCAATACGGGCGGGGCGCTTTCCCACGAGGAGTTTTGGCATTATCCGGTGCGGGGATTCAATTATCGCGGGGTCGAACGCATCTATCCCGCCAGTGTTGTTAAATTGTTTTATCTCGTGGCAATTTTGGAATGGCTAGAAAAAGAGATGGTGAATGGTTCGCCGGAACTCGATCGCGCCATTCGGGATATGATTGTTGAATCGAGCAATGATGCCACGAGCTTGGTGGTCGATATGTTGAGCGGTACGACGAGCGGCCCGGAACTCTCCTCAGAACCCTTTACAACTTGGCAGTATCAGCGCAATATCGTCAATCGCTACTATCAATCTTTGGGTTGGCAAGAACTGGAAACGATCAATATCAATCAAAAAACTTGGGGAGACGGTCCCTACGGGCGAGAACGGGTGTTCGTGGGGGAAATGCTGGAAAATCGCAATATGTTAACTACCAATGCGATCGCGCGTTTGTTTCACAGTATTGTTGGAGGCGTGGCGGTTTCGGGCGATCGCTGCAAAGCCATGATGAAATTCCTGCGCCGCAGTCTCAACCCGGTGGAGTTACTTCCGGGAGACGAAAATCAAGTGCAAGGATTTTTAGGAGAAGGGTTGCCCCCACAAGCAAAACTGTGGTCGAAAGCGGGTTGGACTTCTCGGGTGCGCCACGATTGCGCTTATATTGAAGTGCCGACTCTTCCCCCCTATCTTTTAGTCGTCTTTACCGAAGGACAACCCCCAGCCCAAAACCGCGAATTACTTCCTTTTGTTTCGGCACAAATCCTCGCAGCCATTCAAGGAGGAAAAGCAATAATGGGAATCTAGAATGCTGGCAGAGTTCAGAAACCCGATCGAAAGATATCCGGTCTCTGAAATCTCGAACTAGATTAAACCCACAGCACGGAAAACCTTATAGGAACCGATCGCTACGACGGTTAAAGCCAATAAAATTCCGAGGTAAGCAGCTACAGCCATTGAAAATCTCCTTCTTTGAGCAAACGATAGGCTTTATTGTATCGTTTTGTTGCGTTTTTCGGCGTTGCCTTAACATTCTTTCTGGCCGAGAAGGCGATCGCATCTATGACAATGACTGTTATTGGAGTGTCGCGATCGCGATTAGCGTTGGGGCGATCGGGAAACAATTTGCAACCCGGGCATTGCCGTTACTGCATTGTACAGTCGCTCCGATAGAGCCTGATTGCCTGCGTCTGTGAGGTGAACCGGATCGATAAAGGCAACGGCAGACAAATCGTTAAATAAGCGGTAATAATTCAAAACACTTACATTTCTGGGAAACGCGTTGCCCAATTGCTCGTTCGCTTCTGCCAAACGCAGGAAACCCGCCTCAACGCCTTGAGAATAAGCCGACCCCAATTCTTGTATTATTTCTTGTACTTCGGGTTGGCGTTTCTCCGGAGAAATGCCCGTAATTTCTGGCTGGAGGGCGACAATCAGAGGCATATTCGCTCCCGCACCGAGTTGAACCATTTGTTTGAGATGCTGGCTATAGCGCGCGATCCGGGCTTCTAATTCCGCATCGTCTTCCGGTAAATACTCCGCTAACGATTGCGCCTCTCCCGCGATCGCTAACGTTTCTCGGACGAGGGAAGGTTCGGGTTTGATAATGAAATATTGCAGACTTTTATAAATGCTCGTATCGGCAACCAATTGAAACGCCGATTGCTTTAAATACGTCCAAAAATATTGGGGGGGATGGCTGAGAAATTCAGCTTGTTTGGGAATGTCGGCAATGGTTTGGTCTTGGGGGAGCATTAAATCCCCATAACCATTCATGAGAATCACCGCATCGGGTTGATAGGGAAGAATCTCTAAAGCCAACTGCGCCAATTGATTGCCCGATGTATAACCCGGTACGGCTGCATTGATGATGCGATAATTGCCACCGCGAATTTTAGGGGGTCGCAGCAACGCATTGGCTCGCCCCGTTGCATCCACGGGTAAGATATTGGGACGATATTTTTCTGGGGAACGTTGTTGTTGTTCGAGACGCGCTTGCAAGCGGGACTGTAACTTATAGGCGATCGTTTGTTGGTTGGCATTGAGATTGTTTTCTGCATTGGCCTCAATTCCCCAACCAAATGCCGTTGAATCTCCCAAAATAAAAATGCGAATTTCATTTTGGGGTTTTTCTAAAGGCAAGGGGAGAGAATCGCGAAATCCCTGCTCGTTAATTTGCCAAAAATCGCTTTGCTGTTCGCCCACCAAACGATAGCCCGTCGCAACATCGGGAACGGCTTGTAACTGCCCGCCTTTGGCCAGACCGCTAAAGGGTTCGCCATCGCGATCGAGAAATTTAAGCGCATAAGCGGCAAATTCTTCCGGCGCTCCAGCATAAGTCGCCAGCGTATTCCGATATCCAAGCAATCCCATCGTGGCGCGGGTCAGGACTTCGAGGACGACAAGACTCAAGGCAGCAAACAATAACAGTTTCCACCACGAAATCGGGCGACGTTTGCGCCTGCTGTAATAGGGATTGCGGTAGGAGGATTTAAACATTGTAGGTTGTTTTGCAGTTTAGGGATTGGAGGAACGCAGGCAGGCAACTATGATAGGGCTGAATAGAAGGAAATCGAGAGTAGTTTAGCGCGAGATTCTTCTATCGATCCAGTACCAAAGCACGATCTTACTATTAATTTATGTCTTACAAGTTATTGTTTGTCTGTTTGGGAAATATTTGTCGTTCCCCATCGGCGGAAAATATTATGAATTATTTAGCCGCCCAAAAGGGATACGATCGCGCGATCGCCTGCGATTCTGCGGGAACGTCTAGCTATCATATCGGAGCATCTCCCGATCGCCGCATGAGGGCAGCAGCAAAAGAACGGGGCATCGAGTTACACGGGCAAGCACGCCAGTTTACACGAGAGGATTTTACCCAATTCGACCTCATTTTGGTCATGGATCGGGACAACTATCGCGATATTCTGCGCCTCGATCCCGAGGGGAAATATCAGGATAAAGTCCGAATGATGTGCGATTTTGCCACCAATCATCCCGATCAGGAAGTCCCGGATCCCTACTATGGCGGCACGGATGGATTTAACTACGTTATCGATCTCCTCCTCGATGCCTGCGATGGCTTATTAGAGGAAGTTATGAAGGATAAATGACTGATAACTGATAACTGGTAACTGATAACTAATGTCAACGTACTAACTGATTCTCAAAGGCAAAACGGACTAATTCCGCTCGTTTGTTCGTATCTGTTTTTCTCAGCAGACTGCTGACGTATTTTTCAATGGTTCTGGGGCTGAGATGGAGAGCATTGCCAATTTCAACGTTGGATAATCCTTGCGTTAGTAAATCTAAGACTTCTCGTTCGCGCTTGGTTAAATGTAAAGCGATTAAAGGGGTAGGGGGCGAGGAAACTTCCGCGCGATCGCTAGGTCGCCTCTGTCTGGAAACGGGATCGGTTACAGGCGGCGGTTCTAAACTCGAAAAACGCAGTTCGGTTTGGATCACCTGCGATCGCTCCAAGAGATTGCGAATGGCTGCCCCTAATTCTTCCATCTCAAAGGGTTTGGGCAAATACAGGTCGCAGCCGACTTGATAGCCGCGGATGCGTTCGGCGGTAGTGTTGCGTTCGGTGAGGAAAATAACGGGCAGCAAGCGAAATTCAGGACGGCGGCGCACCTGTTCGACGAGGGTATAGCCGTCGATTCTCGGCATTTTGATATCGGCGACCATGAGGTGGGGATGGGAAGATTCTAAGACGGACAATGCTTCTTTCCCATCCCGAGCGGTGATAGTTGAATAGCCGGACAGGTCGAGGTAGTCGCTAATGGCCAAGCGAATACCGGGATTATCGTCCACAACCAAGATGAGTAAGGGCATAAATTTGCGAGGCGGGATTCTCAACCCGAGTGTACACCTTTCTGTATGCAGTTGCGGCTAAAGTTCGTTTTATGCTATGGGGACTGCCAGCGATCGCGATTCGGTCGAGA
Organism: Cyanobacteria bacterium P01_E01_bin.42; assembly: GCA_039194995.1. Classification (GTDB taxonomy): domain Bacteria; phylum Cyanobacteriota; class Cyanobacteriia; order Cyanobacteriales; family Spirulinaceae; genus CCY15215. The sequence continues at coordinate 6,325 of JBCCVR010000215.1, read as the reverse complement.
TTTGTCGGGCGAGTTCCAAATCGTAGGCAAAAGGCGGTGCGATCGGCTGATAATCTTTGGCTCGCATTTCGCCGTGACGCAAGACGGCATTAACGAGAACGCAGGGTTCTGAATCAAGATTGATGGCAGCGTGGGGAACTCCGCGAGGAATCTTCACAATCTGGGGTTTATCTTCACTCAGGGGGATATATCGATATTGTCGATTTTGCAAGACGACCAGCACAAAACCTCCCCGCACGACCAATAGCTGGTCGGTTTGAGCCAGATGCACGAATAGATCGTCTACCGTATTGGGGGCAATTTGCACCAGCATGGTTTCGTGACTCAACTGGGGAGTATAAAAGCGAGCCATTCCCCCTTCGATAGATTCGAGGGTTTGTAGGGTGACGGTTCTAACGAGTCCCATTGTCCTAGCCGCTCCTTGTCAGTGCAAAATTTTTTCTCATTTTGAATTGAGAATTGTAAACTTTCTGTTACAAAAATGACAAGAATATTCTTTTTATGATAAGAGCAAGGGCAATAAGTGGGTCTCAATGTTGTCGAAACAGGCAGAAACTCCCGCCAAATCAAAGATTCGAACGGGAGTCTCTTCTCATATCAGTTTAATCTAGGATTTCCAAGAAACTTGCAAGCTGGCAGGTTGACTCGGATCGCCAGTGAAAATCGGGCCGCGTTGGTTGGCGTGGAGGTGGCGAAGAATTTTGTAAACTTCTTCAACGCGATCGCCGGCTCCCGCTTTATCGGCAATGTCTGAGAGAGACAGGGGAGAGGAGGCCGCTTTGAGGACGGAAACGGCTTGGCTTTGCAGGGCTAAAATCGATGCTGCTGCTTTTTTCCCCGCTTCAACACCGGGTTGATGATAGGCATTAACTCGAACTAAAGAACCATATAAACCGACAGCGCGATCGTAAAGGGCAATCAGCGCACCGACAGTACGGGGATTGACTTCTGGAATAGTCACGACAATAGAATCGCGGCTATTTTCATAGAGCGCTTGGCGGGTACCTTGCAGGAAACCAGAGAGGAAATCTCCGCTTGTGGCTTCATTTTCAATGGCGATAGAACTCCCCTCGCGATCCTTCAGCACTTCGACAAAAGTGAGAAAGAAATTGGGAACGCCTTCTCGGAGTTGCTGCACGTATGCGTGTTGGTCGGTAGAACCTTTATTACCATAAACGGCAATGCCTTGGTAAACCGTATTACCATCAAGGTCTTTTTCTTTCCCCAAAGACTCCATCACCAATTGTTGTAAATAGCGGCTGAAGAGCAAAAGGCTATCCTTATAGGGCAAGACCACCATATCTTTTGCCCCCTTGCCATTGCCCGCAAAATGCCACGAGAGGGCGAGGAGAGCGGCGGGATTCTGTTGCAAATTTGGGACGCGGGTGGCATCGTCCATTAACTTTGCCCCGTCCAGAATCGCTTGAATATCGATGCCTTGGAGGGCTGCGGCGACGAGTCCCACGGCGGACATTTCCGAGGTGCGTCCTCCTACCCAGTCGTGCATGGGAAAAGTCGTCAACCAGTTGTCGGCTTTGGCGATATTTTCCAACTTCGATCCGTGACCGGTAATGGCAACAGCATGGGGAGCAAAATCGAGACCTTTGGCTTCGTAAGCGGCTTTGGCTTCTAACATCCCATTGCGGGTTTCCGGGGTGCCGCCGGATTTGGAAATGACTAAAACAAGAGTGGTATTGAGGCGATCGCCGATCTTGGCGATGGTTTTATCAATTCCCGCCGGATCGCTATTATCGACGAAATGAATGGCCAGGGGAGGCGCGATCGGCGCGAGTGCCTCGGAGACAAATTGGGGACCCAACGCCGATCCACCAATACCAATGGAGAGAATATCGGTAAATTTGACGGCTCCGGGGGGTGAAATTGCGCCGCTATGGACTTTGCTGGCAAAAGTTTTGACTTGCTCTAGGGTTTCGACGATTTCTTGCTTTAATTCCGTAGTAGGAGCGAGATCGGCGTTGCGCAGCCAATAATGACCCACCATGCGATTTTCGTCGGGATTGGCGATCGCGCCGCCTTCTAGGGCTGCCATTTCTGCAAATGCTCTCTCGAACTCGGGCAGCATGGCTTTAACGAAGAAATCATCGAAGCGCATACGGCTGACATCCACGTAAAATCCGAGGGCATCATTATAGTAGAGCCAGTCTTGGTAGCGTTGCCAGAGTGCAGCAGAGTCCATAAATCAACCTCAATATCCTCTGTATCATTTGGATTAGTTTAAGCTACCCTTCTCGCTCTCCAACTGGGATTTTGGGATTTCTACAGTTTTAAGTTGGCAAAAGATAGGGTTTTCCCCATAAAAATAAAACTGTTCCATCGGGAAATTACACGTTAAGTCAAGATATTTTTACTTTTCTTAATAAAAATTAGAGTGTTTGCGAACACCGAAAAGCGATCGCGTTTCTGAAGAATAGAGAGATATAAAACTACGCTAAGTCTATTAAAATTCATTCTTAAGATCCAGAAAAATTAAAATTCAATGCTCAGAATCAATACAAAATTCTGTAACTTTGACTACAAACAAACAGATGATAACTTGATACCCTAGAGCCACAAAATAGAATAAAATCTAATTGTTTCTAGGGTTCCGACTCATTTTGACAGATTCTTCAAGTCAGTTATATGCTGGCAAGTGAATTGAGTGACTGGTCCGAGAGAAACAAGCTAACAGGATTATGTTTTGAGATTGTTTTAAGTATATTTTTGAACAATTTCGAGTTAGCCACACGGCGGGATAAAAGCCCGGGAGATTTTGCAATTTCGTGTAAATTGTAGAACTCTCCCGGGCTGACTTATTAATGACTATTTTGAGAGAATTTTCGACATGAACGAACCATCTAACGATAATCTCAGCGAAGCCCAACGAGCATTAGAAAAAGAAGCCCAACTCCCCTTTACCGGCTGGCAACAGGAGGTTCAGAAAGGCTTGGAATTTGGCTTAGAAGCGGCAGAAAGTATCCGCGATCGCAGCATTCCGACTTTTTCTCGCGGCGAACTACCTCACTATGCCGGGATTAATACATTTCTCAAAGCACCTTTTCTTGAAGATGCGAGAAAAGTGGGAGAATACGACATTGCGATTATCGGCGTTCCCCATGATTCCGGTACCACTTATCGCCCTGGAACGCGCTTCGGACCTCAAGGAATTCGCCGTATTTCTGCCCTTTATACCCCCTACAACTTTGAATTAGGAATTGATTTGCGAGAACAGATTACCCTTTGCGATGTGGGGGATATCTTTACTATTCCTGCCAATAACGAAAAGTCTTTCGATCAAATCTCTAAAGGGGTCGCCCACGTTTTTAGTTCGGGTGCATTTCCCATTATTTTAGGGGGCGATCATTCCATCGGCTTTCCAACAGTTCGCGGCGTTTGTCGGCATTTAGGAGATAAAAAAGTAGGGATTATTCACTTCGATCGCCATGTCGATACTCAAGAGACGGATTTAGACGAACGAATGCACACTTGTCCTTGGTTTCATGCCACGAATATGAAGAATGCTCCCGCTAAAAATTTAGTTCAATTGGGAATTGGTGGCTGGCAAGTTCCCCGTCAGGGCGTTAAAGTTTGCCGAGAACGAGCAACTAATATTCTCACGGTAACGGATATTACAGAAATGGGGTTAGACGCGGCCGTAGATTTTGCTCTAGAGAAAGCATTGGACGGAACGGATTGCGTTTATATTAGCTTTGATATTGATTGTATTGATGCTGGTTTTGTCCCCGGTACTGGCTGGCCCGAACCCGGTGGTTTACTCCCCCGAGAAGCCTTATATTTGTTAGGGAAAATCGTTCAAAATGCTCCCGTTTGCGGTTTAGAAGTCGTAGAAGTTTCTCCTCCTTACGATATCAGCGATATTACTTCACTCATGGCAACTCGCGTAATTTGCGACGCGATGGCACATTTAGTTTTATCGGGACAATTGCCGCGCCAAGAAAAACCCGTTTATATTCATCCCGAAGCACAGCCTGAATTGGTCAACTGGGAGTAAAACGTAAAGAATAAAGGATAAAAAAATGCACGAAACAGATATGACGAAAGCCTTAATCGGAACGATAAAAGATTGGTGGGAATCTCAGCCGGACATCCCCCAAATTGAAGCCGTACATCTGATTGTTGGAAAATTTACCTGTGTCGAACCCGCAAGTTTAGAATTTGCCTTTGCCGTGCAAACAAAAGGCACTTTTTTAGAGGGAGTCAAACTCAATATCAAAGAAACCCCATTAATTGCCTTTTGCCATTCTTGCCAACAAGAATACGAGCCAGAATACGGCTTGCAATATACCTGCCCCGCTTGCCGATCGCCAATGGATGACATTCGCTCCGGACGCGAACTCAAAATCGATCGCATTGAGTACAAATATCAGTCACCAGTCACCAGTCACCAGTCACCAGTGATTAACAAATAGGAACCCACCCCCCAACCCCCTCCCAAGAGGGGGAGCCGGAATACAACCAATAACCAATAACCAACTTATGCACCAAACTTTTGATGCTGCTTTAGAGATTAACTTACTCCATGCCAACCAAGAAGGGGCAGATCGCAACCGCGATCGCTTTGATGAATGGGGTATAACTTGTTTGAATGTGATGAGCAGTCCGGGAGCCGGCAAAACGGTATTGTTAGAACGGACTCTCGCTGCTTTAAATCAAGATGTAAAAATGGCTGTCATTGAAGGGGATATGACCACCGAACTCGATGCCGATCGCCTGCGGCAATATGACGTTCCCGTGATTGCCATCAATACCGGGCGATCGTGTCATTTAGACTCAAAAATGGTCTCTGGGGGCATTCATGCCCTCGAACATCAATACGACCCTTCTCAATTCGATCTTGTCTTTGTGGAAAATGTCGGTAATTTAGTTTGTCCGGCAGAATTTGAAGTGGGAGAACATGCTAAAGTTGCCCTTCTCAGCGTGACGGAAGGGGAAGATAAACCCCTCAAATATCCCGTTATGTTTCGAGAAGCAGACTGTTTGTTAATTACCAAAATCGATCTTGCTCCTTATTTGGAGATCGATATTCAACAAATTGAAGAGAACGTGCGGCAAATTAATCCCCACGTGACGATGATTCCGATTTCTGCCAAAACAGGCGAAGGTTTAGAAACTTGGTTGAACTGGGTGCGATCGCAGTTAAAAAACAAAAACAAACCATTACTCGAACTTATTTCCTAGGGGGACAACATGAAACGCCGTCAAATTTTTTCATTACTTGCCGTCTTTCTCGCCAGCTTGATTTTAACGATAAGCTGCACTCAAAATTCACCCCAGACCCAAGCAGATGAAAGCGACACGAAAAGTAGCGCCGAGGATACCGAAGCCATTGTAATGGGCTACAGTACTTGGGCGGGTTGGTGGCCTTGGGCGATCGCAGAAGAGGAAGGTTTATTCGAGGCCAATAACGTCAATGTAAAATTGCAATGGTTCGATAGTTATCTCGCCTCGATGGAAAGTTTGGCCGCCGGAAAATTAGATGCCAACTGTCAAACCCTCAACGATACGATCTCTTTTGCTGCCGATGCAGTTAATGGCGAAGTTGCCGTTCTAGTGAACGATAATTCTGCCGGGAATGACAAAATTATTGTTTCTGAAGAAATTAATTCTATTGAAGACTTAAAAGGCAAAAAAGTTGCCGTTGAAGAAGGGGTTGTCGATGATTTTCTCCTCAGTCTTGCTTTGGAAGAAAAAGGAATGTCTCGGGATGATGTGGAAATTGTCGGCATGGATACCGGAGATGCAGCCGCCGCTTTTGTTAATGAAAGTGTCGATGCAGTCGGTGCATTTCCACCGTTTTGGCTCATTGCTTTAGAACGAGAAGGCTCAAAAGAATTGATTTCTTCGAAAGAGTTTCCCGGTGCGATCCCGGATCTTCTTGTCGTTACTCAAAAATTGATCGACGAACGCCCCGACGACGTTCAAGCCTTAGTTAATACTTGGTTTGATATCTTGGAATTTATGGAAAAAAATCCCGATCGCGCTGATGAAATCATGGCTAAGCGTGCCAATGTTTCCGTCGGAGAGTTACAAAAACTTAAAGAAGGAACGAAGATTTTTACGATTGAGGAAAACTTAGAAGCCTTTAGCTCCGGCGATAGCATGAAACATATGCCTTATGCCGCCGAAAGAATGGCTGAATTTATGATAAGCGTCGGTTTTATCGAAGAAGCTCCCCCTTTAGATAAGATTTTTGACGATCGCTTTGTTAAAGCCTACGCAGAAAGTCAAAAATAAGAAAGCCAATAAGAACCCACCCCCCAACCCCAACCCACCCCCAGCCCCTCCGAGGAGGGGAGGCAAGAGGAGG
>JBCCVR010000214.1:0-11658 GCA_039194995.1 Cyanobacteria bacterium P01_E01_bin.42 | reverse complement strand
TCCGGACATACACGGTCGAAACTCTGGCGTAAAGAGGTCATCAATAGTTATTTCAATTGGCTCATCGTGTTTGCAGAAATCTATAATATCAAAATCGCGATAGTAAAAAATCTTATTCCCTTCAGCGATAGATAATAAATAATTTACTACATCGCGAATCATTGGCTCTTCTTCCGGCGTGAAAAACATATATTCTAAAACACACAGATAAACATTTTCTTTTCCTTCCCATCCCGGTTTAAGCATATCTACCTTTCTGCCGTCATACCATAACTCAGATAATTTTTGAGTAACCCGATCGATATCCATCGCTGTCGAGAATTCAAATGTAGTTACGCTAGTCATTTTTTATATTCTCCGCAATTGCTATAATTAAGACTCGATAATTGACGATAGATAAGATATGCTATCATCTCTCGAAGCTGAATTGCAACAACTCACCAACCCTGAAAAAGCTAAAGAACTGAGCCGATTTTTCAAAACAGGAAAGGGAGAATATGGCGAAGGCGATGTCTTTTTAGGCATTACTGTCCCCCAACAGCGCAAAGTTGCCAAAAAATATAAAACCCTTTCCCTCGCAGAAATTGAAGCCCTTTTAAACAGTGAAATTCACGAGTATCGCTTTACCGCTTTGGTCATTCTATGCGATCGCTTCTCTAAAGCCGATCGCACAACCCAAACCGAGATTTTTCAGTTTTACTTAGACCATAGCGATCGCGTTAATAACTGGGATCTCGTCGATACTTCTGCCTATAAAATCGTCGGCACATTTTTATACGAGCAAGAATGTTCTGTTTTGTATGACTTGGCGCGATCGCAGAATCTTTGGCAGCAGAGAATCGCCATTATTGCTACTTACTATTTCATCAAACGCGATCGCTTTGTCGAAACCCTCGAACTTGCCCAAATTCTGCTCAACCATCCCCACGATTTGATTCATAAAGCAGTGGGTTGGATGCTGCGAGAGGTGGGGAAACGGGACAAAGCGACTGAAAAAGCATTTTTGGACGAATACGCTGCGCAAATGCCGAGAACGATGTTGAGGTATGCGATCGAGAAATTCTCCCCAGATGAGAGAAAAGCATATTTGCAGCAAAAATCTTAGGTTTAGAGGGACAGAGCGGCAAAACTTAGGGTAAGATGGGAGATCGCGATCGCAAGTCAAGTTACAATATCTGGAGGTTTCCATGTCCCGCAGATGCCAACTCACCGGGAAAAAAGCCAATAACGGCTACGCGGTATCCCACTCTCACCGCAGAACCAAGAAATTACAACAAGCCAATTTACAGTGGAAGCGCATCTGGTGGCCGGAAGGCAATCGCTGGGTTCGCATCAAACTCTCCACTAGAGCCTTGAAAACTGTTCAAAAGAAGGGCTTACAGGCAGTTGCCAAAGAAGCAGGGATTAACTTAAATAAATTCTAGAACTGGCTCTTTTCAAAAGCAGAAAAAGCAATGTAGGGTGTGTTAACGAAGCGTAACGCACCTAATTTTTCATAACTTTTCCGAGCAACCCACCTCCAACCCCGACCCACCCCCCAACCTCCTCCCACGAGGGGGAGTGCAAGAGGGTAGTAAGAGAAGAACCCACCCCCAGCCCCTCCCAAGAGGGGAGTAAGAAAGGCAACAAATAACAAATAACAAATAACCAATAACCAATAACCAAATGGACATCCAAGCATTGCGGGGAGTGCAAGATATTCTCCCCGAAGAAATCGGCTATTGGCAACAGATTGAAGCAACGGCGAGAGATATTTTTGCCAGAGCAATCTATCAAGAAATTCGTCCTCCCATCATCGAACAAACCGAACTTTTCGAGCGAGGGATCGGAGAAGCGACAGATGTAGTCGGTAAAGAAATGTACACCTTTCGCGATCGCGGCGATCGCTCCATTACCCTGCGTCCGGAATTAACCGCAGGAGTTGTCCGTGCTTATATCCAACACAATTTTGGCGCGGGCGTGCATCGCTTGTGGTACGTCGGGCCCGTTTTTCGCTACGAACGCCCCGGAGCAGGGAGACAGCGCCAGTTTCACCAAATCGGTATGGAAAATATCGGCAGCCAAGATCCCCGCGCCGATGTGGAAGTTATGGCGATCGCCCTGCAATTATTTCGAGCATTGGGTCTAAAAAGCCTTGTATTGGACTTAAACTCGGTGGGACGGGGTGAGGATCGCCAACGCTATCGAGAAGCCTTGGTGAGCTTTCTGACCCCCTATAAGGATGAATTGGACGAGGACTCTCAAGATCGCCTAACTCGCAATCCTTTGAGAATCTTAGACAGCAAAGACAAGCGCACCCGAGAAATCGTCGCCGAAGCCCCCAGTCTTTTAGATTATTTGGGGGATGACTCTCGCCGACACTTCGATCGCGTGCGGCAGATGTTAAGCGATCTCGACATTGCTTATCGCCTCAATCCTTGTCTGGTTAGGGGTTTGGACTACTATACCCATACTGCCTTCGAAATTAAAGCTGAAAGTTTGGGTAACGAAGCAACGATATGTGGCGGCGGTCGGTATGATGGTTTAGTTGCCGAGTTGGGGGGTAAGGACACCCCTGCCGTCGGTTGGGCTTTGGGGATGGAACGCTTGGTTTTGCTGCTGAAACAGATGGAAACAGGGCAAAAACGGGACTTGGATTTCTATCTAGTGTCTCGCGGCGATCGCGCTGAAGCTCAAGCCCTAGTTCTCGCCCAGAAGTTGCGTTATTTTAACTTCAGCGTAGAATTAGACCTAAGCGGTGCCGCCTTGAAAAAACAATTCAAGCGCGCCGATCGCAGTGGGGCAAAAGCCTGTTTGGTCATTGGAGATGCCGAAGCGGAAAATCAAACCGTGAATTTGAAGTGGATGGACACCCAAAAACAAGAAGCGATCGCGCAAAGTCAATTGTTAGCCATGACGGACACCCTCAAAGAACAAATGAAAGGTTAAAACTTTAAGGTTAGAACTTTAAGGTTAGAACTTTAACGTTAAGCCCTTAACTTTTCAGATTTCATCCTTCATCCTTCACCTTCAATCAATGGACTCTTGGGAATTTCTCATTCAGAAGAAGGGAACTCGCTCTTGGCTTCCACTTAAGCGCAGGAGACTTAAACTTGAAGCAGGCATCTATCGAATTGTTGCCCAATCCTGTCGTGCTAATGTCGATGTAGAAATTCGCGTCATTCATCGCACTATCGATGAAGTTCCCCCCAAGCGGCGATCGCAAAAGCGGATTTGCCAAACGTCCAAAGAAGGATTGATGATTGCTATCCCTTTTACCTACATTCGTCCGGGTTTTTGGGAATTTCGTTGCACCTGCGACAAAATGAACGAAATGCAAGGAAAACCTTGGCAAGAAATCGTTCAATTAGAAATCGTTCCCGCTAAAGTTGCCCCAAGCACGCAAAAGCAGAATACAAAGTCTCCTCAAGAGAAAAAATCTTCCGAGAAAGTTGTTCGACAAGTAGAAAATCAATCATCAGCTAATCAGTCGGCAATTACCAGCGATGCGACCCCGCGTCGGCGCAAGCGGTGCGACCCCGCGTCGGCGCAAGACGCAAGCGGTGTGACCCCGCGTCGGCGCAAGATGCAAGGGAATGCTGACCAAGAGAGGGAACGCGCACCAAGACAGACGCAAGGGAACGCGCATCAAGACAGTCACCAGTCACCAGTTAAGAAGGGAGCGGAACAGAGTAATGTAGAAGGAGTGGAAGAGGCGATCGCAGCAAAAAAAGTCGAAATAACAGAAAAACAGGACAAAACAATCCCATCCCATCAAACGCAAGTGTCGGTTGCTCGTCAAAGTGCGATCGCGACAAATTTAGAAAAAATAGAAGAGACAATCTCCAGAAAATCAAAGCCCAACCCAACAATCAATAACCAACAACCAGCAACCAACAACCAACAACAAATAGAAAACGATGCTCATTCTTTATTAGAGCAATCTATTCTAAGTTTAGAGCAAATTCTACAACAGGTTAGCGAACCCGAACCACAACCCGCAATACAATCCGATACTCAACCCCCAATAGCATCAGAGATCGAGCCGCAGAATTACCAACCCGAAGAATCTCTTTCCGCTTTTCCCCTAGCAACAAAAGACGATCTAGAGGGAATCCAATTTCCTAACGATTTATCGATTAGTCTGTTACAAGATCATTTTATTCGCCGCAAAGACGAACCGCTTTTAATCTCTGGCCATGTTAACTCCTTCGATCTGACGCAATCCAGCATTCTCGATGAGGGATTTGAAGGTGTTTTGCGCTACGAATTACGAGATCCTCACGGTACGGAACTTTTACTTGACGTTCGCCAACCTCTCAGCGATGCGACAATTCCTCTCGTATTTAACTACTTGTTAGACATTCCCACCGAGTACGATACTCGTCTAATTTTGGGAGAAGTCATTCTCGAAGTTTTCATCGATCGCGGCGATGGCAGCGCAAAGAAAACGGCTCGTTTGGCCAGTCAAACCTTTTCAATTACCGCAGGGTTGGACGATTTACTCGAGGCGATCGCCAATCCGATTGAAACTGAAAATCCCGCTCGCGTCAGACCGTTAGATTCTGGTTTTTCGGGAGAGCGAGAAGGTGAAGTAAAGCCCGTAAAAGCTGAATTTCTCAATTTAACCAAACGCGAGATTGAAGCCCGACCATTTGAACCCACCGAACAGCAAATTTTACCGCCAAAATTATCTCTATCTCGAACCCAAAAAACAACGAAAGTCAAGAATATCGACCTACCGAGTTTTAGTTCGCCTCCACCCAAAGACTCTGCATATCATAGTTATGATATTACTTCTTTATCGCCAGAGTTTTTGCATTCTCTTAAAAATGATTCTCTGGCAGAAGAAAAACCTTCAGAGACAGAGAATATTATTTCTCCTGTTCAAAGTGAAGAAAACGATCGCGATCGAGAAGCCATCATTAGCGATCGCGACGAGAATAAACCCATAGAAGAACCAGATAGAAGCGAAACGCCAAAGATCGAAAATAATATCTCTGAAAGTGAAGAAGGCGAACCTTCAGAAACAGAATATATTGCAGAAGCCGACGAGAAGGAAGATGAAGAAAAAGAAGATCGATCGTTTCAAAAAGTAAAGATGCAAGGCAGATTTTGGAAACAAATCAATCTTATGAAAGTTGATGAAGAAGTGAATGAAGAATTGGTAGAATGGATGCAAGCTCATCCAATGCGATCGCAAAATAACGAAGAGAAAAAGAACGATCTAGAAACAACGGCTCAACGTTTGGCAGAGAAAGCGGAAGTTATACAAGAGTTAGCAGAAGAAGAACGTCGCGCGGCTTTAGCCGATATTGCCGAAGAGTTAGAACTTAGCAATGAAACGTCAGAAGCAGAGATTCTAACGAAATTGGCGAAAGAAGCGGAATTCTTGAAAAAGTTGGCAGCAGAAATCGATGAAAGAAAAGATCGCACCCCAGAAAACCAAGACGATAGCGAAATATTAAGAGCGCCAGAAATTCCCTCTCCCGATGAAGAGAACGAGGCAAAAGTTGCGGAAGTGACCATCGATCGCACGCATCATGAATTTGTTGTTGATGATGATGAAGATGAAGCAGAGGAAGCATTGAGAACTGCATCTTTACCCAAGCACGATAGTTCGGGTTTGCCTTATCCTGTCGGTATTCAAAGCCTCGCAACTTCGCGATCGATTCCCTTTTCTCCTCCCCCGGAAAAAAATCGCCAAGAAGTCACGATTTCTGAAATTCAGTCGGAGTTTTCTCTACAAAAAAGTGGCAATCTCATCGCGGAAAAACAGTCTGCTCTTTCTTCTCAACTCAGTCAGGAAATTTTTGTCCCAACGCCTATTCTAGACGTTCCAGAAGGAGAACTATCGGCGGGAGAATTAGTACTGATTCGAGTCCGATTGCCTGCTTATCCGGGGTCGATTTATGTTAAACTTTGGGTGCAAGATCGAGAAACGCGCCAGTTATTAGACGGACCGCGCGCTTTTGTCGATTTGACTTGGAATGATGAAGGAGAGCTAGAAACGCTAACACAACTGATTGTTCCTATTGCGAGTCTTTCTATCCGTTTTGAAGCGATCGCGATCGATGTAGAAACGCAAAAAGAAAGTCACAAAGTTACCTGCGATCGCACGGTGATCCCGCCAGAGTTTCAACAGAAATCTTTTGAAATGATTTGATTTTGTTGTTTGTTGTTTGTTATTTGTTGTTCGTTGTTCGTTATTAGAAAATAAATCAAACTATGCTCGATCAAATTTATAATTTCGTACAAATTAGCGATCGCCTTGGGACTGCGGGACAGCCCAGAGAAGAACAGTTTGAGGATGTTAAAAAGGCGGGCTACGATGTTATCGTTAATCTTGCCCTTCCCGACTCTACCAATGCGATTCCTCATGAAGCGGAAATCGTCGCTCGCAATGGGCTGGAATACGTTCATATTCCAGTAATTTGGGAAAATCCGACGTTAGAGGATTTTCAAGAGTTTGCGAAGGTAATGCGGCAAAATTCAGAGCGGAAAGTATTGGTACATTGTGCGATGAATATGAGGGTTTCTGCGTTTGTTTATTTGTATCGCTGGCTGTGCGATCGCGTGGATGAGAAAGAAGCCAAACAAGTTTTAGATAAAATTTGGACTCCCAATGAGGTTTGGCAGAAATTCATCGAAAGAGTACAAGAGAATTATAAAAATTGACCCTCGATAGAGTCGTATTTATTTTGCGATTGCAGAAATTTAGCGATCGCTTTGATTTGGCTTTTTCGGGAATACCATAGAAAGAGGAGATGTTTTCGATCTTTCTTCATTCATGAGCTATTGTATCAATCCCCACTGTACCGAGCCGGAAAATCCCGATGATGGAAACTATTGTCATGCCTGTGGGACAACTTTAAAACTCAAAGACCGCTATCGAACGCTGAAACCTTTGGGACAAGGAGGATTTGGGAAAACATTTCTGGCAATTGACGAGGATAAACCTTCAAAGCCCTATTGCGCAATCAAGCAATTTTTTCCTCGGGTTGTCGAAAAAGAGGCGATCGCCAAAGCTGTAGAATTATTTGAACGAGAAGCCATTCAATTAGATGAATTGGGAAATCATGCTCAAATTCCCGATCTGCTTGCCTATTTTTCTTTGGACGATCGCCAGTATTTGGTACAAGAATTTATTGCCGGCAGCGATCTATCCCAAGAGGTCAGAAAATTAGGAGTTTTTGATGAAATTAAAATTCGTGCTTTATTGGAAAATCTCCTCCCGGTTTTAGCATTCGTTCATGAAAATAAAGTCATTCATCGGGATATCAAACCCGAAAATATTATTCGCCGCAAACGCGATCGCAGACTCTATTTAGTTGATTTTGGTGCAGCCAAAACCCTTGATTATGGCGCATCGACACGGACGGGAACGGCGATCGGTTCGGAAGGATTTGCGCCTCCGGAACAGGCGATCGGTCGGGCGACTTATGCCAGCGATATCTATAGTTTGGGCGTAACTTGCATTACGCTTTTAACAGGCTTGCATCCTTTCGATCTTTTCGACGTACAGGAAGGAGAATGGAGGTGGAAACAATATTTACAAAATCCAGTTAATGCAGAATTAGAAAGAATTCTCGATAAAATGTTGAAGTCGGCCATGAGTCAGCGCTATGCTGCGGTCTCGGATATCTTGCAAGATTTACAAACGATTCCCGCTTCAATTGACTTAGAGTTAAAGCAGCTAGAAACTCAATTTAAACCGGGAAACCCAATCAATTCGGGTGCTTTTTCCAATCCTTCCAGCAATACAATAGATCGCGAGTTAGAAGAGCTAAAAGCCGAGTATTCTCAAGAAGGAAAGACAAATACTTAAGATTGTTTACCTTGATGATATTCATGGGTTAAAAAAGGGACGGAAATGATTTCTCCCATTACGTCGCCGACTTGGATTTTTAAGCCTTCTCCTCCGGCTTTGGTTTTCAGATATGCCAAACCGATAGACCCTTCAGGAGTTGCGATCGCACTGGTAATTTTACCTACTTTTTTCCCCTCGATCACAATCGGCGTTTCTGGAGCGACGGGAGCATCTAATTTAATTCCTAATAAGTGTTGTTTGACTCCTTTATAGGTATTGAGGCGGGCAATGGTCTCCTGACCGATATAACAGCCTTTATCAAAGGAAATTGCATCCCACAATCCTGCTTCTAAAGCATTATATTCTTCTGTTAATTCGGCTGCGGGAATAGGTCTACCTTGTTGAATCCGAAGCTGTTCCCAAACGCGATCGCCTGCGGGAATTGCGCCTTTTCCTGTCAATTCTTCCCAGACTTTAGCCGCATTTTCTTGAGGAATCATCAAAGTATATCCCGGTAATCCCAAACCATTTCCGACGGCAATTCTCAATTCATTTCCTGCAAGGTCAAACATTCCATGAAAGCCTTCCGATTGACCCGCTAACCCTTCTAAACCTAACTTTTTGATACAATTCTCACTGTCCTCACCAACGAGACTAAAAATCATAATTTCTTCGGAAAGATCTGCCAACTTAACACGATCCATCGGGAAAAGATAGCGATCCAACCACTTCATCATCGCTTGACTCTGACCCGGAGAGAGTAAGAGAAATAACGCTTCTTCTGTGGCGTAAGCTGTTGCTAAATCAATCGTTCTTGCAGTGGATGTCACCAAAACAGTCGCGCACCCTTCTCCGGGTTGCAAGCGCTTGATATCATTGGTACTCTGGTTATGAAGAAACTGAATGCGATCGTCTCCTTCGAGTCGAATCAATCCACAATGAGAGCGATCGCAAAGGATAACGCCTTTTTTGACAGTTTCCAATGCTTCGATATCATTCCCAAAACTTTGAGGAACTTTTGCTTCTCCCTCAAAAACTGCTCCTACACTCTTTTGAAGATCTGTTAATGTTTGTATCATCTCTAAAACTGATAACTGATGACTGTTAACTGATGCTAGGATAAATCGGCAAAAATTGCATCTATCAATTGTTTGACTTTATCATCGAGAATATTCCAATCGACTTCCCCTTCTGGATCGAATAGGTGAGAGTCGATGTCAACCTCAATTTCTGCATCAGATTGGGAATGAGAGGGAGAAGGATAGTTGAGAAAACAGGTTTGAAAACACAAGTCCCAGAGATTGAAGGTGAGCGATCGCTCTTCATAAGTCAAACGCAACAGATGACCGGGAAACGGTTCTTGAACATCTTCATAAGTTCCTTTCCAACTGGAGCGATCGAGATGCTTCCTAATATTATCGACAACGCGAATTAAGGAAGGTTGCATGAGAACTTGTGCTTTTTCCCAATCTTGCAGGTTTTTGAATTTAGGTTTCATCAATTGAAGTTTTTCCTTCTGCAATTTCCTATCAATATACAATATTGCTGTAGGGAGTTTCCATTAACTTAAATGAAATTTTCAGATTTACCGATCGCATTGTCTTTTCTCACCCATTACTCGTACTACCAGACTCGACAAGCGATCGCGATACAACTTCCAAGTTAATTCCTCAGCTTTCTTTCTCGCAGCCTTTCCCATGTCTGCCAATTCTTGCGGATGAGAATAACACCAAACGAGTTTTTCTTGAATCGCTTCGATATCGCGGATGGGAATGATAAAGCCTTCTACTCGATCGGTAATAATATCGCTTCCTCCGGAATTTTCTGTGGTAATAATCGGAATGCCGCAAGCCATTGCTTCTAATAATACCAATGCCAATCCTTCCACCAAAGAAGGAAAAATAAAGACGTTGGCAGAGCTATAATATTGATTCAAAGTAGCGTGAGGGACAGAGGGAATATAGCGAAAACAATCTTGATATTTTTCCAAATAGCGATCGCCGATTTCATTCATCCCCACCAATAACAATTCTGCATCGGCTAAGTTCAATTTTTGCCATGCTTGCAGTAAATAATGAACTCCTTTTCTCGCTCCTACTCTCCCTACAAATAAGACACGAAACTTTTCATCTTGCTTTAGTTTCGGTTGAAAATAATCGTGCGGCGAACCAAAAGGAATAACGTTAATTTTTTCTTGTTCTACTCCTGCATTTAACAGCGATCGCGCGACTGCAGTGGAAGGAACGATGATACAATCGGCTAAAGAGAGTTCTCGTTCCTTTCTTTCTAGCTTCCAAGCCGGCTCTTGAATTGATTGCAAACAATGAGCAAGTTCGGGAAATAATTCCGCTTCTTCTTGTTGAATTTGTTGACTTTGGCGATAATATACAATCGGCAGATCGTAAAAGCAGGTAATCCCCTGCTGTTTGGCAACGGAGAAGGTCTCAGCAGCCCCATCTTCATAGGCATAAACTCCCGCGAGTCTTGTTAAGTGTTTCTTCGCCACTCGCCTGTCTATGGACGCATAAACCCAGTCTGCGAGACTTTGATTATTCAACCCCAAACGACGAGCTAAACCCGTGCGGAGAAGCAGAATGCGCGCAATTTCTTCAAGGGGATAAGTTTTTAAAAACCTGTTTTCGGGAGGAATCCAAGTACGTCGTCCCAACTCGCGATCGCTGGCTGGGAAAAATCTCTTCAACAAACGTGCGAAATTATTATCGGGATTATAAGCGATCGCGGTAATAATTTCGTGGAGTAAACCCACTTCCCCAAGTGCGATCGCTGCATTACGAGCAAAAGGATTACCCGTAGGATGAATCAGAGTAATTTTGTGCTCCGCCATTTTGTTGTAAAAATTGTTGTTGTTCGCGCCAATTTTCAACTCGTTCGAGCCAAGGTAATAAGAAAATAAAACTTGTATATAACCAATAGTAAAGGCCAAAACTATTATGATACACCATTTGATTGATAAATAAAATGGATTGAATGAGAACTCCTGCCAATGCTAAATCTCGTAAAAAAGGACGTTTTAAGCGCGTAAAAATCAAAAACAAAGCAATAATAAAACCCACTCGCATACCATACCATAATAGAAAACCAATCGGGCCTAATTCGAGAGCCACTCGTCCCATTTCTGGCTCGACTTCAAAGGGAGGAGGCGTTCCAAAAGGCAAACCAAAAACAGCCCTGAGCGATCCCGCTCCAGCATGAGTTGCCCCGGCTCCATAACCATCTAAATCCGTAACCGCGATAAAGTCAAAAGGACCGATAAAACCCAAACGAATGCGTTCGGGTAAATCGGCATTGGAACTCATTCGCATCCAAAAGGCTTCCAAGACTTGACGGAATAAAATCACCGCAACACTGGCAGCAATTGTCATAAAGGGTAATAAACGACCCAACCACAGAAATATTTGTTCGGGTTTGCTTAAAATGCGGATGCCATAATAGCCAGCCATAAATAATATTGCCGCAATTACGGGCGTTCTAGAACCTGTCATAAAACAATTCAAACTAATCAAAAAAACTTGAATATACGTTAAAATTCGCCAAAGGGATGATTGCTTGACCGATAGCAAAGGAATTAAAAGACCGAAGCAGGCGGAAAGATAGCCTTGATAGCTGTTCAGATAAGAAAACGTTCCCGTAATCCTAACATTGCGCGTTCCCGCAAATCCAAAGGTTGCGATCGGCTCATTTCGTCCCGGAATATATTGATTCCCGTGGGTATTTTGGGAATTGTGCAATTTTTTAGTCCGATCCACAGTCCAATCAATCAATATATTCCGGGACGAAATGAGCCGATCGCAACCTTTGGATTTGCGGGAACGCGCAATGTTAGGATTACGGGAACGTTTTCTTATCTG
>JBCCVR010000213.1:0-11689 GCA_039194995.1 Cyanobacteria bacterium P01_E01_bin.42 | reverse complement strand
TTGCATCAATAGCGAAGATTTACCGAACTATAAAAAAGGCGGTTCTATCGTCCGCAATAGTTATTTTTGGGCGTTAAAATCAATTAGTTGCTATGCAGCTCGAGGGTGCGATTGGGAATACGATCGCGAAGTCTGGATTGCCTTGGCGCGAATGCTGTTATCCTTTCAACAATCGGGGTATTTGGGAGATGGAGAAACGATGTTAGAATTTGAAGTTGACGTTCTCATCCCGGAAGAATTGCGATCGGTTTCCACTTGGCTGTAATGTCAATATTGCACACTAGGTTCACTTTTTCCCGAGCAGCCAATAGGTATTCATCTCTCCTTTCCCTTTTACCGAAATCGCGCCCCGTTCGGCAAAAAGAAAGCGATCTTTTAACTGTTCGTAAATTTTTTCTGTCACTTGAATTCTTCCCGGTTCTCCCGTTGACTCCATGCGAGAGGCAACATTAACCGTATCCCCCCATAAATCGTAAATAAACTTCTTAATGCCGATCACTCCGGCCACTACTGCCCCAGTATGAATGCCAATACGAATTTGACAACGAGTATCGCCACTAATTTTAAATTGGGAGATCGCTTCTAACATTTCTAACGCCATTCCGGCGATCGCCTCGGCGCGATCGTCGTCAGGATCTCGCAATCCTCCCGCCGCCATGTAAGCATCGCCTATGGTTTTAATTTTTTCAATATTGTGATTGTCTGCCAAGCGATCGAAAGCCGAGAAAATATCATTCAGCAAATCCACCAAAGCAATTGGGGAAAGTTGGGCAGAAAAAGGCGTAAAACCAACAATATCGGCAAATAAAATCGCTGTCGTTTCGTAATGTTCGGCAATTAAGGTTTTAAGCCCGGGTTGAGGGATGGTATTGTGTTGTTTTTTCAAGCGTTCGACAATGCGATAGGGGAGAATATTCAGCAATAAAGCCTCAGATTTTTCCCGTTCCTGTTGCAGGGCTTCTAGGGCTTCTTTGCGAAGGGTAATATCATCAATCACGCCGATTAAGCCGATCGTCTCGCCGTTGATATTGTGGAGGGGAACTTTGCTAATATCCAACCAAATGGTTTTGCCCTCTTGGTCGGGGCGTTCTTTTTTGGCAATCTTATGCAAAACGGGGACATCCGTTTCCATAATCCGCCGATCTTCTTGACGAAATAGATCCGCCACTTTCTCGGGCAATCCCATGTCATAATCCGTCTTGCCGATCGCCTCTTCCGGAGCGTTCAAATGTGCTGCTGCCGCCCAATTCTGATTGCAGCCGAGGAAAACTGAATTCGTATCTTTCCAAAAAACCTGTTGGGGAATTGTATTAAGAACCAAACGCAGATATTGTTCTTTCTCTTGTAAGGCGGCTTCCATGCGTCGGCGTTCGGTGATATCATAAGCCACCATTAACAAGCAGTCTTCGCCGTCGAGTTCGATTTTCTCCGCCGACAGCCGCACGATGCGCATCTCTCCCGAAGCAATGCGAAAGGCATATTCTTGATTGCGGATTCTACCTTCGGTTTCTAGGGTTGCAACCATCTTGGCGCGATCGCGAACATTCCCCCAAAATCCCAATTCGATGGCGGTTTTTCCTATCACTTCTTCTAAGGTATAGCCGGACGTTTCCAAAAACGTGTCGTTGATTTCGAGGATGCGACCTTCGGCTAAGGTGGTAATGCCCAGCAGATAGGGACTTGCACGAAAGGCTTTGGCAAACTTCTCTTCCGATCGCTGCAAGGCTTCTGTCCGTTCTGCTACCAACATTTCTAAGGAGATATTGGTATCTTCCCAAGCGATAAAAATCTCGTGTAATTGAGCGGCCATGAGATTAAACGATCGTGCTAAACGTTCCAATTCATCGATGGAATAGGAGGGAATGCGAGAAGATAAATCCCCTCGGGCGATCTCGGCAGCAGCTTCAGCAAACTTGAGTACCGGTCGGGCAATTAAGCGAGAGGTGACGATCCCCAAACCCGCCGCTAAAATCAGAGCGATCGCGCAGATCGCAATTGTCGCCCGGGTATTAGCAGCAATTTCCGCTTTAAAATCCGCTTCGGGAATCACCACCCCCAACACCCAATCAATACCGCGATCGTTGTGAAAGGCTTCTAATTTGACAAAATAACGATTGCCTCGACTATCAGCAATGGTGGCACTATCGCTTTCGAGGGTCGCGAGAGCATTGTCTTGCTGCTGCCAATGGCGGACGGCAGCTTGAATCATCGGCTCTTCGCTGGCAGTCGCGGGCAATCTTTCTCGCCCTTCCGGGGTTTCGACGAAGAGATATTCCGAGATGGAACTGGCGACGATCTCTCCCGATCGCTCGATCACAAAAGTGACTCCCGATATCCCCACCTCCAATCCCTGCAAAAAGTCGCTAATTTGTCCCAAGGTTAGATCGATCGCGACCACCCCTTGTAATTCGTCTTCGCGATCGTAGATGGGAATGGCTGAAGTAATTCCCAGAACGGGCGGTTCGGCGAAGGGGTAAATCTCCGACCAAATGAGAGTTTTTGCGGATTTGGCGGCACGATACCAAGGGCGAATGCGGGGATCGTATTCTCTCTCTTGCAGCCGTTCTTGGCGCTCTCCTCGGTCGTTGAGGCGATAAATATGCCAAAAAGGGGCAGTGTCGGGGGTGCGGATGGAGAGGGTCGGCGGCTCTCCCTGTTCGATTTGCAAAAAGTCTCCCGTTTCGCTGCCATAGTAAAGAGTTGCCCCAGCATCGCTTAATTGCGTCTGTTCCCACCAATGGCGTTGTAGTTCGCTAAAATCTTCGAGATTTAATCGTCCTTGCTTGAAGTCTAACTCGTTGATTTTAAGGAGTAATTCCGAGGTTTCTAAATAGTTGCGAACGTGGGTTGCCATGCGATCGCTTGTCTGCTGGCTAAGTTGGGTGGCGAGGTTCGTCACGGCCTGTTGTCCGTTCCGCCACGATAAAAACCCCGTTAAACCGACGGCGGCAAAAATTTGCAGCAACGTTGGGATAACGATAACCAACCACAATGGGAACTTTTTGGACACGAGGAGACGTTCGGAGTCGGGGCAACTCATCAATTGTACACGCAGAAGAACGGATGGCGATCCGCAGGATTTCCTCGTTCGATCGGCAACAATATCGCGAAGCGGATTTTACGAACTGCCCGGTTAGTGGGATATCGCAAGCAAGGTCGCAATGTTCGCTATAGTTTCAAAGACCATCACATCTTTAATCGCGATCGCGAAGTCTCGGAACATTTGAACGAACCGGAAGCGTTTTAGGGCGATCGCGATCGATAATGAAAACAATACAAAAAGGAGTATGAACGATGCAGAACAACGAAAATACAAAAAATAAGAAAACGTCAATTTCTCAAGCAACATCTTATGAAGAAATTGGCGAATTTTGGGACGAGCACGGACTAGATAAGTATTGGGAACAAACATATCCCGTTGAATTTGAGATTGAGTTGCGCTCGAATACAGAGAATAAAGTTTAAACTGTAGGTTGGGTTATACAAAGTACAATCCGATCGGAATATCTTTGCTAGGTTTCATATCTCAGCAAAAACTACACTTTTATTAAGACACTTCTGCTTGAATCTGAGAGAGTAAAATCGCAATGACTTGTCTTACCTCATCTGAAGATAAGATATCTTTTACAGCAGCTTTAAATCCTTCTTCATCTTCACATTCATATTTATCATCCTCTCCTGCCAAATTTCTGACAAATATAGGATATGTCTGTATGGGATATTCAACCTCCAAAAGAGAGTATGTATAATTTGTTAGAGAGGGAACTTTAATTCTCAAAACCCCATAAAACTGGCGTTGATTTGGACTTAGACTTAAATAGGGTCTATTGGTGTAAGGCATGGGAACTACTTCTCCTAACAATAACCCCTGTGTCGATTCGCTTAATATAGACGCTTGTTCTTGTAAAATTGTATAGGGAGTTCTCAGATTTTCAGAAGTCGGAATTTCTCCCCAAAGACTTTCTGGCTTATTATTCATGATTTACCGTCCTTTCAATTTCAAGTGTAATCAGTATGGGAAAATGATCGGAAGAAGAAGATAAAATAGTTTGATTTGCAGTTAGTAAGCTCTTTTCTCCTATTTGAGAAATTATGCTGAGATTATCCTGTGTAAAATAGTCTAGCAAATCCGGTCTGAGTAAAACTTGGTCAAGAGTATTCCAAAAATAGGCAATTACGGAACTATCACTATAATAATACGTTCCCGGTGCTTCTGGCGAGAAATCTCCCATTCTGCCCCACATGGGATTATAAAAAAACGATCGCGTTTGTCCTCGTATTTTGCGATCGCGCTTTTTCGCTATCTTTTGGGTCATCATAGCATGGAATCCATCGGCGGCAATCATGCCCTTTTCAAAGGGGTTCAAGTTAAAATCGCCAATAACCAAAGTTCTCATATGCCCGACTTGATTTTCTTTTTCTTGAATGGTTTGCACTATTCTCCTGCATTCCGCATATTGGTCTTCTTCGCTCATATGTAGTTTACTCGGTAAGTGGAGTGCAACCAGAGTAAAATCCTTGCCAATTCGGGGTTGTATTCTCTGTATTGACATTCTTTTTTCACCATCTAAAGGCTGGATGGATTCGGAGGGATATCGATAAAACAACGATAAACTCGTTGTGGGATTTGTTGGTGAGATATAAATACTACTTGCTCCAATATTCAAATTTCTTAAAATTTCTACCTTAGATAACTTTGATTCTGCCAAAACTAAAATATCGACATTATATCGCTGACAAAGCCAAACAATATCATTAATCAGTTGTTTTTTGTTGATATTCCAAAATAATATTGTGGTCATGTTTGAGTCACAATGAATAAAAAATGGGGAAACATCCAATAAAGCCTAATAATAGAAGTAAATTGTAACACTCTGTATACGATCGCACTGCTGAATATTCTTTCGTGGTTCGCGCTCTTCTCGTTAGTTATGGGATTTAGGTGATTTTTATGATTTAGTTCTTTTGTTTTAAAGTACTCCTTTTTCTCGGCGATCGCCTCTCTTTATATTTCCTTAAGATCAATTAAATCTTTTTAACATTGATATAAATCAATCTTGCTTGATTTTTCATTGATAAAATACTATACTTCGATACAGCTATAGACTTTTAGCAATGCAAACGCCGAGAAGCAATGGGAAAATCCAATCCTTTGCCTTCGGTGGGAGCAGACTTGCCTAGCTATGGCGAATTTTTGCCCTAACGGATGACCTATCCATCAATGAACGCATTTAGTGAAAGTATTTGGCTCGTCCCCTGCTATGCCCTGTTGGGTGTAGTGCTGGCCTTATTCTGGTCTCCCGGTCTAATCCGGCGATCGGGCCCGAGACCGGCGGGTTATGTAAATTTAATTCTAACCCTCTCGGCATTGGCACACAGTGTCTTAGCCTTACGAGAGGTTTGGTCTGCCCCCCTGCATCTTTCTGCGAATTGGCTGCACGCGGCCGGCCTCAACATTTCCTTTGATGTCGAGGTTTCAGCAGTGACGGTGGGGGCATTAGTTCTCATTTTAAGTCTTAACGCCCTAACGCAAATTTATGCGATCGCCTATCTAGAAATGGATTGGGGTTGGGCGCGATTTTATGCGTTGATTGCCTTGTTTGAAGCCGGGATGGTCGCATTGATGCTGGCTAATTCCCTCTTTTTCAGCTACGTTTTGCTGGAAATTCTCACCTTGGGGACCTACCTGCTGATTGGATTTTGGTTCAATCAATCCCTGGTGGTGACGGGGGCGCGAGATGGCTTTCTAACCAAACGGGTTGGGGATTTAATCTTGCTGATGGGAGTCGTCTCCCTCTATCCCCTCGCCGGAACTTGGAACTACGACGAGTTGGCAGTTTGGGCGAGTACCGTGGAACTCGATCCCACCATTGCCACCCTCCTCGGTTTGGCACTCCTCGCCGGACCCTTGGGAAAATGCGCTCAGTTCCCCTTGCAACTCTGGCTTGATGAAGCGATGGAAGGACCTATGCCCGCAACGGTACTGCGGAATGCTGTGGTGGTTTCTACGGGGGCTTGGGTATTGATTAAAATGCAGCCGATTTTGAATCTTTCCCCCTTCGTCGTCAATGCAGAGATTGCCATCGGTGCGTTTACAGCAGTGGGTTGCGCGGGTATTGCCCTCGCCCAAGTCGATATCAAACGGGTCTTTTCTTATGCTACTAGCTCCTATCTTGGTATTGTTTTTGTGGCGGTGGGGACGGGACAAGATGAGGCAGCCTTGGTTTTACTTTTGACCTATGCGATCGCCATGGCTTTAATGCTGATGAGCGTCGGTGGTATCATTCTCAACAATATTTCCCAAGATATTACCTTATTGGGGGGGCTGTGGTCTCGCCGTCCCGTTTCTGGCATCTGCTACGTTGTCGGTGCTTTATCTTTAGTGGCGATCCCTCCTTTCGGCTGTTTCTGGGGACTGGCTGAAATTGCTAATGGTTTGTCTCCCCTATTACTGGCTGTATTGTTACTCATCAACGGATTAACCGCGTGTAGTTTGGCGCGAGTTTTCGGACAGCTTTTCGCCGGATCGCTGACAGATTGGACGAAGCGATCGCCAGAAGGATTATGGGCTTTGGTTTTACCCATGACAATTCTCTTGGGAGTCGCCCTCCATTTACCCCAACTCTTAGCCGTTTTGGGACTGTTACCGGACTTGGCGATCCTGACCCAACCCGCAACCTTATTATTAATCGGTTCGAGCCTCGTGGGTGGAGGAATCGGTCTTTTCCTCTATGCGTTGCCAACAGTTGCCAAACCCATTCGCCTGCCCGTACCCGGCGTGCAAGATTTCTTTGCTTACGACTTCTATACCGCCCAATTGTATCGAGTCACCGCGATCGCGATCGTCAGCTTTGTTTCTAAGGTCATTGACTGGTGCGATCGCTTTATCGTGGATGGCGTGGTCAACTTAGTCGGATTGGCGACGGTTGCGGGGGGTCAAGGATTGAAATATAACACCTCCGGACAGGTGCAATTTTATGCTTTCTCCATCGTCATCGGTACGATTCTCTTTGGATTAGTCCTTTGTTATCCCCTCTTGTAATTCATTGATTCCCCAAGAAATTTTGAATTTTGAATTAATAAAATGCTAACGCCACTTCTTGTTATTCCCCTCATCGGGGCGATCACCATATTTATCTATCCCAAACCCCAAGCCAGTCGAGGGATCGCGACAATTTTCAGCCTCATAACCTTTGGTTGGGCGATCTATCTTCTGGGACAATTCGATCTGAGTACCGGAGGACTCCAATTTAGCGAATTTCATCGCTGGATCGAGCCGCTTGGGCTGAATTATAGCCTCGGAGTCGATGGATTATCTTTGCCCCTCTTGGTCTTAAATCCGCTCCTGACGCTCATCGCCCTTTATACCAACCGCAAAGATTTAGAGAGATCGCGCCTCCACGATAGCTTGATTTTGTTCATTAATGCTGGCATTGCTGGGGCATTTATGGCGCAAAATCTGCTCTTTTTCATCATTTTCTACGAACTGGAGTTGATTCCCTTCTATTTACTGATTGCGATCTGGGGAGGAGAAAAACGGGGCTATGCCTCCACAAAATTTCTGCTTTACACCGCAGTTTCCGGCTTATTGGTACTGGCTGGATTTTTGGGCATTACCTTCCTCACCCAATCTCCCAGCTTCGAGTTTAGCGACGTTCGTATCGAAAATCTCGAACTCCTGCCGAAATTGTTACTCCTCACCGCTTTAATGGTCGGTTTTGGCATTAAAACGCCCCTCGTGCCATTGCATACATGGATGCCCGATACTTACGTTGAAGCCTCTCCGTCTACCACAGTTCTCCTCGGTGGCATTTTCGCCAAATTGGGAACCTACGGTATCTTGCGTTTTGGCTTGCAACTCTTCCCCGATACGTGGCAACTGGTCGCCCCGGGTTTGGCAATTATCGGCACTGTGAGCGTCATGTATGGAGCCTTGACCGCGATCGCCCAACGGGATATTAAGCGTATGGTTGCCTATAGTTCTATCGGTCACATGGGCTATATTCTAGTGGCGGCGGCGGCGGGAACGCAATTGAGCGTTTTAGGCGCGATCGCCCTGATGATCGCCCACGGGCTTATCCTTGCGTTGCTCTTCTTCCTTGTCGGCGTTGTCGAACAAACCACGGGAACTCGGGATCTCGATGTCCTCAACGGGTTAATGAATCCCATCCGAGGACTCCCTCTCACTAGTGCCTTACTCATTCTGGCCGGGATGGCAAGTGCGGGAATCCCCGGACTGGTTGGCTTTGCGGCTGAATTTATCGTCTTTCAGGGCAGTTTTGCCACCTTCCCGATCCCCACACTGCTTTGTATCATTTCGTCTGGGTTAACGGCGGTGTATTTCATTATCCTCATTAACCGCACTTGTTTCGGCAAATTGGATAATGCCCGCGCCTACTATAAGCGTCTCACCCTTGAGGATCAATGGCCGGCCTTGGTTCTCACGGCACTGATTCTCTTTTTAGGCGTACAACCCAATTGGCTGCTGCGTTGGATGGAACCGACAACGACCCGTTTTGTCGCAACATTACACGCCCCAACCGAAATCCAAATAGCTGAAAACATCTCACTATAAACCGTTTAATCTCTCAGAGTGCCTGTCATGAACTTAAAATCTTTTCTCGCCCTTGCTGTTACCGCGCCTTTGCTGGCGACGGCGATCGCGAATTTCCGGCCGCAAACCCCCACCAATGCGAGGGAAATCTCCTTCGAAGCGCCTTCTCTTCCAGTCGCAAATGCTGGCGATCGCACTCAGTCTGCCTCACCCGTACTTACGCCTTACGGAGAGAAAATTTTGGGTACGATTGTTGGTTGGGGAGAAGCCGAAGAAAACGAGTTTGTATTAGAAACGCAAACCGGGCGAACTCTCGTTTATGCCGGACCGCGTTGGATGCAAAACTTCGAGCTATCGAAGGGAGATATCATCACCGTCTGGGGAGAGTGGGACGATCGCGAATTTGATGCTTTTTTCATTACCTACGCCGATGGTAAAGTTGTAGAGGTTCGCGCTCATCACGATAATGCTTGGGATTAAATTTATCTTTCAATCCGAACGATAACACGCTTTAAAATTAGATTTTCCATGATACAAACGCCTGTAAAAACCACGCCAACCCTCCCTCCTTCCCAGCATAAATATGCGGAAGTCGTTCATCGTCTTGAAGCCGGAGGGTCGATGCTACCGAATACGCCAGAAAATCTCATGCAAATTATCGGCATATACAAGGCTTATGCGGTGCCGATGGATTTTTACTGGCGGGATTTACTGTATATTGCCGAGCGAGTTTTCTTGGATCCCTTGCCCTTTTTTAAATATTTTTTACCCCAAGAATATTTAGATTTACCCAATCATTACGCGGGAGAAACTGCCGATTATCGCGTTTGGCAAAAAGGTGAAGCCTCCGCCCACCCAGAACTGTTAGAATTTATGGCACGGGGAGAACTCGAAAAGAAACTCCCGAAAATCTTTCATCACCTCTGGCACGATCGCATTAATATGGAATTCGCCGAAGCCTGTATGCGAGCCATGTTGTGGCATCAGGGGATGGGAGGACAATTTTACGACTATCTCGAAAGCGAAGAATACATTCAGAATAGCGATCGCGCCATCAAGGCATATTTTAAAGGCAATCCCTTGATGTTGGGGCTATATAAGCTCTTCCCGGAAATGTTCTACGAAAAGGTGCGAGAACTCTCCTACTACGCCAATTTAGGATTGTTTTGGGAGGTGATGGCTCCGGTATTCTTTGAGATGAGCGATCGCTACGACGCGGGAGATTTCAAAACCGTCCCGGATGCAATGGATTTCCTCGTTAACGGTATTTTTATCGCGGCGGGAAGACCGATTTATCATCACGTCTACATCGGCGATGAATGTTACGAAATCATCCCCAAATCGAAAGGATTTATGTGGCTGTACGAAGCTGCATTACCCTACGTTGAAGCCGTGTTTTATCGTACTGCGCCTTTCCGAGGCACAAAATCCTATAACGCGCAAGCCAGACAAGTTCCTGAAGAGCAAAAAGACTTTCATTACGGCATTCTTTACGCCGATGTCTTTCCCGTAGGAACGGCAGGTATTCCCCCCACATTATTAATGCAAGATATGCTTCATTTCTTGCCGCCCTATTTGTTGGATTACTATCACAAATACTGCCGAGGAGAGGATGATATGCTGATTCAATTGGGAATTACATTTCAGCGATCGATGTACAATGTCACCTCGGCGGTTTTCCAAGCATTAAGAACGGCTTTGCTATATCCATTAGATGATCCCAATCCCGAACATTTGTTGAAAAATCGCCAATTTTTTGAAGCACAATTAGATCGCTTTCTCCGTACCGAAGCCCGTTTGAGCGATATCCAAAGCCAAGATTATCGATAAAGTGGAACAGGCATCACTTCGACATACTTCGACATCGCTCAGTACAAGTCTCTCGGTGACCACTTGCCTGTTTCCCATTACACATTCAGGTTGAGAAACCGTCTATTCTCTTATCATATCTTATTTTCAAAGTCAATAAAAATTGAGGAATATTATGCCTAATATCGTCGAAATTGCTGTTAGTAATGATGCGTTTAAAACATTAGTAACGGCGGTAACAGTTGCGGGATTAGTTGACGCATTACAGCAGCCGGGCCCATTCACCGTTTTTGCACCGAATGATGATGCGTTTGCGAAGTTATTACCGGGAACGGTGGATACATTAGTACAAAATATTCCCCAACTTCAGCGCATTTTAAAATATCATGTTGTATCGGGAGCTTATAAGACCGAAGATTTAAAAAATCTGGAAACTTTAACCTCGTTAGAAGGTTCGCCGATTCCAATTCGTTGTGGAGAACCTTTTGAGGTTAAAAATTCGACGGTTTTAGCTGCCGATATTGAGGCAACTAATGGAATTATTCATGTTATCGATACGGTGATTTTGATGGGTTAGAGAATGCGATCGCTAGGTTCATAGCGATCGCTACCAGAAAAAAAAGATAAAATAAAAAATAAGGTGCTTTACGCTACACTTAATTTTCCAGATTTGATTTTATTAATAATATCTGAGATTATTTTCTAAATCATTAATAATTGTATCGATTGGATTGTTAAAACCAATTGATAGTCTAATTAAACTGTCAGTAATATTTAAACTTTTTCGTTGTTGTTCGGATAAATAAGAGTACGTAAAAGGTGCAAGCTGCTCGATATAAGTTTCCGCAGAACCGAAATTAGAGGCAATATAGGGAACTTCTAAGCGATCGATGAATTCTGATGTTTCATTTTTGGACAGTTTGAGTTCAAATGTAATAACACTACCATATCCATTAATGAATAATTTCTGTGCGAGTAAGTGATGAGGATGGGAATCTAAACCTAAGTAATAAACTTGCTTAACGAGAGGATGAGAAATTAAAAAATTAGCGAGTTTTTGACCTGAATGATTGAGAGATTCCATTCGCAAATTAAAGGTTTTTAAGTGTTGACCGAAAATAAAGACATCCCGATAACTGGGAATTAATCCTGCCATATTTCTAAAGGTTCTGATTTGCGCGATCGCGTCTTGACTTCCAGCAACACTTCCTAGAATTAGATCGGCATGACCATTCAGATATTTGGTACAACTATGAATAACTAAATCTGCTCCCCACACATAAGGTTTAAAATTATAAGGGCTAGCCAGCGTACTATCAACAATTA
>JBCCVR010000212.1:0-11751 GCA_039194995.1 Cyanobacteria bacterium P01_E01_bin.42 | reverse complement strand
TTAATGTCGAAGACTTTCTGGTATAATTCGGGAAACATTTTTTCATAGAGTTGTCGGTCTAGACAACTCTATTCTTTTTGGGGACGTTTGCCAAGTTCCTTTCTCCACACGCTTTTCAGCCTGCTTGTCACCCCTTGAGCATAAAAATACCTGTGATAAATATCACAGGCAAAATTGAAATGAGTCGCTCGAAAAATCAAATACTTCTCTACTTATATTTGGTATAAACGGGGGGACTGGCTCGCTTGATAGTGCCGGAAGTCGTGCGAGGTATTCCGCGTAAAGACTGCTGCAAGCCTTCCAACCCAAACTCGATCGCATCACAACGACCCAATATGTTTGTTATTTGGTTTTGTAAGTCAATTTGTCGAGTTTCAAACTGGGATTCGCGTTCTTGTCTCTCTTTTTGCCTTTGCTGCCAATTTGTTTGCTGCTGCGTTAAATGGGATTGCCAAGTTTTACGAAGTTGTTGTATTTGCTCGCTTAAATGAAACTGTTCGTTTTTGATTTCCTTGCGTTTTTGATGAGTTTCTTCGATCTGGTTTTCAATTCGTTTGACTGTTGCTTGTTCTTGTTCCCCAAGAACCCGATCGCGTTCTGCGATCGCCCTTTGCAACTCTGTCCTTTCCTGTTGTAGTTGTTGGATTTGAGTTTGTTGTTCGCTCAGTTGAGATTCAAGGCACTCGTAACGTTCGGTTTTTAGATGTTGAATTTGGTTTTGTTGCTCGGCGAGTTCTGATTTAAGATGTTCGTAATGCTCGGTTTTCAGGTGTTGGATTTGGTTTTGTTGCTCGGAAAATTGAGATTCTAGGCGATCGCAACGTTCGCTTAATGTTGCTCCTAACGCCTCCCATGCTTGCTTTTGTTCCTCCATTTGGGCTTGCTGTTTGGCAAGTTGGGAATGTAGGCGATTGCGTTCTTCGGAAACTTGCTGAATTTGTGCCGTTACCGTTTCAATTTGCTGCTGGAATTGTTCCTTGAGTCGTTCTACTGCTTGAAATTGAGATAATTGTAACGAGGCTCGGGATTGCAATTCCATCCGCAAAAGTTCGAGATCCCGCATCTGTTCCGGCGGTAGAATAGGCGGGTGAGTTTCTGGCAAGGGTGCGGGTTGAAGAATAAAGGAGGATGAATTTCCATTTTCTTCCCTTCTTCTTTTTTGTTCTTCCCCATCTTGTAATTGAGCCAATTGTAACTGAAGTTCCGATCGCTCTTCTTCAGCCCGAGCAAAACGCTGGATCAGCCATTCCCAAACTTCTCGACCTTCTGGAGGAATGCGATCGAGCGGCAAGGTTGAGGAGGGAGAAGATTGGGGTTGGGGAGGAGGAGGAACTGGGGGAGAATGGGGAGCGAGTCGCTGCTGCGATCGCGATTGTTCCAACTGAATGCGAGTTCTTTCTTCCTCTTCTTGCGCTCTTTTTAACTGTCTTTGTAACTTTGCTACCTCTTCTTTTTGAGCCTGTTGGGTACTCCACATATAATGCGCCCAGGCTTGGATTTTCTCCAGGGATGACATGGAAATTTGATGTTCGACTCGCAAGGGACCGACCATCGACAAGCATGAAGGAGAAAGCTCCCAACCGCAAACATGACAGCGTTGGACTTTTCCTTTAACGTAGGGCGTGTGGCAAACCGGGCAATCCATAATTGGTTATTAGTTATTGGTTATTGGTTATTGGTTAACAAGGGGATGTTGATGAGAAATTCCGTTCCTTGTCCGGGGGCTGAAATACATTCTAAAGTACCGCCGTGTTTTTCTGTCACGATTTGATAGCTAATGGATAAACCCAAGCCCGTACCCTTGCCAATTTCTTTCGTAGTGAAAAAAGGATCGAACAGACGGGACTGAATGTGTTCTGGAATACCCGAACCGTTATCGGCAATTCTAATTTGGAGATCGCTTTCGCTAACAATTTGGGTGCGAATGGAAATTGTACTGGGTTGCGCTTCAATGTCCTCATAAGAGCGATCCGTATCGCGCTCTTCTAAGGCATCAATGGCATTACTCAAAATATTCATAAACACTTGATTTAACTGTCCCGCATAGCACTCAATTTTGGGTAAATCTCCATACTCGCGCATCACTGCAATGGCCGGACGTTCTGATTTTGCTTTGAGGCGGTTTTGCAAAATTGTTAAGGTACTTTCAATGCCATCGTGAAGATCGACCCATTTTTTCTCGGCTTCGTCCATGCGGGAAAAAGTCCGCAAAGAAATTACAATTTCGCGAATGCGATCGGCTCCCGTTTGCATGGAATTGAATAGCTTGGGCATATCTTCTAACAAGAACGGTAAATCGATGTCTTCAATTTCCTCGGCGATTTCCGGGACGGGATCGGAATAGTGGGTTTGATAGAGTTTTAGTAAGCTGAGAATATCTTGCAGGTAATTATCGGCGTGGTTGAGATTGCCGTAAATAAAATTTACGGGATTGTTAATTTCGTGGGCAACTCCCGCAACTAACTGCCCCAAACTGGACATTTTTTCGGTTTGAATCAGTTGGGTTTGGGTGTTGCGCAATTCAATCAGGGTGGCTTCGAGTTCCTCCGCTTTTCCTCGGGCGATCGCGGCAGATTCGTTGACTTTGGCAAAGAGTTGAGATTGATTGATGGCGATCGCCAATTGAGAACTGGCAGCCGCAAGCAATCGCACTTCCGGTTCGTGCCAAGGACGAGCTTCCTTCAAGCGATCGCAGCAAATAATGCCGATCGCGTCCCCAGAAACCCGCAGGGGAATATCGATCAGGGATTTAATCTCGAATTGTTCGAGCAGGTTTCGAAAGGCAAGATCGCTAACTTGACTCGTATCGGATTCGCGAATTGTTTCCATCCGCAAAATTTTTCCCATCACCGAGTCGATCCCGGCCCAAGGATAACCGCCGAGGATGCTGGCGACATTCTCCTCACGGGACTCGGCCACCACTTGCCAACCCCCTCGGGGGTCTGTTGTAGAGCGCAAAACAAAGTAAACGCGATCGATTTTGAGAAAATGCCGAATTTCGTGGAGTGCGCGTTCGATAATATCCCGTTCGGGGGTTTCGAGGGAACTGCGAATTTGATTGGACAGAGAATTGAGGAGTCGTTCGCGTTTGACTTGTGCCTGCAAGCGTTGTTTGGACTCGAGCAGGGCAAATTCGGCTTGCTTGCGATCGCTGATATCCGTCGCAATGGTCACCAAACCAACGGTATCTTGGCGTTCGTCGAGAATGGCACTCGCCCGTAAAAAAACGTGCAGGTTGTTTCCATCTAGGGATTGCTGTTCGACCTCATGACTCCAAGTTCTGCCGCTCATCACCGTGGCAAACAGTCCTTGAATTGCCGAGGGATCCGCAAATAAGCTGGAAAGGCCGCCCCAACGCCGCAATTGTAAGACAGTGCTACAGGAATAGAGTTCGCAAAAAGCACGGTTGATATATAGTACCGACCCGGCAGCATCGGCAATAGCGATCGCGTCGCTGGCACTGTCTACGGCTTGCTTGTAACGGGTGAGTTCGGCAGAAACTCGCTTGCGATCGCGCAGGTCGCGGGTAATGGTGGCAAGAGCTATCGGTTCACCCGTAGAAGAGGAGCGAATGGTAAAGAGATTAAAATCAACGGGAATGCTCTGGTCGGTGGCAAAATTGCGAAAGCGGAATTCTCCTTGCCAAGATCCCGTATTTATAGCCGTTGCCAAAACTTCTCCCTCGAAAATGCCTCGATCTTCAAGGGGAAAATATTCAATCACCGAATGGGTTTTGGCAACGTCCAAGGAGTCGAGTCCCACCAAGTCCAGTCCGGCAGCATTGATAAAGATGGGCAATCCGTCTAAAGTGGCGATGCCGATAAAATCCGAGCTATTCTCCACCAAAGCTGCCAGTTTCTGCATTTCCTTTTCCGCTTTTTTTCGTTCGGTGATGTCCCGAACCGTGGAGAGAATCACGGTTTGCGCGTGGAGGATAATGCGTCGCAGGCGAACTTCGACATCGAAGGAAAACCCATCTCGAGGGCGCTTTGCTTGCCACTCAAATTGCAAGTCCTCCCCATTGCAGACGCGCTCCCAGATTTGCGGTATTCGTTCGAGATCGGAGGAATGCGCGGTATAGTCGGCAATCTTGTAACGGATGGCTTCCTCATGAGTCACTCCATAGAGAGATAGGGTGCGTTCGTTGACTTCAAGGATATCGCCGTTGAGATCGTGAATGAAAATAGCATCGTAAACGCCATCAAAAATCGTGCGCAGATCCTGCTCGGAAGTTCGTAGAGCATTTTCCACCTGCTTGCGATCGGTTACGTCGGTGCAGGTGCCGACATACCCGGTAATGCGATCGCGATCGTGGGGATCTTCAATGGCACAGGCTTGGGCAAAAACCCAGCGAGTCGAACCGTCAGAGCGCAGAAAGCGAAATTCCGATTGAAAGGGATGGCGTTCTTGATGGGCGAAATGGGTTTCCATCTGCCGCCATTCTCGCAGAACTCGCCGGCGATCGCTCGGATCGATAGCTTTCAGCCAACCCGTCCCTAAAATGGCTTGGGGGGTTAACCCTGTTAAAATGCAGGCTTGTTGATTGCCATAAATGCACAATCCATTGGGATCGGTGTGGAAAATCCCCACGGGGGAAGTTTCCGCAAGGACTTGATAGCGACGCTCGCTGTGCTTGAGTGCCTGTTCGATTTGTTTGCGTCGGGTGATATCAATGGTCGAGACGAGAACGTGGGGGATAGAGTCATGGGACAGCAATAGGGGTTTTTTGACGGTCTGAACCCATAAAATTTCCCCGTGCCTATTCGTGACCGACTCTTCGGGAATGAATTTTTCTTGGCGGTTGTCGATAACCGTTCGATCGTCTTGTTGAAAATGTTGGACTTCTTGGGGATCGCTAATAAAATCAGCATCGGTTTTGCCGATAATCTCTTCAACGGTGGTATTGAGAGCATTAGCTAAAGCGCGATTGGCGAGGATGAAGACTCCCTCTCGATTTTTGACGCAGAGCCAATTGGGGATGGTATCGAGGACTTGTTGCAATAATTCTTGGTGGTGTCGGAGTTGTGCTTCTGTCCCCTTACGATCGCTAATATCTCGAGCGATCGCATAAATTCTCTCTTGCTCTATCAGTACGGAAGAAGTCCAAGAGAGCCATTTGTACGTTCCATCTTGGCAGAGATAGCGATTTTCAAAACCGACAATTTTTTGGCCTCCGGCTAGCTTTTGTGTGGCTTCAACGGTGGCTTCGCGATCGCTCGGATGGACGAATTCGAGAAAAGGCTTCGCGGTTAATTCAACCTCGCTCCAACCAAGCGTTCGTTCCCAAGCGGGGTTAAGGCGTTGAAAATAGCCGTCTAATCCTGCCAAGCAAATCATGGAGGGACAGCGATAAAAAACATCAGCCCAAGATACCTCGGCTTTAATGCGATCGCTGACGAAGCGAGTATATACGATCGCGCCGCCAATTTCTCCGGTTTCCTCGCGCCAAGGTTTAATTTCCCATTCGACCCATTCTGTGGTGCCATCTGCAAGCTGTAAGGGTTCTGCCGATCCCCGTTCCGTCGCCCCCGCCAAACACCGCCGATGAATTTCGCGCCAATGGGCAGGCAAATTGGGAAACGTGTCGTAATAAGACTTGCCGATAATGCGATCGTCAAAATCATAATCGTCCAACCAACACTGACTTACCAACAGATAGCGCATCTCGCGATCGCACAAAGCAAGGGCGACGGGAGATTGTTCGATAACAATTTGCAATAAATCTTGCATTGTTGGTTATTAGTTATTGGTTATTGGTATCGGTTTCTCCCCCTCCTGGGAGGGGGCTGGGGGGTGAGCCGGGTTTAGGGGGTGAGCCAGGTTTAGGGGGTGAGTCGGGGTTGGGGATAGGTTTTTACGCTTTACTCCTTGCCATCAAGATTTCCTCGTATTTTTGCCCGGCTCTTTCCCAAGTATAATTTTCTTCGATGAGTTGACGACCGTTGCGAGAGAGGGTCTGGCGCAAGTCCGAGTCGGTCAATAGGCTGGAGATAGACTGAATGTATTCTTCGACGGTATTGGCTCTCAGGGCGCGTAAGGGAACATTTTGGCCATCGACTTCCAAGCCTTCCAAACCGCGATCGCTGCCCACGACGGGAACGGCTGCGGCCATGGCTTCTAAGGTTTTATTCTTAATCCCGAATCCCGTGCGCATGGGAACGATGCAAGCAGTAGCCTGGTGTAAATATTTCACCATTGACGGCACTTTTCCGGTGACATTCACCCCCTCGATTTTGTCCAATTCTCTCACGGCAGCCGTCGGCCGCGCTCCGACTAAATCCAGCGTAACTCCGGGATGGAGGGCGCGCAGTCGGGGAAAAATTTCTCGGGCGAGAAAGCATACTGCATCAATATTGGGGGTATTGTCCATCGCACCGATAAAAACCAGTTTTTCTCCTCCGAGATCTTGCTGGCGCGGGGGAAATAATTCCAAGTCAACGCCGTTGGGAATCACGGCGATCGAAGCGCCCGGACTCAATCGGGCCAAAGAGTCTCGATCTTCGGGAGTCGTCGCCACCAAGACGGAAAATTTTTGACAGTAGCGCCGTTCGTAACGTTTTAATAAGGGCAGTTGCAGGCGATCGCGTCGGGAATTATCCGAAGTTTGGGTCGCAAGCTGTTGTTGGCAGGTTGCGTAAACAGAACTGTGGATATTGACGACGGTTCTAACTTGCGTTTTCCAGCGAGGATTGAGATAAATTTCATTGACGCTGTGTTCGCAGGTAATGATGTCAAATTGACCGCTTTCTACGGCTTCCTCAATCCATTTTCCCATCGGGGGCGAAAATAGCGCCAAGACATTGGGGGGCGTGCCTTCGAGCAAAAAGCGACCGAAACGCGAGATTTTGCCCCAAGTGCCTCCAGTTGCTTCAGAGGGAGTGGTGCGGGGAAAGACTTTGAGTTCTCCCACCCATTCCCTCAAGCCGTCAATTTCTGCCTCGGTGACATCGGCGGTTTTTTGGGTGACGAGGGTGACATCGTGGCGATCGCGTAAATATTTGAGGAGATTGAAAGTTCTAACCTGAGTTCCTCCCCGGGTGGGAGGATAGGGAAACGTCGCCGACAGCATTAAAATTTTTGTCATGTTCCTAGGCATGGGGGCGTGTTTTCGAGTAAAACTGAGGATGAACGGCGCGCAGTTATTCGGTTTTAATTATGGCTAAGGTTACGGTTTGCATTCCCACCTACAATCGCCAAAAATTGCTGAAGTTTGCCATTGATAGCGTTCTGGCCCAAACTATGACGGATTGGGAAGCGATCGTTTGCGATGATGGTTCGACAGATGACACCCCCGATCTCTTGGCTGGCTATCGGGACGATCGCATTCGTTATTTACGTCATCCTGACAATATTGGTAAGAGTAATAATATGCGATCGGGGTTTGCGGCCGCAACGGGAGAGTATTTTATAAAATTTGACGATGACGATCGCTTAACGCCAGAGTTTTTAGAAAAAACAACTGCGATTTTAGATCGCGATCGCGCCGTTGATTTTGTCGGAACAGATCATTGGTTAATTAATAGTGACAATCAACGGGATACAGAGGCAACAACTTTAAATTCTCGGACGTGGGGACGAGAAAGTTTACCACCGGGAATAGTCGATAATTTATTAGAGGTGGTTTTTCTCCAGCAAAGTTTTCAAGTCGGTGCCACTTTATTTCGCCATCAAGCCCTGGTTGAGGTTGATTTTATGCGACCGAACTTACAAAATTGCGAGGATAACGATCTGTTCGTCCGCTTGGCCTTGGCAGGGAAAAACGCCTATTATTTACCGGAACGCTTGATGGAATATCGCGTCCATTCCGGACAGGAAGGAACTCAACGGGCCATTCGCTATCTTGAGGATAAATTGCAGTATTTAGAGTATTTTCAGTTTGAATCGAAAAAACTAGAAAATGCAAGGCGCGCTCGTTTGGGACACGTCAAATTAACTTTAGGATTGCGGTCGATCGAAACCGGACAAACCCAAAGAGGACGAGAATTACTGCGATCGTCAATCGATTCTATTGGTTCATCTCCCAAAACAACGTTGGGTTTAATATTATCCTATATTCCTCTAACCCTGCGTCAATGGATTTGGCGATCGCTGCAAAATCTACGCGCTCCCAATTATGCCGAGAAAATGAGACAATAACAGACAATAATTACCAGCAATAATACATTTTTTGACAAAATCATTAATATGCCAGAACAACCCTTTCTTTCCATTGTCACGCCAACCCTCGGAAAATTTTCAGATTATTGGTTGGAACACCTGCTCGATATTCGCGGTGACGATCTTGAATTTGTCTTAGTCTACTATCCCAATCTTCCCTCCCAACCCATCGACGATCCGAGAGTAAAAACGTTAGCCAGTCCCTATCAAGGTGCAATGATGCAACGCTTCACGGGGTTTATGAATGCAACGGGAAAATACATCCTCGCCCTCGATGATGATGATTTTGTCCATCCCGATATTTTAGATTTTACGCGGCGTTATTTTCAGAAATTTCCTGAAAGTTGGGTGTTGCGTTTAAAAATTGCGAAAATCGACAAAAACGATCGCGAAAAAATGCAGGCGGAATGGCATCCACTTCCCGATCTCGACACGTTAAATATTGCCGATCGCTCCACCTCAGAAACGCGAAGAACGACATTGCAAAATGTCCCGATCGCCCCCCTCTACAATCGTTTTGACTTACGATTGCTCATTCCGTTTACCGATCGACGAGACGATCGCGGTCCCCATATCGAAAACTTTAATAACAAAATCTGGAATAACGCCATGTTGCAACAGATTTTACCAGAAATCTCCCAAGCGACAAAAGTGATCGGGGGTTCGGCTGCAGGGCATTTAGCCGTGATTCCCCTGCGGGCTTTCGATCGCTTAGCCGGATTATTTTTTCAGGCATATTTCTATCAAGAAGGAAAAGCGATCGGGCATTGGATGCCGGATCCCGAACAAATTCGCTTTGCCTCGATGGATCCCAAATCAAAACCGCCAAGATTTCACATTCTTGCCGATTTTATCTTACTCAAAAGATTTCCCCAATACGGTTATTTTTGGAATTTGTTTGTGGCAAAATTTTATGGTGCTTTTCGTGCCTATGGAAAGTTAATTAAATGGAAATTACAAAAGAAAAAAATCTAGGGAAAGGAGAGAGGAAAGTTTGTGAAACGAGTTGATTGGCGATCTGCGCGATCGCAAAAATAAAGACGCAAAAGCTGATAAAGTAATAGGTTGTGACAATAAAAATTGGGACGGAGGATGCAATGCAAGCCGTAGACGATAAAACTATCGTTAAGAATTATTTCAATTCAAAGGGATTCGATCGCTGGCGCAGAATTTATGGTAACGGCGATGATGTCAGTAAAGTTCAACTGGACATTCGCAACGGACACCAACAAACTATCGATCTCGTTCTCGCTTGGCTGCGCGAGGATGGCAATCTACCCGAATTATCCATATTTGATGCGGGATGTGGCGTGGGAAGTCTCAGCATTCCCTTAGCCAAAGCAGGCGCTACAGTCTACGCCAGCGATATTTCCGAAAAGATGGTCGGAGAAGCCAAAGAAAGGGCGCAAACAGCCCTGACGGATGCGAGTAAGCTGGTTTTAGAAACCAAAGATTTAGAAGCTGTAACGGGGCAATACCATACGGTGATTTGTTTGGACGTTCTTATCCATTATCCGCCGAAAGAACTCGAACAAATGCTCGAACATTTAGCGAGTTTGGCTGAATCTCGGATTATTTTAAGTTTTGCTCCTTTTACAGCTTGTTTGATGCTGTGGAAAAAAATCGGCGAGCTTTTTTCGGGTTCGAGCAAAACCACTCGCGCTTATCTGCACCATAAATTTGATATTGTGGATTTCCTAGAACAGAAAGGTTTTGAAGTTAAGCGCAAGGATAAGATCGGAACTCGTTTTTATTTCGCTTATTTAATCGAAGCCGTCCGCAAAAACAGTTAACTAGCCGGTTTCTCTTAACTGGTGACTGGTGACTGATTTATAGCGATCGCGCCACCTCGATACAGGTTGCCAGATCTGCATCGGTTTTAATCGCTTGGGGATCGAGGTGAGTTATCGTGGCGAGATCGCCTCGATTTTGTAGAGCAGAAATGAGGCGCGATCGCGAGGGAATATCCATTTTGCCGCGCCGTCCGATTTCTCCTAACGTGTAAAAATAGGGGGGAAAATCCGCTTCTCCCGCCATAATTTCCAATAACTTTACGAGGGAATGCCAGTGCCATTCACGGGCTAAATCCTGCATTTTTTCGAGGTAGCCGCGATCGTGTAAAACTCCCAGCCACATGGCCCCCGTCAGGGTCAACGGGGTATTATCGCGATCGCACAGACATCGCCCCAACCTACGCCAAGATACCGTTTGATATTCCCCACAAGTGTGACAATACCCCAAAAAACCATAATTTTCCGGGGTTAATTGTTGTTGAGATAATAAACGCACCATCACCCGATAGGTTTCTCCGCTATAAAACGAGAAAATCGGTTGAATGCCCCGTCCCTGACTGGCGGCTTGTTGCTGCATTGACCCGATAATGAGGCGTAGTGACTGTTCTCGGGCGGCGGGATGGGAACGCGCATAAGCGCCGTAATTGGCTAAACTATTTTGGGGAAGATGTCCCGTCCCCGTTCGTCCGTCGGTACTGGTAATATAAATCAAACCGCCAATTTTCACCGTCCACAGTGCCGTACTTAAAAAAGGAGAGGCAGAACCAAAACAATCGATATCCACGAGATCGTAATAATCTTGGCGATCGAAACAGCGAAAAAAGAGACGATGGGCATTTTCGCAGGTAATTTGACAGCATTGCTGCGCGATCGCATCCTGTAAATTCGCTTCTAATAATGCCTTGCGATCGGGGTTGCCCTCATTCGTTAAAAGCCAAGTCGCCCCACTTTCCAACCAATATCGCAAACTGCGTACCCCACATCCTGCCATTGCCTCCAAGACGCGCAATTCTCCCGCTTCTTGCCGATAAATTGCCGCCGCTAAAACCCCCAAATCTCGAACGAGGCGACTCCCTTCACGGAAAAATGCCTTGCCAATTTCAAATCGTGCCTTACCTTCCTGCTGCATAACTGAAAACTTTTAACAAGTAGTCGGAATTTCAATAATTAGTTTCGTTCCTTCTCCAATCGTAGAATTACATTTTAATTTTCCTTGATGGCGATCGACAATAATTTTATAACTGCTTGATAATCCCAATCCCGTCCCTTGACCCACTGGTTTTGTGGTAAAGAAAGGATCGAAAATATGATGACGCACTTCTTCATTCATTCCCATACCATTATCAGCAATCTCGATCGAGATCCACCGTTCATCGATTTGAGTTGTTTCAATTTTGATATATTTTACATCTTTTCTCGATTCTTGTAGTGCATCAATTGCATTGCCGATAATATTAAAGAAGACTTGATTGAGATGTCCGGCGTAGCATTCAACTAATGGCAAATCACCAAATTTGCGCCGAATTTCGATTTTTTGACCATCCGCAAGAACGAACCGATTTTCTAAAACAGTGAGAGTGCTTTCAAGACCTTGGTGAATATTGACTTGTTTTTTATCAGATTCATCAAGTCGGGAAAAGTTACGCAAAGATAGAACAATTTCTCGAATGCGATCTGCTCCAAATTCCATCGATTCAATTAATTTCGGCAGATCGCTTTCCAAAAATTCGATATCTATTTCTTGGCAATATTCTTTGATTTTATAAGTTGGTTCGGGATACTCTTGGTGATATAAATTAAT
>JBCCVR010000211.1:0-11761 GCA_039194995.1 Cyanobacteria bacterium P01_E01_bin.42 | reverse complement strand
GACGCCCCCAACCCCCCCCCGTAGGCTACGCTTACCCGGCCAGTTTGGTTGTTGGTTTGAGAAATTGAAAAGTATCAAGTCATACTTTTAAGCGTCTTTTTTCTTTTTTCAATAAATAGTCCCTATCTCCCAAGAGGGGAAAAGCAAGAGAGGAGTTACCCACAAATCACACACAACAAACAACAAATTTAAAATGCGCGAACCGAAAAAAAACTTATTTTTCTATCATCTGTTTAAATGGTCTGTCGTCAGTCCGATGTTGCACGGTTATTTTCGCGGGCGAATTTATGGTGTAGAAAATGTTCCCCAAGATGGTCCCCTAATCGTTGCCAGCAATCATGCCAGCAATTTCGATCCGCCCATCGTCTCCAATTGCGTTTGCCGTCCGGTGGCATTTATGGCGAAAGAAGAGCTTTTTAAAGTTCCCGTTCTCAAACAAGCGATCGAACTCTATGGAGCCTATCCCGTCAAGCGTGCTGCTGCCGATCGCAGTGCTATTAAGGCGGCACTTTCCTGTTTAAAAGAAGGTTGGGCGGTGGGCATCTTTTTGCAAGGAACTCGCACCCCCGACGGTCAAATCACCGACCCGAAATTAGGGGCGGCAATGATTGCCGCCAAGGCGAATGCTCCCATTCTCCCCGTGAGTTTGTGGGGAACGGAAAAGATCCTCAAAAAAAGCTCGCCTTTGCCGCAGATCGTCCCGGTTACGATCAGAATTGGCAAAGCGATCGCGCCTCCTAATTCGAATAAAAGGGAAGAACTCCAAAACGTCACGGAAAAGTGTAGCGAGGCAATTAATTCTTTACACGCTTTGGGGCGATAAATTCAATGCAACAAACTCGCGGATATCCAAGGCAAAATCGGAGTAATTTTGTGAAGAATTGTAAACAATTCAAATCTCTCTCTGTTGCCTGTTACTCGTCGCTTGTTGCCTCTTTCTCCGCCTGAAATTCTCTTTACAGGGGATTACCCGAGTGCGTAAAATTAAAAGTTGCTAAAAAAAT
Organism: Cyanobacteria bacterium P01_E01_bin.42; assembly: GCA_039194995.1. GTDB lineage: Bacteria > Cyanobacteriota > Cyanobacteriia > Cyanobacteriales > Spirulinaceae > CCY15215. The sequence continues at coordinate 10,757 of JBCCVR010000211.1, read as the reverse complement.
TTAGTCAAAAATGTACTCTTATTGAAAACGGAGACAGAATCATGGGGGAAACCCAAGAACCGCTTTTGTTGCGGGTAGCTAAAGGGGCAAAAACCGATCGCCCGCCCGTCTGGATGATGCGACAAGCCGGACGCTATATGAAAGTTTATCGAGATTTGCGAGAAAAATACCCCAGTTTTCGGGAGCGATCGGAAAATGCCGATCTGGCCATTGAAATTTCTCTCCAACCGTGGCACGCTTTCCAACCTGACGGCGTAATCATGTTTTCCGATATTCTTACGCCTTTACCGGGCATCGGCATTCCTTTTGATATTGTCGAAAATAAGGGACCCATTATCGATCCTCCCATCCGCACTCAAGAGCAAATCGATCGCCTCCATCCTCTCGACCCCGAAACAGCACTCCCTTTTGTGAAAAAGACCCTCAATACCTTGCGACAAGAGGTTGACAACAAATCAACGGTTTTGGGATTTGTCGGTTCTCCTTGGACGCTGGCCGCCTATGCGGTAGAAGGGAAAAGCTCGAAAAACTACGCCATTATTAAAGAAATGGCCTTTTCCCAACCCAAAACCTTACATCAACTGTTGGGCAAACTCGCCGATGCGATCGCCACTTACGTCCGCTTCCAGATCGATAGCGGGGCGCAAGTCGTACAGTTGTTCGATTCTTGGGCGGGACAACTCAGCCCCCAAGATTACGATACCTTTGCCCTGCCCTACCAACAAGAAATCGTGCGGCAGGTGAAACAAACTCATCCCGATACGCCTCTAATTCTGTATATTAGCGGCAGTGCGGGAGTTTTAGAGCGCATGGGTAAATCGGGAGTCGATATCGTTAGCGTAGATTGGACGGTCGATATGGCCGAGGCGAGAAAGCGTCTCGGGGCAGCAATGAAAGTACAGGGAAATATGGATCCCGGTGCCTTATTCGGTTCTCAAGATTTTATTCGCGATCGCATTCTCGATACGATTAAAAAAGCAGGGCCCGAAGGCCATATCTTTAACCTCGGTCACGGTGTTTTACCCGGTACTCCAGAAGACAATGTTCGCTTCTTCTTTGAAACTGCCAAAAACGTCGATAAACTCCTCACTGTTGTCTAAATGGATTGGGTGGAACTATTCCGCCCAATTTTGAATTTTGAACTATGAATTGAAATGAAGCGGATTTTTATTACGGGTGGAAGTGGTTGTATCGGTCATTACATGGCTGAGAGTCTGATTCAAGAAACCCAACACGAACTCTTTTTTCTGGTGAGAAATCCGCAGAAAGTAGGGTTCGATTGGCGATCGCGTCCGGGGGTGAATATCCTGCATGGAGATTTACGAGAAATCGATCGTTTTGCCGATTTATTAAAAACTATTGACGTGGCGATTTTAGCGGCAAGTGCATGGGGAGGAACGGCAGAAGTATTTGATACTAATGTCAATAAAACAACCCGTTTAATGAATCTGTTAGATACAGAAAAATGCGAACAAGTTTTGTATTTTTCCACTGCCAGCATTCTCAATCAAAACAATCAAATTCTCAAAGAAGCCAGCGAATTAGGAACGGATTATATTCGTTCTAAATACGATTGTTTGACACAACTTCCTCGCCTCGAAATTGCCTCTAAAATCACAGTGTTATTTCCTACGTTAGTTTTTGGCGGTAATGGTAAAGATAAACCTTTCTCTCATATCTCTTCCGGCTTTGTCGATGCGATGAAATGGATAGGTTTAGCACGTTGGCTGAGGGCAGATGGGGGATTTCATATCGTTCATGCCCAAGATATTGCTGGTGTTGTCACATATTTGGTCGATCATCCCATTCCGTACAATGTTATCGATCAGTTAGATGATATTTATCTCAAACAGCTAGTTTTAGGCAGTCAACCCATAACGGTAAATCACATGATTCGGGAAGGTTGTCAATATCTCGGCAAGCGCATTTATTTACAAATTCCGTTATCAATATGGCTGGCCAATATTTTAATTAATATATTTCGCATTCAACTCGCCCCCTGGGATCGTTTTTGCATGAATTATCGTCATTTTATTTATAAAAATCCAGTATTGCCCTCATCTTTCGGACAAGTAGATTATTGTCCGACTTTTTCCGATCTTCTCAGAGTTAGTGGAGTGAAGAGTAAAGCCAATAACCAATAACCAATAACAAAATATGACCACAAAAATGAGGTCTCAAGCCTCCTCCTCTAGGAGGAAAAGCCAAAAACTTTCCGAATTCTAAGCCTCCCGCTTGAGCCGGAGGAACTGATAACTGATAACTGATAACTGAAATGACAACTTTTCGGATTGGCATTGCCGGTCCCGTGGGATCGGGAAAAACAGCTTTATTAGATAGTTTGTGCAAAGCATTGCGAGATAACTATCAAATTGCTGCCGTGACCAATGATATTTATACGCGAGAAGATGCCCAATTTTTAGTACGATCGCAGGCTCTCGAAAGCGATCGCATTTTGGGGGTCGAAACGGGAGGCTGTCCCCATACGGCCATTCGCGAAGATGCGTCAATGAATTTAGTCGCGATCGAATCCCTAGAAGAAAAATTTTCGCCTTTAGATTTTGTCTTTCTCGAAAGTGGGGGCGATAATTTAGCCGCCACATTTAGCCCGGAATTGGTCGATTTGACAATCTATGTCATTGATGTCGCCGCAGGGGATAAAATTCCCCGTAAAGGCGGCCCGGGGATTACAAAATCCGATTTACTGGTCATTAATAAAATCGATCTGGCCCCGTTGGTTGGGGCGGATTTACAGGTCATGGAAAGGGATGCCACAAAAATGCGCGGCGATCGCCCTTTTGTGTTTACCAATCTCAAAACAAAACAAGGATTGGATGTGATTATCGATTTTATTCTCCAGCAAAAAGTGTAGAGGGAAACTTGCTAATTCAAAAAAGGGTCATGAATGCGTCTTGCAGTCTGTAATAAGCTGGTTTGGGTTTGTAGTCGCGATCGAACGGTAAGGCTTCTCCCCACCCTTCAAAAAACTGGGGAATCCATGAATGGCGATCGCTAAACCCCCAAGTTACAAAAGTATTGCAATTCTCTGCCGCAAGACAAACCCCGAGCATATTTTCATAAACCCGAGCCTGTCTTTCCCAGTCCCTCTCCCGAGTGGGTTGTTTGATTCTCACATCCATCTCTGTAATCTCAACGTTCAGCCCTAAAGCTGCAAAACGACTCATGGTCTCGGCCACCTTTTCGGGATCGGGAGGAGAGTCTACGGAAACGTGCATTTGCAAGCCGATGCCATCAATCGGAACATTTTTGGCCTGCAAAGAACGAACCAATTGATAAATGGCCTCGGCTTTTGTACCCCATTCTTCCGCACCGAAATCATTGTAGATGAGGAGCGCTTCGGGATCGGCTTCTCGGGCTGCGCGAAAAGCAATCTCGATATATTCGGGTCCGATCGTTCGCAACCAAAAATTATCCTGTAAAGCCCCATCCTTGAGGATCGCATCATTGACCACATCCCAAGCAATAATTTGACCGCGATAGCGTCCGACAACCGTTTTGATGTGATGTTCCAAAATGGCGATCGCCTCCTCTCGACTCCAATCACCTTGTCTCAACCATCTAGGTAAAGCCTTGTACCAAACTAAAGTATGGCCGCGGACTTTCATCCCATGGTTTTGGGCAAACGCAACGAAGCGATCGCTGGCGGTAAAATCGAAGCGATCGCGTTGGGGATGCAACCACCTAAACTTCATGGTATTTTCTGCGGTGACAATATTGAACTCGCGAGCCAAAATCTTCCGATACTCGTCATTTTCTTCCAGTATGGGAACATTCACCGCAGTACCGATATTAAAATCGCGATCGTCGGCCAGAACCCGTAAAGCAGGGCGAGAATTTTCTTTTAAAGTGCTAACCAAACTGTCGCGAGTGTGAGTCTCTGCTGTTTCTGCCAAAGTGCGATCGGCAAAAATAGGAAAAACGACTGGTAGGAGAAACCAAAGCGAACAAGTCGTAAACGCGGCCAAAGTTCTTTTACAAAGCATAGAAATTTTTGCCATTCCTTGGAGCATTGCCAATTCAAAAAGTGGTCATTAATGCGTCTTGCAGTCCATAATAAGCTGGTTTGGGTTGGTAATCGCTATCAAAAGGCAATGCCTCCCCCCAACCTTTAAAAATCCCCGAAACCCATGAATAGCGATCGCTAAATCCCCAAGTTACAAAGGTATTGCAATTCTCCGCCGCAAGACAGACCTCCAGCATCTCTTGATAAATCTCCGCTTGTCGTTCCCGATCTTCTTCCCGAGCGGGTTTTTTGAGTCTCACATCCATCTCTGTAATATCAACCCTCAGCCCCAAAGCAGCCAAACGCCTCATATTTTCGGCTACTTTTTGGGGATCGAGAGGCGATTCTACCGAAACGTGCATTTGCACTCCTACGCCATCAATTGGAATATTTTTGGCCTGTAAAGAACGAACCAATTGATAAATTGCCTCGGCTTTCGAACCCCATTCTTCTGCACCGAAATCGTTATAAAAAAGGAGTGCTTCGGGATCGGCTTCTCTAGCTGTGCGAAAGGCAATTTCGATATATTCCGGGCCGATCGCTCGCGACCAAAAAGTATCCCGAAATGTCCCATCATCGTCGATCGCTTCGTTGATAACATCCCAAGCAACAATGCGACCGCGATAGCGTCCAACTACGGTTTTAATATGATTTTCCAAAATGGCGATCGCTTCTTCTCGACTCCAATCGCCTTCCGTCAACCATACAGGCAGTGCAGTATGCCACACTAAAGCATGGCCGCGGATTTTCATCTGATGGGTTTGAGCAAACGCAACAAAGCGATCGCTGGCGGTAAAATCAAAGCGATCTCGTTGGGGACGCAACGGCTTGAACTTCATAGTATTTTCTGCGGTGATAATATTGAACTCCCGGGCCAAAATTTCCCGATACCGCGTGCTATCTCTCAGTGCGCCGACATTCACCGCAGCACCGATATTAAAATCGCGATCGCTGGCCAAAATGCGTAAAGCAGGGCGAGAATCTTCCTTTAAAGTGCCGCGAGTGCCAGTTTCTGCGTTTTCTGCCAAAGTGCGATCGGCAAAAATAGGAAAAACGACTGGAAGGAGAAACCAAAACGAACAAGTGGTAAATGCTGCCAAAATTCTGCTACAAAGCATAGAAAGTTTTGCTATTTTTTATCATTATAGATTCTTCTTAAAACCCAGCAACAAACAACGAACAACCAACAATAAATAAAAATGACCTCCTTTGATTTAAAAAACGATCGCCTTCTCCAAGTAACCTTATCTAACGAGAAAGTCATGGCAACAGCCGGGGCAATGGTTGCTTGCGATGGTAATATTAAATTTGAAAAGGCATTACTGGGAGGAGAAGGATTGCTCGGCGTTATCAAGCGCAAAGTGACCAAAGAGAAATTTGAACTCATGTGCGTCAAAGGTTCGGGCAAGGTATATTTTGCAAATAAAGCTCGAGAAATTTCGATTATTCCTTTGAATAATGATAAAGTATTTCTCGAAAGTAACAGTTTATTGGCATTTGATGAAACGTTAAAAACGAATGTTGCTTTTGCTGGCATTGCTGGAGCAACTTCAGGTCAGGGATTATTTACGACAACTGTGGAAGGGAGTGGCAATGTTGCTGTTATTTCTCAAGGCGGAATTTTGGCATTTGAGGTTAACGGAATAACTCCCTTTTGCGTCGATCCCGATGCTTTTATCGGATATAAAGGCAATATTCAAAAAGAGTTTATCTTTGATGTGAATTGGAAAACAATGGTCGGTGAAAATTCGGGGGAAAGCTATCAGTTGAAGTTTACCGGACAAGGAACGGTTTACATTCAACCCGCAGAACGGATTTATGATGAAGCCTGCCAAATGTAAAATAGGCATCCTGACTGGATTGCAGGAATTAAAAACAAGCAAAATATTTGTTTCTCTCATTTACAAATTATCTTAGTTTTACTCTAGAGGAATTATGCCAACTTATAGCTTAGTGAACTACAAAATGCTGGCTGTCGAACTGCAACGGGAGGAAATTTTTGCCAAACGGGGGGCGATGCTTTGCTACACTGGCAAGATTAACTTTACACGCAGTTATCTGGCAGGTGGGAACGTACAAAATTTGGCCGCACGAGAAGTCACTAACGAAGAATTAATTGTCATGAGCGCCCGAGGAACGGGGAAAGTTTGCTATGGTTATCAGGGCGAGTACGTCACGATTATCCCTTTACAAGGAGAGCGGTTATATATTGAAAGTGACAGTGTTTTAGCCTACGATAATCGCTTGCAAGTCGGCACGGTTTTTCAAGGTAATCAAAGTGGCATTCAAGGAATTGTCAAAGGAGTTACAAGCGGTCAAGGGCTATTCACCACAACTTTTTCAGGTTACGGGGAAGTTGCAATTATTTCCCAAGGAGATGCGATCGCCCTTGAAGTTATGCCAGAAAACCCCATCTTTATCGATCCGAATGCTTATCTCGGTCACAAGGGAACGTTAACTTCTCAATTTGTAACGGATGTAAATTGGAAAACATTGATCGGTCAAACTTCAGGAGAAAGCTATCAATTCAAATTTACCGGACAAGGCACGGTTTATATTCAGGCATACGAACGATAACGTTTAATTCACAAAATAGGCAACTATGATTTATAATTACGAAACCCTACCCGATAACGACAATCTCAATCCGTTTAGTTATTGTGTAAATGTCATCAAGCAAATGATTATTAAAAAAGGCAAAATGATTGCCTATTATGGAATGTTGAGATTTGAAGCAGTGGGAGCAAATTTGCTCGATCTCATCGTTCAAGAATCGATTAATACTCCTCGTTATGCCAATGAGTTTATTACAGCAACGGGACAGGGAAAACTGATTTTGGGCGATCGCGCCTGCGAAATTGCGTCTTACGATCTAGAAGATGCTCACTTAACAGTAAAAGCCTCTCGGGTTATCGCCTTTTCTCCCACTTTAATCTGCCAAGAATCAACATTGGGAGGATATTTAACATTTTTGGGAACGGGACAATTAATTGCTTCTTCTAACGGCCCCGTCGTCTTTGTTGAAGCCCCTGCAAAAGTGGATCCCGAAGCAGTTTTAGGATGGGCGGATCTACCCAGTCCTTCTTATCATTACGATTATGAATATATCAAAGATGTTTTTTCGGCGGTAGGCAGTTTGGCTGGATTAAAAAGATCGGGTGAAGAAAAACAGTTAAACTTTACAGGAAAAGGAACAATTTTAATTCAATCTTCCGAGAGTTAGAGCAATATGAATTAAGAACATAACCGATCGCGCCGACAAATTTGCTCGAATAAAAGTTGCGCGATCGCCTCATTTCCTGCGGGAGTTAGATGAACAACATCGCGAAAATAAGATTCTGTGGTGTTTGCGGGTAATTCTGACCAAACCTCGTGAGTGTCAATAATTGGAATGTTACGAACTTGAAGATATTGGAAAAAATCGGATTTATAATCAGGTTTGTTGGATTTGGGGATGACATCAATCCGATTGGGAGTGAAGAGAATCAGAATGGGAAGATCGCGATCGAGAATGCGATCTAAAAGTATAAGATTCTTGGGAAATTGTTCCTCTGGCGTTACAATAACGGGGATTTCTTGATAAGCTAAAGGCAAGTGCAAGCGCAATAATACTCTGGGGATAATGTAGCGAGAAAAGAGTTCTTGGAGAGCAAAAAATGGCTTGCGATCGGGATAATTGGGATCGATTCCCACGCGATCGCCCTTGCTCGTGGGTTGCGTTAAATCGTGCGTGCCAATTTGTAAAATGAGTAAATCGCTGTTAAAAGTACCAAATTTTTGTAAGTATCCCAATTGATTGCCAATTCCCCAAGATCCTGCCGAAGCATTTAAAACTTCTACATTCCGACCCGTACTTTTTATTTTGGCTTCTAACTGTTCGGAAATCGTTTGCGTTTGATCGGTTAACATCCCCCCATTTAAAACCGAGTCGCCGATCGCTAGAATTCTCAACGTATTTTTAGGTTTGGGTGACGCGATGCGATCGGATCGTTGCGAATATTGATTGTAAATGACTTTGTTGCCAAAACGAGTAATATTTTGATTGGGTTGAAAGCGATATCCCATATCAGCATCGGCCTGACTTAAGACGGGATTTCCCAAGCCCAATTTAAAACGCAATCCTCCCTCTAAAAACAGAATAATTGCAAACGCTATCCAAATTAAGCGAGCGTTTAAAACTATTTTGAGTTTCATCTTTCTCTAGGATTTCTCCTTAGCGATCGGCTTCGAATACGGCGCGATCGCTGCTGATAGGGTTGACGATCATCGACTCGCAACAGGACTGCCGTGGTGGTGGACAAGATACCATTTTTGTGCCATCTTTCGAAAGACATTGGTTGCCATCGATCGCGCTTTATAACGTTCGCTACCAACGATCTGCATGACATTTTCGACGAGGACGACATAAGCGATCGCTTCTCCACAATCGACATTGATAATTTCCGTATCGATTTCGAGATAACTGGTATTTTTAAAAATTTGCTCCCAAGAGTTACGAGTATCTTCCCATCCTCGTAAGGTCTCCCATCCGGGATGGACGCAGGAAGACCAAGTGCCTTGCGACCAAACTGCAGACATGGCTCCGATGTCTCTTTTCTCAAAGGCACGATAAAAGGCTTCATTGACTGCCAGTACGGCTGCTTTTTCATCCATTTTTTATAATCGGTAATGGGTCTTTTAGAACGTGTAATAGGAATAATTCCTTCATTCTTTATAATAGAAGATAGCAGTGTGATGGAAATTAAACTCGTTCACGTCCTCAAAAATTCTCGTTCATCAATCGCTCTTGTTGGCAGAAAAAACAAGGGCGATCGCTATTATATATAATTTTTGTAGGCTGAACTCACTCGATCGGACTTGACTTTTTTTACTTAAAATGATAAAGACTCACAACTAATTGTATCGATATATATCATTTAGATTTGACACCTCACATCCTCTCTTGTAATGTCGTAGTATCATTTAAAGTGACCTTTTCCCATACATGATTACAACTTCTTCTTTTGCAAAAGAACTCCAACTGCTCGATTTGCAAAAATGCAATTCGGTTGGCGATATTGTGACAGCCATGAGTTATTGCTCTTTTGGTGCGAGAATGTTAGGAGAAACAACAACAAAAATTCACAATTGGATTGTTGAAAGACAAACTCCTATTGCGATTTATGACGGACGTTTGGACAGCAAGATCGGACAATTATTGCAAGAGATGATAGCGCGAAAATGGTTGGCTAAAATTGTGGCACCGCGAGATTATACTCGGCCTGTCTTTGGTGGAGAAAATGCGATCGTAATTGGCGCATATTCGGAAAGCGCAGCAGATAATATTTACCATACTCCCAAAGAAGCAATTTTCTTGAATCAATTTGGTATGGTGAAACCCGGACAAATTCAAGACGGCTATTTTCCTGATGTTGTTTTTTCCGATCCAAAATTTCTCCTTCCCGTTATTTTTACAACCCTTGAAGAAAGGCTTCAAGATCGGAAAACTTCTATAACTGAATTTATGGTCAATCTGAGATCTTATGGTGGTTTGGCTGCGGAAGTGAGTATGGGTGCAAATACTTTACTGGCAATGGTACAAGATCCAAAGTGCCTCGTTTTTCTGACCTTAAGCGGTGCCATGACCATTGCTAAAATGGGCTTAATTATTTGTGACTTAATTGATATGAAAGCCGTACAAGCGGTTTGCTCGACAGGTGCATTGATGGCTCACGGTTTAGTGGAAAGTGTTGGTTTAAAACATTTTAAATATAACCCCAAAGAAGATGATGCAAATTTAGCAAAATTGAAAATGAACCGCGTTACAGATACATTAGAGCCAGAAAAGAACTTAGAACATATCGAAAAAATGTTGGATCGCATTCTTGATGAATATACCGATACTAAACCCATCGGAACTCGGCATTTTCATCAAATGGTCGGCGAACATCTCGTTCGAGAATTTCCCGAACAGCGCGGAATTTTAAAATCGGCTTGCGAACAAAATATTCCTGTCATCGTTCCGGCTTTTGTTGATTCAGAAATTGGCAATGATGTCCATATTTATAACCGAATGCGCGAACAAACTGGGCGATCTCGAATCGTATTCGATCTCGAACTCGATACGCAATATTTAATTGACATGATTGTTAACGTGGAGAAAACGGGAATTTTTACTGTGGGTGGAGGAGTCCCGAGGAATTATATCCAAAATCTCGCCCCTTTAATTGAAATTATGAACGAATACAAGGTTTTCAATTTACCCGAACGGAAATTATCTTACGGCTGTCGGATTTGTCCCGATCCCATGTATTACGGTCATTTATCGGGATGTAGCTATTCAGAAGGAATGTCTTGGCGAAAAATGGAAACCGGAGGAATGTTTAGCGAAGTCCATGCAGATGCCACGCTAATTTTACCATTCTTGGTTAAATTTTTAATGGAGTCTCTCGCAGCCAACTAAATTGTTATTTTGTGGGGGAGTATATGGAAAAAACGCCAGATAAGAATTCCTGTTGAGATTATCATTGCAAGCGTTAGAAACAGCCATATACTCACTGCCCCGAAATCTAAGATAATTGCAAAATAATAACTCCCACCGACACCAATCAACCAATAAGCACTGATATTAATCCACATGGGAATCAAAGTATCCTGGAGTCCTTGCAACGCAGCAATTAAGATAAGATGCAAGCCGTAAATTCCTTGGCATAATGCGGCAATTCCTAGCAAAGGGATAGCTATATTTTCGATT